>JARCMD010000103.1 GCA_030248885.1 Leptolyngbyaceae cyanobacterium MP9P1.79 | reverse complement strand
CTGGATGGAGGATGCAGGCTTGGGGTTAATGCTCTGGGAAGGAGAGTTTGAGGGGGTGCCGAGCCAGTGGTTGCGTTGGTGCGATCGGCAAGGTCAACTCATCCCCACGGGTGCAGAAGGCAGGGAGATTGAGCGGCAGGGAAGGGAGATTGAGCGGCAGGGAAGGGAGATTGAGCGGCAGGGAAGGGAGGCTGAGCGGCAACGGGCTGAATCAGAACATCAGAGAGCAGAGCGTCTTGCTGAACACTTACGGGCGATCGGGGTCAACCCAGACGAAATTTGATTGAGTGTGAACGTTCAGCAACCTCTGTCACCCACTCTGTCACCCACAATGGATCACTCATCCCCGACAACTGATCCAGAAGAGACACCCGATCGCCTCCCCCACTATTCCGCAAAACAGGTGCGGGAGGGAGGCGGGCAGTACTTTGTGGATGCCCAGGGAAAGCGGTTACCCAATGTGACCACGATTCTCAATCGCACCAAATCCGCTGAGCAATGGCAAGCCCTAGCAAATTGGCGACAACGTGTTGGCGTTGCAGAAGCGAACCAGATTACTCGCACTGCCAGTAGTCGGGGCACCGGAACTCACAAGCAGATTCAGCGATTTTTACAGGGCGATCGGACTCCTTGCTCAGCCTCAGTCCAGCCCTACTGGAACAGCATTGAACCTGTGTTGCACGAACTGCGATCGGTGCGGTTGGTTGAGGGGTCGGTGTTTCACTACGATCTGGGCTATGCAGGGAAAGTGGATTGCGTGGCCACCTATCGCGGTGTGCCTTGCATTTGTGAGTGGAAAACTGCCGACAAACCCAAGGGATCGGTGGAGCGCTTGTACGATCATCCGCTGCAAATGGTGGCGTATTGTGGAGCCGTAAACCATCTCTACCGAGACAATGGGGTACAGTTGCAGCATGGTTTGCTGGTCGTGGCGATCGGGGATGCACCCGCTGAGATATTTTGGTTTGAACCAGAGGCGATCGTCCACTACTGGAATCAATGGCAACAAAGATTAGCCCTTTACCAACGGTTGCAGAATGGATTGTTTTAGGATGAATCATGGCTAAACCCACAGTTTTGCTGGATCACGATGGCGGCGTAGATGATTACCTCTCCGTTTTACTGCTGATGACAATGGAGCATCTGCACGTCTTGGGTGTGGTGGTGACTCCAGCCGATTGCTACATTCAGCCCGCGATCGGGGCCACGCGCAAAATTCTCGATCTGGTGGGACGCTCCGAGGTTCCTGTTGCCGAAAGCACCCTGCGCGGACTCAATCCCTTCCCGACGCTCTACCGTCGCGATTCCTATGTCATCGACCATCTGCCCATTTTGAACGAGGGAGATGTCCAAGCGCGTCTGGTGCCCGAATCGGGGCAAGACTTCATGGTGCGAGTGCTGCGAGAGGCGACGGAACCCGTGACGCTGCTGATTACAGGGCCCTTGACGAATCTGGCTTTTGCCCTCGACACGGCTCCTGAAATCGAGTCCCACATTAAAGAGTTGATCTGGATGGGCGGCGCATTGGAGGTACCTGGCAACGTGGAAAAGGCGCTGGAGTCGGGGCAGGATGGCTCAGCAGAGTGGAATGCCTACTGGGACCCGATCGCCGTCGATCGCGTCTGGAAAAGTAGTATCCCGATCGTGCTGTGTTCGCTGGACATCACCAACACGGTGCCCGTGACCTCGGAATTTGTGCAGCGCATGGGCAAACAGCGGCGCTTTCCCCTTTCCGATTTCGCGGGACAGTGCTATGCCTTGGTGATCCCGCAAGATTACTATTTTTGGGATGTGCTGGCGACGGCTTACCTGGCCCATCCAGAGTTTTATCAGTTGCGAGAGGTGGAAACGGCGATCGTCACCACAGGCCGCAGCCAGGGACGCACCAAAATCAGTCCCGGTGGACGCACGATTCAAGCCATGACCCAAGTAGATGGCGATCGGTTCTATGCCTATATCCTGGAACAATGGGCCCGCTGATTCGATCCAAATTGTGCCTAAATTACAATGTGCTTGTCTCTCGAACATTTGTTGCTGTCGCACGATTTCAGACCGAACGCAGTCTATTTTTCATCAATGTTCGCCGGGAGGGAATTGCAATTTGACACCAGAACAACAAGGACTACTGCAAAAGGCTCAATCTAGCCTCCGAGCCGCCAAATTATTGACAAGCGATGGGCTTCACGACTTTGCCTTGTCTCGCGCCTACTACACCATGTCCTACATTGTCAAGGCATTTTTACTCTGTCAGGGACTAGCTTTTTCCAGTCACTCTGATCTGATTAGCGCGTTCGATGAGCATTTTGTTCGCACTGGGATCGCTCCACCAGAGTTTCACAACACCCTACTTCATGCTCAAGACCAGCGAATCAGAGGAGATTATGCTATCGAGTCAGGGCTGACTGAGGTAGATGCATCACGGCAAATTGTCCATGCTGAGGAATTCTTGAAGTTAGCAGAGCGTTTAATGGGGTCTGCGTCCTGAGTTGAGGTTTGCCACAAAATTAAGACTGTGGGCGACGATCGTGTTTCAGCCACCTCCCATTGCCCTAGACAGATGACGATCCCCTACTACCTGAGCTACTGAACCCGATCGCAGGATAGGATACAACTAGTCAACAGGATTTAACAATGGTAGAACGTCCAATCAAAAAGTCTGAGCGCCTAGCTAACCCAGACACCAGCAAGCCAGACACTAACAAGCCAGACACTAACAAGCCAGACACTAACAAGCTAGAGACCAGCAAGCCAGATACTAGCCATCTCACCCCAGAGCCGCAATCATTTGCAGACTCTGGTAGAAGTCGTCCTATTCTTGGTAAAGACAGAGACAAAGACCAAGATAGAGGCGGAGATAGAGACAGAGGCGGAGATAGGGACAAGGGTAGAGGAAAGGGGAAGGGCAGAAGAGATTCCCGCGAAGATGACTCCAAGGCAGCCGTTAGTCCTGCTCTTCTGCGGGGTCCCAAACCCACGAAGCCTCAGCCCCCAGCCGCCGAAGTTGTCCCAGAGGTAGTGGAGGAGGATGCTCCAGAGGTAGCTGAAGATGCTCCAGTTGAGGACGCTACAGCAGCGGTCACCGAAGGTTAAGGAACCAGCGAAGACTGGGGCGTGAGTTTACACACCGTTGAACAAGGGGCTTAAGCCCCTTGCCTACATCTTCTGAGAAGAGTGTAGTGCTTAGACCTACACCGCTTAGCACTGGTGGAGTATGTACAGATCATTATGTAAGCGGTGTGTAGAGGTCGCTGAGTAATACGCAGAATTAAGTTACAACAATAGCAATTCACACCCTAAACATTCATGGCATGGCTCGGTCATTCAATCCTTCAATTTGTTAAACAAAGGCATTTCAAGATCGGTAAGCGACTGCTGAGTACGATCGCACTCACCCTATTTTTGACCCTCTCTGTAGGAATTCCTAGTGTCGCAGCAGGAGATTGGAGTGGCGAGTCAAACCCAGGAGCCTATCGGTTCAACGTCGGCACGTTTAAAGTTGCGACCATTTCTGATGGATTGTTGAAAGTACCGCCCCTACCGATCTATGCCCCGATCGCAGACCCCGAAGACGTGAAGCGGGCCATGATCGAGCGATTCTGGTCGGCTGACGAACTGTTCCTCTATTTCAACGCCCTCTACATTGATACAGGAGCGCACAAAGTTCTCATCGATACAGGTGCCGGGGTGGAATTGGGGGCGGGGCTGGCAAAACTGACGCGAAACCTGCGGAGCGTAGGTGTTCAGCCCCAAGACATTGATACCGTCATCCTGACCCATGCCCACCCCGATCACATTGGCGGAATTGTAGCCACCGATGGTCGGCTTACCTTTCCCAACGCCAAATACTACATTTCAGACGCGGAATGGCAATTTTGGACAGCCCCCACGATCGACCTGTCATCCTTAAAAATTCCCGACCCGTTTAAGCAAGGGATTATTGCAGCGGCCCGGAAGCACTTGGGGGCGATCGGCAATCAAATCAATCGGTTTCAGCCAGACCAAGAAATTATTCCAGGCATCACATCGATCGCCGCCGCAGGTCACACGCCGGGTCAAGCCGCCTTTCGCATCACCTCAGACCAGACTCAACTCATTGTGACGGCTGATGTTTTTTTCAACGAAGCCTTGGATTTAGAACATCCTGAGTGGCAAACCGGATTTGACTTCAATCCCCAACAAGCCGCAGCCACCCGCCGGAGACTTTTGCAGCAAATCGTTGCCGATCGCACGATGGTAATCGCCTACCACATGCCATTTCCAGCCCTGGGTCATGTCCGCTCCCAAGGCGATCATTACCAGTGGGAACCTGTCCAGTGGGAATTTACGCCCTAACTGAACAGGAGGGTAGTCTCCTGAGATTATTTCAGACCCTTAG
>JARCMD010000526.1 GCA_030248885.1 Leptolyngbyaceae cyanobacterium MP9P1.79 | reverse complement strand
TTCACCCTTCACCCTTCACCCTTCAAACCAAAGATTCCTTCGTCTCACAACCCAGATTTCCATATATTGCAAGCTGCTTTAGCAAGCGGTGGGGCAGTTAATAATAGGAGTGCATAGAACGCATGGTAGGGGTCTGAGGACATGGAACTGGATCTCTCTGAATCTCATCTAGAACAATTTCATCAACTTCAGGCGCAACTCCGCTTGCGTTGGCATTCCATTGAAGAGCTTGACTTTAGCCCTGCCGATATTCTAGTGATTCCCTCTGTAAGCCTGGACCAGAAGGAATTGCTGAAAATTGACGGGTTTCTGCACTACGAAGAACGGTTGCTGTTTTCCTTAATTCGGCTCCACAATCCCAACACGCGCCTTGTCTACGTCACGTCTCAGCCCCTCCATCCCAGCGTCATTGACTACTATTTGCAACTGTTGCCAGGCATTCCCTTTTCCCATGCCCGCGATCGGTTGCTCCTGCTTTCGGTATACGATTCTTCCCCCAAACCCTTGAGTCAAAAAATCCTGGAACGTCCCCGCTTGCTAGAACGCATTCGGCGCGCCATGCGTCCAGATCAGTCCTACATGATTTGCTACAATTCCACCCCTTCCGAGCGGGATCTGTCCCTTCAGTTACAGGTGCCTTTATTTGCCCTTGACCCCACGTTGTTGTACTGGGGCACAAAGAGTGGCAGTCGAGAGATTTTTGCTGAGGCAGGGGTGCCCTACCCCGATGGCAGTAAGCTAGTGTATCACCCAGAGAGTTTGGCCCAAGCGGCAGCGGCACTCTGGGAGCGACAACCAACACTACAGCGCATGGTGATTAAGCTCAATGAGGGCTTTTCTGGAGAGGGAAACGCGCTGTTGGACTTGAGACCTCTGGGACGGGTGGCTCCGGGGGTCGCCTCTCATTCAGAGCGATCGGACGCAATTTATCAAAGCTTTGCCGGACTGCGGTTCCAAGGCAGGGATGAAACTTGGGCTAACTTTTCTAGCTCGATCGCCCATCTAGGGGCAATTGTAGAAGCCTTTATTGAAGGGGAAACGAAACGATCGCCTAGTGTCCAAGGCTGCATCACGCCCTACGGGGATGTGGAAATTCTCTCCACCCACGACCAAATTCTAGGCGGCCCCGATGGCCAAATTTACCTGGGGTGCAGTTTCCCCGCTGATGAGGCGTACCGTCTGCCCTTGCAAGAACTGGGACGAAAGGTGGGACGGTGCTTAGCAGAAAAAGGGGCATTGGAGCGCTTTGGGGTGGACTTTTTGGCAGTGCATGATCCAGAGACAAACTTGTGGGAGTTGCAGGCGATCGAAATCAACCTCCGCAAAGGAGGCACCACTCATCCCTTTATGACCCTCAAACTGTTGACTAATGGACGCTACGACCTCTCCAGCGGCTTGTTCTACAGTCGGCAGGGGCGATCGAAATACTACACCGCCACGGACAATCTCCAAAAAGACCGCTACCGGGGCTTGCTCCCCAACGATCTCATGGATATCATCGCTCATCACCATTTACACTTCGACACTAGCACCGAGACAGGCACTATCTTTCACCTCATGGGGTGCCTTTCGGAGTTTGGCAAACTTGGCTTAACGAGCATCGGCAATTCTCCCCAGCAAGCTGAGGAAATTTACAACAAGGTAATCAAAGTCTTGGATGACGAAACCCATATTCAACCGAATTCTGGCCCCTCCGCTTCAGAGTTGCCCATGACCTGGAGACGCTGACTCAGCCGCGGGGAAAAGCGCAATTTCAACGAAGCGGACAGCGGGAATCGAACCCGCATCTTTAGCTTGGAAGGCTAAGGTTTTACCACTAAACCATGTCCGCAAATATCAATCAAATGGTTCATCCACAGAACCACTCAATGGGCATAGACAAAGGTAGCACAATTTTTAAGGGGCTGCCAATTTCAGATTGGCTTCGGATTGTTGATGTTGGATTCATAGGCGATCGTACTCATTGGAGGATACTCTATCGCATTGATCCAGATAAAATACGCATTATGTGAGTTGTTCAGGTAGCAGTCGTCGCGCAGGCTTCCAGCCTGCATCCAGATTTAGCAGGCAAGCGAGACGCTTGCGCGACGGTGGTTTTAGATCCCAACTCACATAAGCCGTAAAATGTGAGCATCTGCTCTAATAGACTCCAGGCAGCTTCAAAATGGTACAAGCACCCTCCAACATCCTGACATTAGCGGAGTTCCTGCAATTACCAGAAACAAAACCTGCTAATGGGTATCTTGCTGGTTTAGTCACTAGAAACCCATGCCTCAAGGGAAACACAGTGCAATTCAAGGAGAACTTGTTTCTGCCATTAACCGTTTAGTCAAACCTGAGCGCGTTGCCCGTGCTTTTCCTGAGTTATGTTGTAACTTCGGCGATCGTCCAACCGTCCCTGACATTGCGGTGTTTACTTGGAGTCAGATTCCTCGCGATGAAAATCAAGGTCGTCAGATAGAATTTGAAAAGCCTATAACTTCGCTCCCATTTGAGCGATGCTTCCTGGGGGCTAATCCAGCTTTCAATACTTTCAGATTCTTTTCCGGGACAATGAAACAACCCTAATGTTAGCGATGATGGACTGCTCGTTTGTTGCCAAGAGTGGCAAGGCAACATTTGGAGTCAGTCAGTTTTGGAATGGCTGCGCCAGTCGAGTTGAGAGGGGATTAGAGATTTCGGTGGTGGGAGTAGTCGATGTAGAAACTGAGCAAGGCTATGCGTTGTCAGCCGAGCAGACCCCCGCTCAATCGAGGTTGCCAGGGTGGAATCGCATGGATCACTATCTCTCCCATCTCAAGAGTGTGCGCCCCTATCTGCCTGCTGAAGTCAAATATCTCGTGGTCGATGGAGTCTATGCCAAGGTAAACTTTGTCTCTGGAGCCGTAGATCTGAAATTGCAGGTCATCAGTAAACTGTGCTGTGATGCGATTTGAAATCGAATTTATCTTTCGCGATGCCAAGCAGTTTACGGGGCTAGGGGATTGCCAAGCTCGCGATGCCCAAAAGCTAGCCTTTCATTTTAATGCCAGTTTCACGGTGCTGAATTTGGCGAAGCTCAATGCATGGCAACAGCACTCAGGGCAGGAGCCGTCTGTCTTCAGGGTGGCGAGTGTTAAACGCCGGATGCTCAATCACCATCTCCTCGACCGATTTATTGCCAACTTAGACCTAGAGCCGAGTCAAATTAAATCCCATCCCCACTACTTAAACCTTTGCAATTACGGCATTATTGCCGCCTGATTCTGTCCGAACCATTGCCAAAGACGCAGTTGAATTAATGAGTTTTGTTAACTCACAGCTTGTTCCCTTGACTTTTATTCCAATACCCTTAACTCTCAAGCTGAGATGCCGTCACGATTTCCCGACTTTGAATTATTGTTAACTGTCGGAGAACCTGCTGCAACACAAGATCTATAATGACTCGATAAAGGAATCCCTTCCTTTGGTTAGGTCTTGCTCTCAATTGATTCCTTTGACTGAGGCGCAGCCCACCAAGCGATTACGTTCTGTATCCTTCATTTCAAATAACACCCAATCCTGTAGTAGCGATACAGGAGTTTCATAAGGCGGGGGCTGAAGCCTTTAAGCAAAAATCGCTGCACAGTCACAAACTGTAGATTTATCTACAGATCCTCGTTCCTTGTTTAAGTAGAGGAGAACCTCAATGGCAGTTAGTCCAAGGGAGCGAGAGGCAAAAGTAAGGATTGTGGTCGATAAAGACCCAGTGCCAACTTCTTTTCAGAAGTGGGCGCAACCGGGGCACTTCGATCGCACCCTTGCAAAAGGACCCAAAACCACCACTTGGATTTGGAACCTTCATGCCCTCGCCCATGATTTTGATAGTCATACCAGCGACTTGGAAGATGTTTCCCGTAAAATCTTCAGCGCTCACTTCGGTCACTTAGCCGTCGTGTTTGTCTGGCTCAGCGGCATGTACTTCCACGGCGCGAAATTTTCTAATTACGAAGCTTGGTTGACCAACCCCACAGGGATTAAACCCAGCGCTCAGGTCGTTTGGCCCATTTTTGGTCAAGAGATTTTGAACGCCGATGTTGGAGGTGGCTTCCAGGGTATTCAAATCACATCCGGTTTCTTTCAACTCTGGCGAGCTTCTGGTTTCACAAATACCTATCAGCTTTACGCGACAGCGATCGGCGGCTTGGTGATGGCAGGTCTCATGCTATTTGCTGGCTGGTTCCACTACCACAAACGCGCTCCCAAATTGGAGTGGTTTCAAAATGTGGAATCCATGATGAACCATCACTTGGCAGGATTACTGGGTCTGGGTTGCCTTTCTTGGGCAGGACACCAGATTCACGTTGCCCTTCCTGCTAACGCCATGATGGACGCGATCGATGCGGGTAAGCCCCTCACCTTTAACGGACAGCTTATTGCAACCTACGCTGATATTCCTTTACCTCATCAGTACGCCTTTAGTACCGAGGCGATGGCCCAGTTCTTCCCCAGCTTCGCAGAAGGGCTAAAACCTTTTTGGACGCTGAATTGGGGAGCCTACGCTGACTTCCTCACCTTCAAAGGTGGCTTGAACCCAGTCACGGGTGGTTTGTGGTTAACAGATACTGCTCACCATCACTTGGCTCTAGCCGTTCTATTCATCATCGCTGGACACATGTACCGCACAAACTGGGGTATTGGTCACAGCATGAAGGAAATCCTGGAGGCTCACAAAGGGCCCTTCACGGGTGAGGGACACAAAGGTCTCTATGAAGTGCTGACTACCTCTTGGCACGCCCAACTTGCCATTAACTTGGCGATGGTTGGCTCCCTGAGCATCATTGTGGCGCAGCATATGTACGCCATGCCTCCCTACCCCTACTTGGCAACCGACTACCCCGCTCAATTGTCTCTGTTCACTCACCATATGTGGTTGGGCGGATTCTTTATTGTCGGTGGTGCAGCTCACGGGGCCATTTTTATGGTGCGTGATTACGATCCTGTGGTGAATCAAAATAACCTCCTCGATCGCATGCTCCGCCACCGGGATGCCATTATTTCCCACTTGAACTGGGTCTGTATTTTCCTAGGCTTCCATAGCTTTGGTTTGTACATTCACAACGATACGATGCAGGCCTTGGGTCGTCCCCAAGATATGTTCTCTGATACGGCAATTCAACTACAGCCAGTTTTTGCCCAGTGGATTCAAAACCTCCATACCCTTGCTCCTGGCACAACGGCCCCCAATGCCCTAGCTCCGGCTAGTTACATCTTTGGCGGCGGGTTAGTTGCGGTGGGCGGTAAGGTGGCCATGATGCCGATGGCCCTGGGTACGGCAGATTTCTTGGTACACCACATCCATGCCTTCACAATTCATGTGACGGTGCTGATTCTCCTGAAAGGAGTGCTGTTTGCCCGTAGCTCTCGTCTGATTCCAGATAAGGCTAGCTTGGGCTTCCGCTTCCCCTGCGATGGGCCAGGTCGGGGCGGTACTTGCCAAGTTTCTGGTTGGGATCACGTCTTCCTAGGTCTGTTCTGGATGTACAACTCCCTCTCGATCGCCATCTTCCACTTCAGTTGGAAAATGCAATCAGATGTTTGGGGAACTGTTGCTCCTGACGGTTCAGTGTCTCACTTCACAGGTGGCAACTTTGCCCAAAGTGCCCTCACCATTAATGGTTGGCTCCGAGACTTCCTCTGGGCCCAATCCTCTCAGGTGATTAGCTCCTACGGCTCTGCTCTCTCTGCCTATGGCTTACTGTTCCTAGGCGCTCACTTTGTCTGGGCATTCAGTCTCATGTTCCTGTTCAGTGGTCGTGGCTACTGGCAAGAATTGATTGAATCGATCGTCTGGGCCCATAACAAGCTCAGAGTTGCTCCAGCAATTCAACCCCGCGCTCTGAGCATTATTCAGGGACGGGCTGTTGGAGTCGCTCACTACCTTCTAGGGGGAATCGTCACAACATGGGCGTTCTTCCTATCTCGAATCATTGCAGTGAGTCAGTAATCGGTACTCAGCGATTAGCAATCACGTCAAACCTGGTTGTTAATTGCTGATACCCTAGCCCTGAATCCCTGTCCGCTATCTAAAAGATTCATCTTTAAGGACTTATGGCAACTAAATTCCCCAAATTTAGCCAAGACCTCGCCCAAGACCCGACGACTCGTCGGCTTTGGTACGGGATTGCGACAGCCCATGATTTTGAAAGCCACGACGGGATGACAGAGGAAAATCTTTACCAAAAGATCTTTGCCTCTCATTTCGGTCACATTGCAATCATTTTCCTGTGGACTTCCAGCCTCCTGTTCCATGTGGCATGGCAAGGCAACTTCGAGCAATGGATTAAAGATCCGTTGAATGTCCGTCCGATCGCCCATGCAATTTGGGACCCCCACTTTGGGCAACCTGCGATCGATGCCTTTACCCAGGGCGGTGCTTCTGGGCCCGTGAACATCGCCTACTCAGGGGTGTATCACTGGTGGTACACGATCGGCATGAGAACGAACAATGACCTCTATCAAGGTTCTGTATTTCTGATCATCCTGTCCGCAGTCTTTCTGTTTGCCGGTTGGTTACATCTACAACCTAAATTCCGTCCCTCTCTGTCTTGGTTCAAAAATGCCGAATCTCGCTTGAATCACCACCTGTCCGCCCTGTTTGGGGTTAGTTCCCTCGCCTGGGCTGGCCACTTGATTCACGTAGCGATTCCTGAGTCTCGCGGTCAGCACGTCGGTTGGGATAACTTCCTCACCACCTTGCCCCACCCCGCAGGCTTGCAGCCTTTCTTCACCGGCAACTGGGGAGCCTATGCCAGCAACCCTGACACGGCAAACCACCTCTTTGGCACTGCCCAAGGTTCTGGCACAGCCATTCTGACCTTCCTTGGCGGCTTCCACCCCCAAACTGAGTCCCTTTGGCTGACCGATATGGCGCATCACCACTTGGCGATCGCTGTCATCTTCATCATTGCGGGTCATATGTACCGCACCAACTTCGGCATCGGTCACAGCATTAAAGACATGCTGAACGCCAAAAACTTCTTTGGCACCCGCACCGAAGGGCAGTTCAACTTGCCTCACCAAGGCTTGTACGACACCATTAACAACTCTCTACACTTCCAGCTATCCCTGGCTCTAGCTGCTCTAGGAGTTGCCACGTCTTTGGTCGCACAACACATGTATGCATTGCCTCCCTATGCGTTCATAGGTAAGGATTTCACAACCCAAGCAGCGCTCTATACACATCACCAGTACATTGCTGGATTTCTGATGGTAGGAGCCTTTGCCCACGCAGGCATTTTCTGGGTGAGAGATTACGATCCTGAGCAGAACAAGGGCAATGTGTTAGACCGTGTGTTGCAACACAAAGAGGCGATTATTTCTCACCTCAGTTGGGTTTCCCTCTTCTTGGGCTTCCATACCTTAGGACTTTACGTTCACAATGATGTGGTCGTTGCCTTTGGAACTCCTGAAAAGCAAATCCTCATTGAGCCAGTGTTTGCTCAGTTCATCCAAAGTGCCCACGGTAAGGCGCTGTATGGCTTTGATACCTTGTTGTCAAACGCTGACAGTATTGCCTCTAACGCGGGTGCTGCCTGGCTACCTGGTTGGTTGGATGCAATCAACAGCGGTACGAACTCTCTGTTTCTTACCATTGGCCCTGGCGACTTCTTGGTTCACCATGCGATCGCCTTGGGTCTGCACACCACCACCTTGGTTCTTGTCAAGGGTGCGTTGGATGCCCGTGGTTCCAAGCTGATGCCGGACAAAAAAGACTTCGGCTATAGCTTCCCCTGTGACGGGCCGGGTCGAGGCGGTACCTGCGACATCTCTGCTTGGGATGCCTTCTACCTGGCAATGTTCTGGATGTTGAATACCATTGGTTGGGTCACCTTCTATTGGCACTGGAAACATTTAGGAATCTGGCAGGGCAACGTCGCTCAGTTCAATGAGTCCTCAACTTACCTGATGGGTTGGTTGCGTGACTACTTGTGGCTAAACTCAGCCCAGTTGATCAATGGCTACAATCCCTACGGCATGAACAATCTAGCGGTTTGGGCTTGGATGTTCCTCTTTGGACACCTAGTCTGGGCAACTGGCTTCATGTTCCTAATCTCTTGGAGAGGATACTGGCAAGAGCTAATCGAAACCTTGGTCTGGGCCCACGAGCGCACACCTCTAGCAAACCTGGTTCGCTGGAAAGATAAGCCTGTGGCAATGTCCATTGTCCAAGGTCGGTTGATTGGTCTAGCTCACTTCACCGTTGGCTATGTCTTGACCTACGCTGCCTTCCTCATTGCTTCAACAGCTAGTAAGTTCACCTAACCTGAGGTTGACTTCTAGTTGAGCATAAAAAATCCCCTGCTTAACGGCGGGGGATTTTTTATGCGCTATGCTGCCAAAGTGCTTGGCACACAGGATAAGCTATTGGGCATTCTCTCTGATTTCTACGTTCAATCATGCCCAACCAGACTGACAATGATGCGATCGTCCTCGAAGACTTAGCCGCTACAATCGTCCGGATTGACATTCATTATCGGCGGGCAGATTTCAATGACAAGGTGAATCTGAAACCTGAACGAGACAGAGCCTTCAATGCCTATACCCAAGCTCGGTTAAAACTCTTGGAGGAGGGCGTTGTCTGCACTGCCGCAGATATTGAAAAAATGAAGTCGATTCGCCAAGCCATTGTGCAAGCTAAGACAACTCAATCCCTAATTACTGGAATTGGACGTTTGGTTGGATTCTTAGCCGCTTTATAGAAAATTTCATAAAGAGACTGTTATATCTGACAAAAGGCATATTGTTATGCAGTGGTTAGACCGCCTGGTTATTTGTTTGGGTGCAACCGGAAGTTTAACACTAGGGTGCGATCGCTAAATAACCGCAACTTCTATTGTGAAGTTGTACTTGCGTGATTACTTGCTCAAGTGCATCTGACTTTTCTCCGACTTTTTCCTGACCTTCCCCGACTGACGAGGCAGATATAGGGAGATTAGATTGAATTCAGTTCCAGCAGTTTAGATTCACCTTACTTCTCGCTTAAAGGATCTTATGTTCAAGAAAGCAGCTATTCTTGGTTTGGCAGTAATTGGTCTTTCGTCAACACCTGTATATGCCGATGGCGTATTTTCAAGGTCGAGCTTGAAAATTGGAGACATTAGTCTCTCAATCAACAACTCAGGCACAGTACTCACAAAAACACAGGCATCCACAGGAAAGTGGTTAGGAGAGCAGAAGTTTCGGTCCTTTGGTGGCATGATGTGGGTACCTGAACGCAGTGTTCTTTTTGTATCAGGTGTTCTAGAGGGTGATAATAGACCAGTGCTTGTCAAAATTAAGACCACTGGTGGTGGTGGTCAAAACATGTTTGCCTTAACGCCAGATGGTGGTTCATTTCCTGGTTACAAGTATCGGCTAGGCTCGCAGCCCATAAGCGTCCAAACAATGAGCTACAACGGTAACTTACAAGTTGGAAGTGGTTCAACAACGTATCGGATCAAAGATGTTGGCGGCACTGGTAATAATATGTTTGCGCTAGTTGACGAAACAAGCTGTAAAAGTCTGTCAGGTTACAGCTACTTCATAGAGTGTATTGTCAAGTAAGTCCGATCATTCATCGCCGTAAGCTGGGTTGACAAAAGGAAACCCAGCATCTCTTTCCCCACAGCACTGTCCAAAAACTCGATCTCGGTTGGAACTGTGACCGTGGGTGCAATCTCCTAGATTAAAATGAGAGGGCAACTATTGAAACGAGGGCAAGCCTATGACAGTTCGACAACCCCGGTACAGCAAAGAAGAATTTGCTCGACGGGGCGATGAGATTTATGAATCTCAGGTGCGTCAACAAGTTGAGGAAGGCAATCATGGCAAGATTGTGGCGATAGATCTCGAAACTGGAGCCTTTGAGGTGGATGCAAGTGAAGTTGCTGCCTGCAATCGCCTCGAAGCCCGTTACCCAGATGCTCAAATCTGGATTATTCGTGTTGGTTCCCGTCATGTGCGTCGATTCGGCGGACGGACGAAGAGAGCCGTATGATCGCTGGAGTTGTCCGTGATTTTGAGCCGATTATTCCACTTTCAGTTTGTGGTTCCGATAGTAAGGTTTACACGCAAGATGCGATCGTAGACACAGGCTTTGATGGTTGGCTTTCGCTGCCTTCTGACTTGATTGCCCAGTTAAATCTAAGATGGAAAAGGCGAGGACGCGCCATTCTTGGAGACGGCAGCGAGTGTGTTTTCAATGTTTATGAAGCGATAGTCGTTTGGGATGGAGATCCGTTGACCATCCCGGTTGATGAAGCTGACTCAGATCCCTTGATTGGGATGTCGCTAATGGAGGGCTATCAGCTAACAGTGCAGGTGTTTGAGGGAGGTCTTGTCGAACTCAGTAAAGTTAACACGGTCTAACAACCCGGTTGGAGCGGACTTTCAAGGTTGATCGGTGTTATGGCAAAGGTTATTGATAGCCGCTCAGCTCGATCGTTAGCAGCAGTGGTTAGCAATGGCAAAGAGCAACTTTAGGAGGCAAGTAGAATTATCTAGCCCTGGTTAAGAGACGTTCGACCCTCTTCGTCCTCATTTCCTGTAGACTGCACTAGTAGTCTGTCAATCATTAATTGACGGGTAGCTGAAAGCTCGGAAGTTAGTTGGAGTTAAATTTTGAGGGTCTTCGACCCCTCAAAATTTTCTTGACAGAACACTAGTAGTCTGTCAATCATTAATTGACGGGTAGCTGAAAGCCGGGAGGTTAGTTGGAGTTAAATTTTGAGGGTCTTCGACCCCTCAAAATTTTCTTG
>JARCMD010000525.1 GCA_030248885.1 Leptolyngbyaceae cyanobacterium MP9P1.79 | reverse complement strand
GCCTCAGACCTAAACCTCTACTACGATGTGCGCCATCCCCTCTGGCACAAGCGCCCCGACTGGTTTCTCGTCGTCGATGTGCCTCGGATGTATGACCAGAGAGACCTGCGACGCAGTTATGTAATTTGGCAAGAAGGCATTGCGCCTTCTGTCATTGTCGAGTTTTTGTCACCAGGAACGGACGCTGAAGACTTAGGGCGCTTTTACGATGGCTCCGCCAGCAGGTCACAAAACCTTTCAGCGGCAGAAGATGCACCGGAAAAGCCACTGGGGAAATTTGAGGTATACGAAGCCCAATTGCGAGTGCCTTATTATTTTGTCTACAGTCGTTATACCCAACGCTTGCGCTACTTCAAGCTAGAGGGGAGGCGATACCAGGAGCAAGCCCTCAGTGCAGAAGCGCCGCTAGTGTGGCTGGCGGATTTAGAGATTGGTTTAGGGATCTGGGTTGGAGAATTTGAGGGCGTAACGGCGGGTTGGTTGCGGTGGTGCGATCGAGAGGGCAACTGGCTCTTGACAGACACTGAGCAAGAACGACAGGCGAAGGAACAGGAACGACGGGCGAAGGAACAGGAACGACAGGCGAAGGAACAAGCCCAAGCCCAACTGCTGGAAGCAGCGCAGAATTTACTTGCAACGGGGATGGAACTGGAGCAAGTGGTTCAAATCTTGAGTCTGTCAGAGGCACAGGTCGCTTCACTTCAGTCACTGGGTAGCCAGTAGAAACTGGTGTTCTGCGAGATTTGGGGACGATCGAACTCTCCCCAGAAACCGGGGTTCTGCGTAAATTTGGGGGAGTTACAACAATCCTTACTAAAACCCCAGTTTCTCGTACCTTGCATCCCAGCAGTAGAACTTAGATTAGATAGGTTAGAGCGTGGGACAGGGCTGTGTATTGCTCCGGCGTGTTATAAAGCTGGGCAGAGAGGCGCAGCAGCGATTCTCCGCTGGAGACACTTTGTGAACGGGGCGGGTCAGTCCAAGGAAAAATTGGGACTTCGATCCGAAATTTGTCGAATAGGTCAGTTTGGAGCGATGGGTTGACGGGCGCGGGGAGAGGGATCGTTGCCAGGGAGCTAATCATGGAGTCGGGGCAGGGGAGGGGCACATCCAGAGCCTCACCAATGAGCTTTCTCCCCTGCAAAACAAGCTGGTGGTTGCGCTCTATCACCTCTGTCCAGCCTCCAGGCAGCAGGTCTTGCATGAACTCCAAGGCAGCGGGTACAGACAGGTAAGCGGTGGGATCATTCGTGCCTGTCCAATCAAACTCTAAATGGAAGCGGCTACGATCGGTGCGCGGGGAGTTTGCACCATGACTAATGGTGAGGGGGCGAATGGGAGCCTGGCGATCGGGGCGCACGTACAAAAATGCGGCTCCCTTCGGCGCACACAGCCACTTATGGCAGTTGCCTGTGTAGTAGGCGGCTCCTAAACGCTCCAATTCCAGGGGCACCATTCCCGGCGCATGGGCCCCATCGACTAACGTATCGACTCCACGCTGGTTCAATTCCTGGACAAGCTGCTGAATGGGCAAAATCAACCCACTTTGGCTGGTTACATGGTCGAGCATTGCTAGCCGAGTTTTAGCTGAAACACGGTCTAGAACCGCTTCCAGGACTTGCTCAGAATCTGCGATCGGAAACGGCACTGGGGCTACTACAACTTGCAACCCCGATCGGGCGGCAACAAAATCTAAAGCATTGCGACAGGCATTGTAGGCGTGGTCGATCGTCAGCAATTCGTCGCCTGGTTGGAAGGTGAGCGATCGAAGGACAGTATTCACCCCCGTTGTGGCATTGGGTACAAAGACCAAATTACCGACATCCGCTCCCACAAAGTTCGCCAATGCGTGACGTGCCTGATCTAACAATGGTTCTAGCTCGTAGGACATGAACCGCACAGGCTGACGCTCTAGCTGCGATCGAAACTGTTGTTGCACGGTCTGCACGGCTAAGGGACACGCACCAAAAGACCCATGATTCAGATAAGTCACAGTGGGATCGAGAGACCAGAGGGGAGCGAAGGGAGAATAAGGTGGCATGGGGGATAGGGTGGGAGTTGCTGAAGATTTCACGTAACTACTCAGCTTGCCCTCACCCTAAATCCCTCTCCCTAGGGAGAGGGACTTCAATCCGGCTCCCCTTCTCCCTAGGGAGAAGGGGCTGGGGGATGAGGGCATTCCCCACATTAGGTTAGAAGCCTGAGTAGTTACGATTTCACAATCTGAATGACGCTTGTTGTGGCTGCTGATGCTAAAGTTTGGCTTAAAGAATTCAAGCAGTATGATTGAGCTAACTTAAGAGATAGCGCACTTTTGCAAGTGAGCAGAGTAGGGAAGTCAGCAGACTAGGGAAGCAAGCAAAGTAGGGAAGCCCAGAATCCAGCGCTATCTTTCCAACTCCTGCTTTTCATCTTGATCATTACCAACATCTTTTGAAAGGCTTATACAATCGGCTTCCAGACCCCGCTTCTGTTTTCAATAACAATCTCTTATTGACGATGAGCAGTGAAGATAATGGTTTTAGGATTTACATTTTTGAGAAATCTTCGATTTCTCAAAAATGTTGGTAATGACAAGGCTTTTCATGGGGCGGTAGATGCGGTTCATTATGTGGCAAAATCAGTTTCTCGTGGGGACGATCGCCTTTGCTGTCAGCTTTGGGCTAAGCTTGTTTGCTGGACAAGATCCGGCAAGATCAATGCTGATTGGCTTGATTGCCGTTCCCTCAGCGCTCACTGCATCTCTGTTCACAGAGCAACGATCTGACAAGGAAGCCAAGAAACGGTTGGCGGCTCTGAAATCTCAGATTCGAGCTTTGAAACAGCAGCGTACCGATATTTACGAGTCGCTGACCGATCTGGATGCCGAAAGACAGCAGGCAGAGGATGATCTTTATGGGTTACAGATTCAAATCAGCCAGCATCAGACTTGCTACAATCAATATTACGCTCCCCAGGCACAGTACCAACTTCCTCCCAGTCAACCTGCTGCGAACCAACTTCCTCCCAGTCAGCCTCGCTCCCACCAAGCCCTGAGTTGGGATCTGTCAGCTCAGCGCGCCCTGCCGCCCCAAGTAGAACCCAAAGCCCTTCTGCCTCAGGTGAGGCAGGAGATGCCCCCCGCTTTGGACTTGCCCCAAAGTCCCTACGCCAGAAACCCAGAGCGCGATCGGCAGGAAACAGAGCTAAATCAGTTTCTAGCTTCCACCGCTGCCACTAAGCAAACAATCGAAGCTAGCTTGGAAGCGTTGCAAGAAGAGCAAAATCAATTACAAAAGCAAGTTGCCGCCAATCAAACCATCAAGGATCAACTGACGCAGGAAATTTCGGCATTAAAAGATCAAAAGTATCAACTGACGATCAAAACCGACAACCTCCGCACGCAAATTCAGAACTTTGAGCAAGCAAAAGTAGACCTGAGTCAATCCCTCTCGGCGCTTTCTGCGAAGAAACAGGAGGCAGAGGCAGGTTCAGCCCCGCTTCAAACGTCCGTTAAGCAGTTGCAGGCACAAATTGTGGCGCTACGAACCGAGCTAAGCCAAATCGAAACCAAAATTCTCGACCATTGCGCCCAAAAGGATGCTTTGGAACAAGAGTTGACTGCTCTCAAAGGACAAAAGCAACAGCTAGAAGGGAGCGGGACGCGTTTGCAAGCTCAAGCCTCATCGATGCGAGGGGAGATTCGGCAATTGGAAACTCAAGTGTCCGATCGCCAGAAGCAAAAGGCAGCCCTAGAGCAAGAAATTAACACCTTGAAAGTAAAAAAATCCCAGGGGGCAACCGGAGTGCAAGCGGCGCAAGGAACGGTTCCGCGTCCCGACTCAAGTCCCAATGGCCAAGCACCAACTCCTTCTGGAAAAGCTACACCTGCCTCTCCAGTTGCCACTCAGCCCCCTGCTCAAACCAGTCCTGTTTCCCCAGTAACTACGGTGTCTACAACGCCGCAGCCTAAAGCCAATGCCAAAACCAGTTCTGCGACCGTGCGCCCAGAGGTGACTGTGGAAGTGTTGGTTCCCAAGGTCACCCCTGCGCCAACCTTAACCACGATCAATGTAGAAAAACCTGACGTGGAAAAGTCGTCTCAGGAGTTGTCGAGTGAGTGGACTGAGTTTATGGTGCAGCTACCCGACTATGAGCTACTGGCGCTGAAGGCGATCGCCGAACAGTCTCAACCTGCCGCCACGCTGAAAAAGATCGCTGAAGACAACCTGACAATGCCAGAACTTTTGGTAGACTCCATCAACGAGCGGGCCCTAGAAACTGTAGGCGATATCATTATCGAGCCTGGCTCTAGCTCTACCATCGTGGCGATCGTTCGAGAACATGCAAAGACGGTAAAGAAGTTACTTAAAACCTATGAATACTTGATGGAGTGACTGAGGTTACTATCCGACTAATTTTCCATAAGAGTTTTTAGAGGCGATCGTCCCTCCGCAATGCCAGAAGGCTCACTGATGCTTGACTGAGTGGGTCTAAGCCTCAAATCGATGCAACAGTTCCTCACGAGAGAGACTAAACAGCAACGGTAACCGTTGGCTATATTCCTCGGACGACAGATTCAACAATGGCT
>JARCMD010000524.1 GCA_030248885.1 Leptolyngbyaceae cyanobacterium MP9P1.79 | reverse complement strand
GTAATGACAAGCTCCTTAGGGAGAGGGATTTAGGCTTCGACGTGAGCGCTCAGCCGAACGGTGAGGGTAGGCTGAGTAGTTACTAATATCTTTACTGTCTTAACTTTACTCTGTACAAAGATGTGGGAATCAAACCTGCTAATTATTTTTGCGTGTCATGCTGCTAAGCAGCAATTCTGCCTACGCTTCGAGACATCAATATCTACACCCCAAGTCTCTTGTCAACTCTTGCACTGAATCACCAGTCTTGTCCCGTCTGCTTGTCCGCTTGAGCTAAAACTTCACGAACACCCATCCAGTTAACCTGTGCCACCTCAACATTCTGAATCAGCCTGCCTTGGTGTAGATGTAAGACCCGTGAGGCAAAGGCTTGGGCTAAATCAAGCTGATGATTGGCCATCAGAATCGCAATCTGACGGGTAGAGGCAACCTGAGTTAAAACCTTGAGGATATTGTCTCCGCGTCCTGCATCTAAAGCTGATGTGGGTTCATCGAGTAACAGGACTTTGGGTTGAATCACTAACGCCCGCGCCAGAGAAACCAACTGCCTTTGCCCCACCGACAGTTGCACCTCAGTTCGTTCCAGCCATTCTGTTGGCATATGTAGCTGTTCTAAGCACTCCTGCAAACGTTGCTGAATTGTGCTTTTTGGGAGTCCTCGCAGTTTTAAGGGATAGACGATCGCCTCCTGAACCGTCATTCCCAGCAATTTAGATTCTTGCAACACCAGCGTGACCTGCTGCCGCAACTGCGTCACAGGAATCTGGCGAATGTCGTCCTGTTCTAGATAAATTTTCCCGCTTGTGGGTTCGCTCAAGCGGTTCAACAGGCGCAAGAGCGAGGTTTTGCCAGCCCCAGAAGCCCCAATGAGGGAGATCCGATCGCCCGGAAACACTTGAAAAGAGACATCCTGAAGTAAATAAATCAAAGCTGATGCAGCTTGACCTGCTGCCTTGGCTGCCAAGCTTACCTGCTCCACGCGCATCAAAGGGATATCCAAACTCTGGATAGACCCATGCTGCCCAAGGCGGGAGGAAGGGTCATCGCCCTCGATCGGCTTGCTTGGGTCAATCACGTCCCTCGTCCCAGACTTAAAATAGTGCCGATCGTCCAGCCATCTATCAAGAGCAAAATAACGGTAAGTCCCAGCAAAATCAAATACATCCACGGTTGGGCGAGGGGACGAATATCCTGAGTATCAATGCCAGTTTTGGCTTCCACAACACGCACTAATTGGGCAAAGCCCGCAACCCTCATTGGCAATAAATATCCCGTCCCTGATGTTGTCAGAAAGTAGTAGACCAGACCCCCCTGCCCAGTCGATCGTGGCTTCAATGCCTGGATCTCACTCCACGGCAAAGCCCACCCCCCCCAAAAAAACCGAGGCACCCAGCGGGGATAGGTCACTTGAATTTGCCGATCGTCCAACACAACCTGCTCACTCAACGCAGCGTGGAGAGCTAAGCCTCCTAGTCCGATACCGAGCCACAGCAGTTCAGCCGGAATAGGAGCGGCGGTCATTTTCGCGAGGAACGGGAGGGGGGTAGTCAGGGCGACGTAAAGGCTCAGGAGAGTAATACGGATGAGTGGAGAAATGCGAAAGGTCTGCACCTCTGTGTCCTGAGCAGGAGCCAAATCGGTTGATGGTGGGGAATCAGACAAGCCTGAAGACATGGTTTGAAAGATGCAGAAGGGGTTTAAAGGGTTGGTATTATTTGTAACAATAATTTCTTAAGAGTTGACAATGGTTAAGGAGTCGGTAAATATTTCTGGACAATATCCCACCCTGTGAGGGAAACCAAGAGGAAGCCCACGAATAGAACGAGGTTGGTCGTAACGTGGAGCGATCGAACCCAAGTCCGTTCAGGGCTGATTTGGGAAGCGCTGACGGCTGAAACCAGCACCAAGGCAACAACCGTTAGCCCAATGGGTAAATGACTCGAATGTCCCAAGCTCCCGTAATGTCCCCAAGTGCCCACTAGCCCGATCGCCAGCAGCAGCACCACCAGCAGCACCATAGTTGCACCCATCAAATAATGCAGCGAACGCAGCCACTCAGGGCGCGATCGGTTTCCTGTCCTCGCAGCCCACATCCAAATGCCTGTAGCACCCAGCAGCAGGTATGCCAGAACCGCCAGCCCCATCGACCAAGCCGCTATTTTCCACAACCAAATAAACGAAGGTAAATGCAAAGTTTTCTCAGGGGTTACAACTCGTCGCGATCGTCTAATTCTGGGGAGCGAATGCCACGGTCGAGGGGAGCATTGCTGGAAGCTCCAGTTTCTTCGGTCAAGGAAGGGGAAATTGGTGAGGAATCCGGCACAAGGGGGGAATCTGAAGGATAAATTTGTTCGTCCTGGGGCGCATCGCCGTTTCTAGATCGACTCGAAACGCGACTAGACGATGCCTGCTCCAGTTCGGGTCTCGATGCTGGTGCTAACTGTCCGGGCGATCGTCGTCCAGAGCGACTAGAAGTTCCCGTAAAACTCTTCCAAGCTGCCCTGGCCCCTGCTAATAGGCTCCGCGTTGTGGTTTGTACGCGCTGGGCCTGTTTCCTGGCTCCATCAAAGCTCTCATCAACCTGTTTCACAACCTGTCCAGCACTCTTAACCCCCGTACTGACATCATCCGTTAAATCACTAATTTCCAACCCTGTTAACCGAATCGCTTCTAAGGTCGGCGGCAGTTCTCGACTCAGGGTATCCGCTAACTTTTCCACGCTACGCGCCGCACGCCCTAACTCTTGCAGGGCTGGAATTGCGGCAATCAGCACGGCAGTGAGGCTAACTGCCACGAGCAGGATAGATAATCCGAGGAAAAAGACAGGATCAAAAATCACGGGGCTTTTAGGAGAATCGAGAGCAGAAGGACAGTTTAAGTATGGGGTAACTCTGCGCTACCGGTGGCATCAGTGTAGGAATTATTCGGGAGTTTGCTGAGGCTGCCGCTATTTGGACTGGCGCTATAGGAATCGAAGTTATCCCTCAATTCCATTCGTTCCTGAAGGTGGTTTTCTTGCTGTGTAGCTTCCAGCCCAGCGGCGATCGCTTCCTTCAGCCTGGCTAAGGTGCCATCCCAGCTTTTCAATGCCGATTCCGACAGGCGATCGGCCTGAAGTTGCACCGTTGTCGATAGATCCTCAGCCATTTCTGGTAAAGCATCCGCCGATTTTCTCAGAAGTTGCCGCGTTTCCCGGCCGGTGCGTGGGGCGATGAGCAAGCCAGTAATGGTGCCGATCGCGGCTCCAAATAACAGCCCTCCAATAAATGACCCAGACTGATTATTCGACATCTTCTGGCTTTCACCTCTTACAAATGCGCTAACTCGAATGTATCAACTCCTTCATCTACTCCACATTAATCGATTTCCCTCCCAGACTCATAGGTTGAGGGACAACTTTTCGCAAATACAGGTGATGGGAGGCTGGGCGATCGATCGCAGACGTTATGCTGTGACTAGCAAAAGTAGTTTCCCATGAGTTCCTAGCTATGCACACTATCACCCTTAACGTTTCTGACGAAACCCTTCAAGCCCTGCAAACGACCCCTGAAAATCTGAGCCAAGAGATGTTGCTGGTTATTGCCGTTAAACTTTATGAACTGGGTCGATTGTCCTCCGGTACTGCAGCAACCTTGGCAGGCATTTCCCGAACGGTCTTCCTGAGTAAACTTGCTGACTACGGTGTAGACACCTTTCGCCTCACGGAAGCAGAATTGGTCAAAGATCTTGCCAATGCCTAATGTCATCACAGATACTTCACCGATTCAATACCTCTATCAAATCGCTCAACTTGACCTACTGCCCATGCTATATGGACAGGTTAGAATGCCTCAAGCAGTGGCTGATGAACTGATGCAAGGTTATGTTCAAGGCATCTCGTTACCTAATCTAGACTCCCTATCCTGGATTAGACTGTGCGCTGTGTTGTCATCTAGCCTGATTCCAAACATTAAGAACTTAGGTGTAGGAGAGCGCGAAGCCCTCAGCCTAGCAATGACCATTCCTGATTCCTTAGTTACTTTAGATGATGCATTGGCTAGGAGCTACGCCCAGCAACTAAATATTCCGATTACGGGGACATTAGGAGTTCTATTGAAGGGCAAGCAGGCAGGATATGTAGATACGATCGCTCCTCTGTTAAACGAACTGGATGCTCTGAATTTTCGTCTGTCCCCTGCGACCCGCGCTGCCGTACTGAGGTTAACAAATGAATATCCTAGATAGTCCAATTTATCGCAATAGTTGAGATCGGCATATTTCCTTTACCTATCCTATTCAACAATTCACAACGAATATTCCACTAGGGTGGAAGCTGTTCTAAGTTATCTCTGCTGATAAATAAATTAACGCAACCCTTTGCAGAATTGCGTTCATCATTAGACTACGAAATTATTGTGAGTCTGAAGAAATTGTTGGATGGTCAGCGATCGACCGATCCCATAATGATGTCAACGCTTCCCAAAATAGGCATGATATCCGCCACTTTCACACCCTTCAGCAGATAGGGCAAAATTTGCAGGTTATTGAAGTCCGCTGCCCGAATCTTCCAGCGCCAAGGGAATACATTGTCATCACCAATTAAGTAGATGCCCAATTCACCTTTACCGCTCTCCACACGGACGTAATGTTCGCCCTTGGGAATTTTGAACGTCGGCGCGATTTTCTTACCAATAAATTGGTAGTCAAATTCACTCCACTCAGATTTGGGGCCAGCCGCCATCCGCTTCGCCTCTAGATTTTCGTAGGGGCCGCCAGGCAGTCCTTTCAGAGCTTGCCGCAAAATCTTGATCGACTCCCGCATCTCCTCGATTCGGACAATATACCGAGCAAAGCAGTCACCCTCGGTTGCTACGGGTACTTTCCAGTCAAAATCGTCATAGCACTCGTAGTGATCAACTTTCCGCAAGTCCCATTTCACTCCAGAGCCTCGAAGCATCGGTCCAGACAGCCCCCAGTTGATGGCTTCGTCGCGGGTAATCGTCCCAATGCCTTCTACACGCCGCCGAAAGATCGGATTGTTCGTAATCAGTTTCTCGTACTCATCCACCTTGGGCATGAAGTAGTCGCAAAAGTCATAGCATTTATCCACCCAACCGTAGGGTAAATCTGCGGCAACCCCACCGATGCGGAAGTAGTTGTTGTTAACCATGCGGTAGCCCGTGGCAGCTTCCCAAAGGTCGTAGATCAATTCCCGTTCGCGGAAGATGTAGAAGAAGGGGGTTTGAGCGCCCACATCTGCCATGAATGGCCCCAACCACAACAGGTGGTTGGCGATGCGGTTTAGCTCTAGCATGATGACCCGGATATAGCTGGCACGCTTGGGAACTGAAATATCCGCGAGTTTTTCTGGGGCGTTGACGGTCACCGCTTCGTTAAACATGCCCTCAGCATAGTCCCAACGACTGACGTAGGGAACGTACATGATGTTGGTGCGGTTTTCGGCAATCTTTTCCATGCCTCGGTGCAGATAACCCAAGACTGGCTCACAGTCTACAATGTCTTCTCCATCTAGGGTCACAATCAGCCTCAATACGCCATGCATGGAGGGGTGATGGGGACCCATGTTGATCACCATCGGTTCAGTTCTGGTTTCAAGCTTTGGCATGGTGGAGTCTAGGAGTTGATAAGGTTAAGGTTGAATTTTAAAGTTAAGGATTCGTCGGGTTAGGGTTAGTCGGGACTGCCTGGGGACGATCGTCAGACTAGCTTCACGCTCTAGGTTTACCTCCTACATTATAGGGAGTTGGTATCCATTGCATAACGTCTGAAATTAGGTGGACATCCATAGATTCTGTTCTATTGATGCGGATCTTGTGGATGGACGCTTCAGCCTCGGCTCATCCGATCGCTACTGCCTAGTAGTCTGTCAATCATTAATTGACGGGTAGCTGAAAGCCAGGGGGTTAGTTGAAGTTAAATTTTGAGGGGTCGAAGACTCTCAAAATTGGGAGCATCTCAGTTTTGTGGAGGATACGCCAAAACCCCCTCATCCCCCAGCCCCTTCTCCCAAAAGGGGAGAAGGGGAGCAAGATCCAAGTCCCT
>JARCMD010000523.1 GCA_030248885.1 Leptolyngbyaceae cyanobacterium MP9P1.79 | reverse complement strand
TATGGGCTTTCAGGCAGCGTAAAACTAAATTCTCGAAACCTGAAACAACGTGATTTCGTGAATGCATAAAATTCCACAATTTAGAATGAAACAGCCCTGCTAGAAACCGGGGTTCTGCGTCGATGGGGGCGATCGAGTTTAATCGCTAACAGAACCCCGGTTTCTCCCGCCCTGCCTCCCACCCAACGAATTACTGAGACCGGTTTAGAAATCCAGGCAACGTGCAACTTTTCTGAACCGCCCTCACCGTTCGGTTGAGCGCTCACGTCGAAGCCCCAACCCCTCTCCCGAAAGGGGTTGGGGCTAAGATTTGGATCGGCTCCCCTTCTCCCATTGGGAGAAGGGGCTGGGGGATGAGGGCAGACTTTAAGTTGCACATCACCTAAATCCCCTAATGCAAAAAGTGCCGCACTCCTGTCAAGACCATGACTAAGCCCAATTCATTAGCCGCTTGGATGGAATCTTGATCTCGCAAACTTCCCCCTGGTTGGACGATCGCTCCAATGCCAGCCGCTGCCGCAGTGCGTACCGAGTCATCAAAGGGAAAGAATCCATCACTGGCTAGGACTGCTCCGTGGGATTTTTCCTCTGCCTGCTCCAGGGCAATTTTGACAGAACCAACGCGGTTCATCTGTCCGGCTCCCACTCCTAGGGTCGTTCGATCGCGACTCACCACAATGGCGTTGGATTTTACATGCTTGCAAACCTTCCAGGCAAACAATAACTCCTCCTGTTGGGCAGGGGTTGGCTGCGCCTCAGTGACCACTTGCCATTGCGTCGAACATTCCACCGCCTCATCCGCCGCCTGTACTAAAAATCCGCCAGCGATCGACTTCACAGTTTGGGCGGTTCCCCTCTGCAAATCTGGCAAAACCAACACCCGCAATTTCGACTTAGCCTTCAGCACTGCCTCTGCTTCTGGCTCACAACTTGGCACCAGAATGCATTCTAAAAACGTCTGGGTCAAGGCTTCAGCAGTGGGGACATCCAGGGTTTGGTTCAAGGCGACAATGCCGCCAAAGGCCGAAACCGAGTCGGCATTGAAGGCTTTTTGGTAGGCTTCCACTAGGGTTGTGCCCAGAGCCACACCACAGGGATTGGTGTGCTTCAGAATTGCAGCCGCCGGAGTATCTGTAAACTCGGCAATTAACCGCCGGGCTGCTTCTAGGTCAACGAGATTGTTGTAGCTTAATTCTTTTCCCTGTAGTTTCACTGCGGTGGCCCATCCGGTTGGGGTCGTCCCAGTTTGATACCAAGCTGCGGGTTGATGGGGATTCTCGCCGTAGCGCAGAGCCTGTAATTGGGTGCCTGTCAGCATCCAGGATTGGGGCAGGGTTGCGTCAGATTCCTGGGGGGATTGGGCTGACTTGAGGTAGGTGGCGATCGTCAAGTCGTAGGTGGCAGTATGCTCAAAGGCTTGCTGGGCGCAGTGCTGCCGAAAGTTCAAAGATACGCCTGTCTGCAATTGCTTCAAGTAGTCGTCGTACTGGATGGAACGGCACAATACGGTCAGGTGGGCATAATTTTTGGCGGCGGCGCGGAGCATGGCGGGGCCGCCAATGTCGATTTGCTCGATCGCCGTTGCTAGGGAAACATCAGGCTGGGCGATCGTCTGTTCAAAGGGATAGAGATTCACCACCACTAGATCGATCGGGCGGATTTGATGGAGTTCCAATGCGGCTACATCCTCTGGAACATCCCGCCGCGCCAGAATTCCCCCGTGAATCCGAGGATGGAGCGTCTTCACCCGTCCCCCCAAAATTTCGGGGAATCCTGTGTAGTCAGAAACTTTGGTCACGGGTAGCCCTGCTGCTTGCAAGGCTTTGGCCGTCCCGCCACTGCTGATGAGGTCAAACCCAAAGTCTGCAACGAGGCGTTGAGCAAATTCAACCAACCCTGTCTTATCCGATGTACTGAGGAGTGCCAGCGCCATAATGCCCAACGTTAAAGATGAATGGTGTAATGCATCTCTAACTTATCAGCTTCAAGGTTTTATCTGCCTTTCAGCTAGGAGGTATTTTGTGGAAGGCGATCGTTAAAGACAGAACAATCCTGGTAAGCCTATAGAAGGAAAGCGAATCCTAACAAAGCTAGCAGCTATTGAAGAATCTGAAGTCGCAGTGACAGTAACTATCTGCAAAGGGCAAGTCAGAGGTCGGCTGATTCCTCCAGTTAGTTGTCTTATAATAGACATCAAATAATAGACATCAAACCTTGAGAGTGCGAACAAGCAATGAATACTACGGATACTTCCCCAATGGATGATCCAATGGATGATATAGAGGTAGTAGTTTTGACATCTATGACACAGTTGCAGCGCCAGCTTAATGACTCGCTCCAGCAACTATCACCAGAGCGATTACAGGTGCTTGCTGATTTTGCAGCTTACTTGGCAAATGCTGAAAGCGAGGCTGCGACTCAAGAACTTTTGACCATTCCTAGATTGCTAGAGCGCGTCAAGCAAAATCAAGCAACTCCCAAAACGCAGTACTCAACCTGGAGAACTCTTCGGTCTGATGTATGAAGTTCTGCTCCATCCCGATGCCCAGAAGGTTTATGTCAATGCCGACGAAGCCCTAGCGAAAAAAATCGCCCGCTATTTGCAGCAGCTAGAGCAAACTCCTCGATCGCATCCCAACATCAAAGTTCTCAAGGGAGAGTATGAAGGGTATTATCGCTACCGCATTGGAGACTACAGGGTGATCTACTCGATAGATGATGACTTAGTTCAGGTCTTTGTTGTGGCGATCGCCCATCGCAGCGAAGCGTATAAACCTTAAAAAATTTCCGGGAAAAATGCTGCTGCTCATTCCAGAAACCGGGGTTTTTGCGCCCTTCATCCCACAAGTGGAATCCTGGTTTCTGGATATCTATATGTTATGTGATGGTGTCAGATTTGAATTCATCATTAACAACGCTGATAGCGCATTCCAGGCAGTTGAGTCACGAGGCCCAGCAACTCCAACTGGAGCAGGGCACTGGAGACAGCAGCAGCAGGAAGATGGGTATGTTGCACGATCGCATCAAAGGATATCGACTCCATTGTAATGATGGTGATGACCTGCTGCAACTCCGGTTCTAAACCCTGGATTATACCGGAGCGATGACTCTCATCAAACAGTGGCTCAACGAGGCGCAATTGGGGCATCACTTGGAGCATTTCCAGCAAATGATCTTCCCCTAAAATCACCTGTGCGCCCTTGCTAATCAAGCCCAAACAACCGATCGATCGTTCGTTGTCCAACGACCCAGGTACAACATAGACATCCCGGTTATATTCATTGGCCACATAGGCCGTGATCAATGCCCCAGATTTGGCGGGCGCTTCCATCACGATTGTGGCGCGACTTAATCCAGCAATAATCCGGTTGCGTTGGGGAAAGTGGGTGCGATCGGGTTTCGTGCCCGCTGGATATTCACTCAACACGGCTCCCTGTTGCAAAATCCGATCGCACAGGGCCCGATTGCGCCACGGATAAACCACATCTACCCCTGTTCCTAAAATCGCCAGGGTGCGCCCCCCCGCCTCCAAACAACTGGTGTGCGCTTCTGTGTCAATGCCATCTGCCAACCCAGAGACGATCGTGAAGCCATATTTCACCAGGGCAGTGGTCAGTTTGCGTGTCCATTTTCTGCCGTACTCCGAAGGATCGCGGGTGCCCACAATGGCGATCGTGGGCGTGGTGCCCTGGTGTTCGCCCAAGTCAACTTGACCCCGGCAATACAACACCGAGGGCGGATTGGGAATTTCTCGCAGCAACCGTGGATAGTCGGCATCGGCAGGAGTCCAAAAGCACGGATTCGCCTTTTCATGGGTTTCCAAAAAAGCCTCTGGCTCAATTTGCACCCGCTCCCACAGCACTACTTGCAGCATTTGCGGCCCAAACCCTTCCACCGCCATGAGTTCAGGATAATCTGCCTCCCACGCGATCGCCAAAGTGCCAAAATGTTGCTGCAATCGCTTGATCAGAATCGGCCCAATGCCCGCAATCTGTGACCAAGCGAGCCAATATGCCCGTTCTGTTGCCAATGTTTTGTCCTCTCGCCACCCAGATTATCAGTATGCCCCGACTTGCAGAAATAGCAAATTCGCCAAACCGATCGCTTAATACTTCGTCCTTCCGGGATTAAATTCGATCGTCCTCATCCTCCCTGGTTATGTGCCGTTACATCTGGGGCGAAGCATTGGGAAAACAATTTTCTGATAGCTTTAGAAATGACTTGCTGAATGCTTTCCCCTGCTTTTTAATCCGGTCCTAAGAGGTTGTTTTAAAAGGTACGAATCGTTGACCGAACCGCCCCCCAGCCCCCCAATTCTGGGGGGTTCTGAGGTCAAAGTCCCCCACAATTGGGTTCTTAGGAGATTTCCGAGAAAGATGTTACCCCTGTAGGGGCGAAGCATCCGGCAGACAGAGCCTTGAATCAACTAGAAGGTCATTGCCCGGATGCTTCGCCCTTCCGGTTCCTGGTATAAACTTTTCTAAAAATCTCCTAAAGGCTAGGCACAAAGGGGGTACATTTTCCTCCTAGAGCTTCAGTAATCACACAGGTATTAGCCGTCATCATCTTGATGTAGGAGTTGCCATCGCTATTGGGGGCCCCGATCGAATCTGAGTAAAGTGGACGGGGAGCCAGTTTCACTCCGGCTTCCTGGGCCACCGTTTGAATCAGTGTGGGATTAATCGTCGTTTCGGCGAAGATAGCGGGGGCCTTGCTGGACTTGACTGATTCCACCAAGGCTTGCACTGTTTGAGCGCTGGGTTGTTCTTCAGTGCTGATGCCAATCAACGTGCCAATGATCTCCAGCGAGTAGGCACGGGCGTAGTACTGGAAGGCATCGTGGGTCGTCACCAGCCGCCGCTGGTTGGGCGGAATGGTTTGGATTTGCTGCCCAATCCAGCGATCGAGTTGGGTCAATTCTTTTGTGAGGCGATCGGCGTTTTGGTCAAATTTAGCTTTGTGGGTGGGCGATCGGTCACTCAAAGCTTGGCGAATTGCCTCCACCATCCGAATGACATTCTTTACATCTCCCCAAACATGGGGGTCAGGCACCGTTGGCTTGTTCTTTCTATCCAGTTGTAGAGGTTTTACCACCTCGCCGATCGGTATCCTGGGAGTATTAGAGCCACTGGCATTCATCAGCTTAATGAGTCCAGGTTCCAAATTGTAACCATTGTAGAGAGTTAAATCTGCTTCCTCAAAGGCTCTGCTATCCGTGGGAACTGGCTCGTAGACGTGGGGATCAGTGCCTGGTTTGAGGATACCGATCACCTCGATCGCTTCACCCCCAATGGTAGCGGTCAAATCCGCCAAAATTGTACTGGTAGCGACCACCCGCAGCTTGGCGTTTGGGACATCCCGTTGCTGAGAGGACGTAGTGCATCCTGAGAGAGAGAGGCAAGCGGTGCTGGTGAACAGGAGCGCGAACTGTAAAAATCGCCGTCGCGATCGTCGATGCTGATTAATATCTGTACAAACCATAGAAGGGATAACGCTCGCTAAACTGTTGTATTTATTTTCATAATTATTTCATTTTTTGCGCTATCTTAATTTCATAATCTTTTCATTTTTTAACCTATTTGGTGCTTCAGTTTTTAACTTATTCCTACTTGCTTGAGGCGATGTTATGACCAGTTTTACACTCCCCCATAACCCCGATGCTGCAATGGATTTGAGCGCTCATAAGGACGTGTGTAGGGATAGTGCAAACTTGATTCGCATCGACCATGTGGGCGTAAAGTATCGAGCGTTTGAAGCGTTGCAAGACATTAGCTTTGTGGCTCACCCAGGACGATTAATTGGGATCATTGGCCCCAATGGAGCTGGAAAAAGTACCCTGCTGCAAGCCATGCTAGGGCTAACGCCCTTGGCAACGGGCACGGTCTCCTACGATGGCAAGCCGCTCACTGACCAGTTAGAGCGCATTGCCTACGTGCCCCAACGATCGCAACTGGATCTAACCTATCCTGCTACCGTGTGGGATGTAGTCATGTTAGGTCGAGTGAAGAAAACGGGTTGGTTTCGGCGCTTCTCTGCCTACAGTCGCCAAGTGGCAGCGGCAGCCCTAGAGCGAGTGGGCATGACTGAGTACCGCGATCGGCCGATCGGGCAACTATCGGGTGGGCAACAGCAGCGTGTCTTTCTCGCGCGGGCCATTGCCCAAGAAGCCGATGTGGTGTGCTTTGACGAGCCATTTGTGGGGATTGACCAAAAAACCGAGGCAATAATCTTTGAGATTTTCCATGAACTAACGCGATCGGGCAAAACTCTGCTGGTCATAAATCACGACTTAGGTGAGTCGATCGCCCATTTTGATGACTTAGTGCTACTCAACAAAACCCTGATTGCCAGTGGCGATCGACGATCGGTTCTGACTTCCGAACACCTCAGTGAAGCCTATGGCGGCAAGGTCATGTTCTTCCAATAGCTATTAGACCTGCACTGTTTAACGCCTATGTCCCTTGATCTGCTTCTAGAACCCCTGCACTATGGTTTCATGCAACGATCGCTCCTCATCGCCATTTTGGTGGGGCTGATCTGTGCAGTGGTGGGCAGTTACCTGATGGTGCAACGGCTAGCGCTTTTGGGGGATGCTATCAGCCATTCCGTCTTACCCGGCTTGGCGATCGCCTTTATTCTAAATATCAATATTTTTGTGGGAGCCTTTGTCGCTGGCATTCTCAGCACCATGGCCATTGCCTGGATTCGCACCCGCACCTCTATCAAAGAAGATGCAGCAATGGGCATTGTCTTCTCTGCCTTCTTTGCCTTGGGGATCACTTTGATCACGCAAGTGCAAAAAGATAACAAGATTGACCTCAACCATTTCTTGTTTGGCAATATTTTAGGGGTGAGTTCCCAAGAGGTGCTAGATACCGCGCTGATTTCAGCCTTGGTGTTGCTGGTAGTAGCGCTTTTGTACAAAGAGTTACAGTTCTACACCTTTGACCCTAAAGGCGCACAGGCAGCAGGATTACCCGTGAATTTGCTCAACTTTGGGCTGATGGTTTTGATCGCGCTGACGATCGTCGCCAGCATGAAAGCAGTGGGCGTAATTTTGGTGTTGTCCTTGCTGATTACCCCTGGAGCCACGGCCTATCTACTCGTGAAGCGCCTCCACTGGGTCATGATTCTGGGAGCGGCGATCGGCATTGTCTCTAGCATTTGTGGCATGTACCTCAGCTACTACCGCAATCTGCCCTCTGGTCCAGCGATCGTTTTGGTCGCCTCTAGCTTTTTTATTCTGGCACTACTATTTAGCCCAACCCAAGGCATCTTTACCCATTCCCCCGCCCAACCCAGTGGCAATTCCATCTGGCGAGAAATCAAGAGCTTACTGGGTAGAACTTAGTACAACTAAAAGTAGGGTTTACCTATCGCTCTGGCAAGGGTAGTCACCAAATCTGGAGTCACCCTCAACTCATTGAGCCGATCGTGATTGCCCGTAAAGATGGAGAAGACGTACCAAGATACTTAGAAAAGCAAGTGGAGACAGCACTTAACCAATTAGAAACACAGGATGATGAAGAATGAATCCACCTTATAGCATGATAATTCAGTGGTCTGAAGCAGATGATTGCTATGTTGTGCTTCTACCAGACTTTGTGGGATTGGTCAGCCAACCTTGCACCGATGGCACAACCTATGAGGAAGCCGCAAAGCATGGTCAGCAAGCGATCGAGTCACTGATCGACTGGTTTCAACATGAGGGGCGATCGTTACCTCAGCCTAAACTGTTCCCTGATCAATCGTTTCAGGTTGCCTAGTGCAAAGTGAACTAAGGAGATTTGAGAGAAAGATGTTACCCCTGTAGGGGCGAGGCATCCGGCAGATAAGCCCTTAAATCGACCAGAAGGTCATTGCCCGGATGCTTCGCCCTTCCGGTGCCTAGTATAAACTTTCCCAGAAATCTCCTAAGTGTAAAGTCTACGCTACGCGAACGCCCTTCAGGTGCGTCCGATAGTGAGTTAATCATTGGCAAAGCAGAACCCCGTGCAAAGCACACGCTACGCGAACGCCCTTCCGGTGCCTGGTATAAACTTTTCTGGAAATCTCCTAAATTCCTAGCCTAGCTCTTCCTTTGGGGAAAAGGTTTTCTGAGCGTGTCAGCATGAGGAAGTGTGCTTTGGCTTTAAATCTATGTCCCCCCAGTCTGCCGTGCAATCTACCCATCCTCTACAGCGGCTTTTCGCCTACGCCCGCTCCTACCGCAAACAAATTTGGCAAGCCACAATTTGTTCCGTTCTCAACAAAATCTTTGACCTCGCTCCCCCCGCCCTGATTGGCACCGCTGTAGATGTGGTAGTGCAGAAGCAAAACTCCATCCTGGGGCGCTTGGGCGTGAAGGATGTGCTGGGACAACTGGTGATTCTATCGGTCATTAGCTTCGTGATTTGGGCGCTGGAATCGGTATTTGAGTATGCCTACAATCGGCTCTGGCGCAACTTGTCACAGAACATTGAGCATCGTCTGCGGTTGGATGGATATGCCCACCTGCAAGAGTTGGAACTCGCCTACTTTGAAGAGCGCAGCACGGGCGGCTTCATGGCGATTTTGAACGATGACATCAACCAATTGGAGCGGTTCCTGGATGGGGGCGCAAATGACCTGCTTCAAGTGACGACAACGGTTGTGATTATTGGGGGAGCCTTCTTTGTCCTCGCTCCCACCGTGGCGTGGATGGCGATGTTGCCCATGCCGTTTATTTTGTGGGGATCGATCGCTTTCCAAAAACGGCTGGCTCCTTACTATGCAGAAGTGCGGGAAAAAGTCAGCCTGCTCAGCAGCCGCCTCTCCAATAATCTCAGCGGCATTATGACCATCAAGAGTTTTGCGACTGAAGATTATGAGGTAGAACGCTTGGCGGAGGAGAGTGAAGCCTATCGCCAGAGCAACCGCCGCACGATCGCCCTCAGTGCCGCGTTTGTGCCCCTGATTCGCATGATTATTCTGGTGGGATTCACTGCCACCCTCTTGATTGGCGGGGTAGAAGCCGCAGCGGGGCGACTCTCCGTTGGAACCTACAGTGTGTTGGTATTTCTCACTCAGCGATTGCTTTGGCCCCTGACTCGTTTGGGCGATACCCTCGATCAATATCAGCGGGCCATGGCTTCTACCAATCGGGTGATGAACCTGTTGGATACCCCGATCGAAATCCACTCTGGGAATATATCACTACCCATGGAAAGGGTGCGGGGTGAGGTGGAGTTGCAGCAGGTGAGCTTTGCCTATAAGGGGCGCGCCCAGGTCATCGATCGCCTGTCACTGCATATTCCCGCTGGCAAAACCATTGCGATCGTCGGGGCTACGGGGTCAGGCAAAAGTACCTTGGTGAAGTTGTTGCTGCGGCTCTATGAGGTGCAGGCAGGAACCATTACCCTGGATGGGGTGGACATTAAGGACTTGCGGCTGCGAGATTTGCGGCGGGCGATCGGCTTGGTGAGTCAGGATGTATTTCTATTTCATGGAACTGTGCTGGAAAATATCGCCTATGGTAGCCCTGGAGCCACGCCCCAAGAGGTGACGATCGCGGCCCAAATTGCCGAAGCGCAGGAGTTTATTGAACAGTTGCCCCAGGGGTATGAAACGATCGTGGGGGAACGGGGGCAAAAGCTCTCTGGGGGACAACGGCAGCGCTTGGCGATCGCCCGTGCCATTCTGCGCGATCCTCCTATTTTGATTTTGGATGAAGCTACCTCTGCGGTGGACAATGAAACAGAAGCCGCTATCCAGCGATCGTTGGAAAAAATCACCCAAAACCGCACAACGATCGCGATCGCCCACCGCCTTTCCACGGTTCGCAACGCCCACTGCATCTATGTCATGGATCGGGGCAAGATTGTGGAACAGGGAACCCATGAAGCCTTACTGCAACAGAATGGTATTTATACGAATCTCTGGAATGTGCAAACAGGCGGGAAGGTTAGGGAGTAGGAGTTGGAGGTTAGGCAGGTAAGGTCAAGGTGAAAGCAGTTTGTCCGGGGAGGGTGCATTCAGCATCAAATTGCCACGGTGGGCACAGGCGATTTCACGGGAGAGACTTAATCCTAAACCCAACCCTTCAATGTGATGAGTTCTGGCGGGATCGCCTCGGTGAAAGCGATCGAAAATTCGCGATCGTTCCCTCATGCGTTAATAAGCTAAGTTTAATAACCTGCTATGACTCTACATCTGGCAAATTTAGCTGTTCTGGAGAGTAGTCTCACCTTCCAGCATTAATTGCGCCACGGCTCCATAAGCCTCCGTCCAAGCTTGTTGGACATCGGGAGTCCAAGCTGGGCCAAGCGTTGCCCCAAATGCTTTTAGCAAGCTACTGCCTACCATTGGATAGTGGTGGGGTAAAACACCATACTGGATATGTTGAGTTCCCAATCCCTTTAGGGCACTGCTTAACACATCCGGTTGCAGTAAGTTATTAATCACAAGAACCAGAGATTGAAACAATTTCTTGCCTTGCGCTTCCATATTTGTCTTGGCGAATAAAGGCTGAACTTGTGGATAATCCGCAAAGAGAGTGGCATAGAATCTTTCAGTAAACTCCAAGCTATTAGGCTTGACTTGGGCAAAGCTAGTTTCAAGCAATTCAACATTGAGAGCCATTTTCATCTTCTCCGTTATTGAGGTTGCATATTGTAGGGAAGGCTTAAGTTCCCGAATTGATACTGTATATTTAATACACTCTAAGCATAGAACAGTTTTGTCCGACAGTCTACAACTTGTATAGAGTTAATAACTCCGACATGATGCGTAAACCAATAAGAATCGAAGGCAATTCGTAGCAAACTCCTAGGGGAATTAGACCGCAAGAATTGGATGGTTGGATTTCATGGGAATGCCTATTATGGCTAACAACAGCAATCAAGCAAAAGCTCCTATGCCAAACCTATCAACGCCAGAGTTCCTCACCGATCGCCAGCGCTGGGATGCACTGATTCATCGCAATTCCCAAGCTGAAGGGACGTTTCTATATGCAGTCAAAACAACAGGTATTTATTGCCGCCCCACCTGTGCATCGCGGTTACCCAACCGAGCCAATGTGAGGTTCTTTACCACCTGTCCTGATGCAGAACAGGCAGACTTTCGTGCCTGTAAGCGTTGCCAGCCCAACACGATCTCATCTCGCCAGCAGCAGAGTGACACGATCGCTAACATTTACAAATTAATTGAAACCTCCAACCGATCGCTATCATTGTCCGCCCTAGCCAAAGCAGCAGGGTTGAGCCAATATCACTTTCATCACCTATTCAAAACAGCGGTGGGCATTACTCCTAAACAGTACGCTGCGATCGATCGCGCCAAACGGATGCGAATCGAATTAGAACAAGGCACTTCAGTGACCCAAGCGATTTATAATTCTGGCTTCGGAACTAGCAGCAATTTCTATCAAGGAGCAAGCGGTATGTTGGGTATGACCCCGACTGACTATAAACAAGGTGCCAGTGGTATCAGGATTCGTTTTGCGGTTCAGGAATCTATTTTGGGCTGGATGTTAGTCGCTGCAACCGATCGGGGCATCTGTACGATCGAATTTGGTGAGACTCCAGAGGCATTGATTCACCAGTTGCAAACTCGCTTTTCCCATGCCCAATTCTGTGCAGGCGATGCATCTTTCACAAGTTGGGTAGAACAAGTCGCCAACGTTGTGAAAACACCCGAACGCGGGCTGGATTTACCCCTAGATATTCAAGGTACAGCCTTTCAGCAGCGCGTTTGGCAGATCCTCCAAACCATTCCCGTAGGCAGCACTGCCAGTTATACCGAAGTTGCCCAACGTTTGGGACAGCCCAAAGCAGTCCGCGCTGTTGCTAACGCCTGTGCCGCTAATCAACTGGCAGTTGCCATCCCCTGTCATCGTGTGATTGGCAGCAAGGGCGCAATCACAAGCTATCGCTGGGGTGTCGATCGTAAACGCAAGTTACTGTCCCACGAAGCAGCCTTTATGCTGCAATCTAGCGGTGCAAATCATTACTGACCAGGAATTTGAGCGGAGCAGAACTCATGCCACTCTCTGCACTACGTTTGAATTATTGTGCTGTGTAATTTGCCATCAGTACTTGTGTACGAGGTAAGACAATCTTATACATCATCACTTTGTCGCAATGATTGTTATCCTTAATGTACGTAATTTGTGATTTTTTCACAAAGCATCCATTTAAGGTAAGGCAAAAGCCATGCTTATTGAATTTAGTGTTGGCAACTACAGATCCTTTAAAGAGAAAGTCACATTCAGCATGGTGGCTGCAAATGTAATTGCAAAGGACAAAAAGCTTGACGACACTAATGTTTTTGCTGTAGATGATGATTTAAGATTGCTCAAAAGCGCCGCAATCTATGGAGCGAATGCCAGTGGTAAAAGCAACCTTGCCAAAGCTCTAAGCTTTATGAACCTTTTCATGATTAATTCCTCACGAGAAACGCAGAATATAGACAAAATCGGGGTTGAGCCTTTTAGACTAAGTACCGAAGCTGAGGGAGAACCGTCCTATTTTGAGTTAGTATTTTTGATGGATAGCCGAAAATATCGGTATGGATTTGAGGCGACCCAAGAGCGGATCATTTCCGAGTGGTTATTTCATGTTCCCAACTCAAGAGAGGCGAGATTATTTGAGCGTAAACTTGACAACTTTAATGTGTCTGGAAATTACAAAGCTGCTGGTATACCAAAAAGAACAAGAGCCAATGCTCTCTTCTTATCGGTTTCTGCTCAATTTAATGTCGAACTTGCGGAAAAAATCTTAGAGTGGACTACCGACAAGTTGAATATTATTTCTGGGTTAGATGATGAGAACTATTTGGACTATACAATCAGTTGTTTGATGGACAATGAAAATACAACTGAGATTCTTCAGTTGGTTAAAAGACTAGATTTAGGAATTGATGAAATTCAAGTTAAGGAAGAGGATTTTACGGTCAATTCGCTGCCTGAATACATACCAGATGAACTCAAGAAATTAATTGTCAAAGATACAGGAGGTAAAGCAACTTCGATTACTACTATACATAGAAAATTTGATGGAAGTGGAAGTTTTCAATCATTGGAAGCGTTTGATTTAGGCAACCACGAATCTGAAGGTACGCGCAAGATTTTTGCTTTGGCTGGGCCATTAGTAAATACCCTTCAAGAGGGCGGAGTTCTAATCGTTGATGAACTTGATGCCAGACTTCATCCTTTAATTAGCCGAGCGATCGTTAAACTATTCAACTCAAATGACACAAATCCCAATAACGCTCAGCTAATCTTCATGACTCATGACACTAATCTGCTCAGTAATAAACTCTTTCGTAGAGACCAGATATGGTTTACAGAGAAGAATAGATACGGCGCAACAGACCTATATTCCCTAGCTGAGTATAAGGTTAAGGTACGCAATGATGCGTCATTTGAGAGTGATTACATAAAAGGCAAATATGGTGCAATTCCCTATATCGGGAACCTGATGCATTTATTGGATTCTTAGATTCCCATGCCTAAGCAGCCGAAAAATACTAGGGGCTATTCACGTAGAAAGGTCGGTACTAGAGAGATCAAACCAAGATTTCTCATTGTATGTGAGGGAACGAAAACTGAACCAAACTACTTTGGAGCATTTCGCGTACCCAAAGATGTAATAGATATCCGAGGTTTAGGAGAAAATCCAAGTAGACTGGTTCAAAGCGCCAAAAACTTCGCAGAGCAGGAAGAATACGATCAAGTATGGTGTGTGTTCGATCGCGATGATTGGACTGAGGAAGATTTTAATCATGCTATCCGTAGTGCTACCAGCTATAACTTCAAAATAGCTTACTCAAATGAGGCATTTGAACTGTGGTATATTCTGCACTTTGAGTTTCTCAATACTGGAATACCCAGAAGTGACTACTGTACAAAACTCACATCTCTACTGGGGCAACCATATCAAAAAAATAGCATGACTATCTATGATGCCTTGGTAGAGAGACAAGCCCTTGCCATCAAGAATGCTGAAACACTTCTCCAACAATATGAATCTCGAAATCCAGTGAAAGATAATCCATCAACAACCGTACATCTCCTTGTACAGGAACTGAATAAATTCATGCCCTGAATAAACAACACAGTCGTCATTCAAAAACTTAGGTATGATTTTCTATCACGCTGTATCGCTCTCCTAAGATTGATGGTATGAAGCTCTAGTGCAGGCTGGCAGAAGTAAGTAGGTAGCACTCAAAACTCAAAACTCAAAACCATCCACCTAGCGGGTCAGAAACTTCTACTAAGGAGATTTCCGAGAAAGATGTTACCCCTGTAGGGGCGAAGCATTCGGCAGACAGAGCCTTGAATCGACCAGAAGGTCATTGCCCGGATGCTAAGTGCAAAGCACACGCTACGCGAACGCCCTTCCGGTGCCTGGTATAAACTT
>JARCMD010000522.1 GCA_030248885.1 Leptolyngbyaceae cyanobacterium MP9P1.79 | reverse complement strand
GATTTCTCAAAAATGTTGGTAATGACAAGCCTCTTGGGAGAGGGACTTCAATCCGGCTCCCCTTCTCCCGCTTTGGGAGAAGGGGTTGGGGGATAAGGGCTAGCTATTACAAAAATGTCCGAACTATTGCCTAACTATCATCATCAAAATTAGCGCGATCGGGTCGATTTGTGACCCGCCAATTTTCATTTTCACCGCCCACAATTAGCCCTTCGATCGTGACATAATCCTTGCTAAATTGCTTCAAAGAATTAATCAAAATGTCTAGGGCTAGGGCATCGCTGGTGCCTAAATCAAACCAACACCGCCCCCAGTTATCTTCATACTCAAACTCACCCTTGTTGTGCATGAGCGACATGAAAGCATCGTCGGCGATCGTCTCGTCGTACTCCATGTAACTAATGTCTACACCCGTGTCTTGAATCTGCAAATTCTCGGCATTAAAGCCCCCTAATTTACCGATCAAAAACCAAGAGTTGAAAACCTCCTCGATGTATTGTTTCTCTTTCTCAGAGGGGAACATACTGAATTCCACCCATATCCAAACATCAAAGGGGTCGAATTCCCGAAACTGGATTTGCATGGGTCTAACGATAGTTTGTGAATTGCAGCGCAACGGGTAGATCTTCTTGTTTCAACCGTTGAATCACCAGTTGTAAATCATCTTTAGATTTGGCGATGATGCGGACGGTATCACCTTGAATTGAGGCTTGAATCTTGGCGAATTCATCCCGAATTAGCTTGGAAATTTGTTTGGCAATCTCTTGGCTAATACCTTTTCTCAACTTAATCTCTTGCCGAATCCGACTACCGCCAGCGGATTCAATCTTGCCGTAATCAAAGATCTTCAATGACAAGTTACGCTTTGCTGCTTTGGTTTGCATCAGCGTGTGAACTGAATCAAGGGTAAATTCGCTGTCTGTGTTGATGACGATCGCCTCTTCACCCAATTCGATCGTCGTCTTCGTATCCTTCAAGTCAAAGCGGCTTTTGATTTCCCGATCAGTTTGATCGATCGCATTCACCAATTCTTGGCGATCGAATTCGCTAACCACATCAAAAGAATAAGTTGAAGCCATAGGAGAAAACAGTAGGGGGCATTTTCAAACTATACCAACCGGGGCGAGGAGTCGCCAAACTAAGAAACTACCCTAGTAGTGTGTCAATCATTAATTGACGGGCAGCTGAAAGCTGGGAGGTTAGTTGGAGTTAAATTTTGAGGGTCTTCGACCCCTCAAAATTTTCTTGGCAGAACACTAATGAATCACCCAATAGGAGCATAGTGGCTCAATGGGGCAAAGCTGAGCTAACGCTGACCCACATAAGGGTGCCAATGCAAAAAGAGCCAACCACATAAGCCAGGGAGCGGGCGATCGGCACATTAAAGATGTAAAACAGGGCGTAGAACAAGCGGGCGATGGGAAAAATGAGAGTGACGATCGCCACAGTGGGGGTATCTTGGCGAGTCACGTAAGCCATCAGAGCCGCTGCTGCGTACAGCATGAAGGCTTCAAAGGCATTTTGATGGGCCCAAGTCGCCCGTTGCCCGTAGGCGGGGAGCTTGTCGAAGGCAGCGCGGGGAGCCGCCATATCGTAGCCCACCTTGAGTCGAGCATAGCCCACCACCAAAAAGGGCACGTAAATCAGCACTGCTGCGGCCGCAATACTACAGAGTAAAAGTGTGGAAACTGGCAGTTGGGAAAAGGGCATAGAGAGTTTCCAAGACTATTTGAGCGAACGCTTAATCAAAATAGAACAGAGTGACTAGCTTGCGCTGATCCTCAGCGTCCTGACACGTTTTTAGCAATGTAATGCTGTCATGAAAGGCAAAACAAATGAGCTGTTGGCAGCGCGAGATAATCTCCTGGTTGCACAAGGCGCTGGCCTCCGAAAGGGCGAGATGGTCATTCTCAGGGCTTTCCACCAGATGCATCACCTGCTCCAGTTGTTCCCGCGATTCTCGGGGCTGACGCTCCAAGCTTTGAGGCAAGATCACGGTCAGCAGATTGGGGTCTGCTCGCATTGCCCCTTTAATCGCAGCAGAGTTAGTGCCGGCCGCACCGGAGGTGATCAGGCGATTATTCGCCAGCACCAGTGCGTAGCTCATCATTTCGATCAGATATTGATGGGTAATCGGAACGTGGCGCGATCCCAGGAGAGCAATCCGCTTGGAGCCAGTTTGCTGAATCGTGGCCAGTTCTTGTAAAAAATCGTCTACTTTGGGCAGGTCTAGCGCTTGACTCAAAGACGGTACCAGTCAGAACAACGGAAAACATTCTAGCAGACAGACTCAGGTGATATTTTATAAAGAAATAATCATCTAAGAAATAGAATTAGGAAATGGGCGATCGTCTGGGCAAAGTCATCCTTTTGAGGAGCAGGAGCAATTAGGTCGCAAGAGATAATTAGGTCGCTCCAGCAATTATCTCTGGCAAATAGACGATCGTCCCTCTAGTTGGAAGAAACAATGGTGGGCTGGTAATGTTCCAGAGTTGTTGTTTTGTCTTCAGATATAGTGCTGTGGAGGGGGCAGCAATTGGGAAACTCAAGGATGATTTTAGAACCGATTCACTGTCCCGAGTGTGAAGGGATTAAAGTGATTAAACATGGTATAACCCCGCATAGCAAGCAACACTACTTCTGTCAAGATACGCAGTGCACTCGACGCACATTTATTTTGCAATACACCTAGGCTGGTTCCTTGCCTCAAGTCAAACAACAAATTAGTGATATGGCAATGAACGGAAATGGAATTCGAGATACTGCCCGTGTCTTGCATATCAGTCCAACTACGGTGATTGAAGAGTTGAAAAAAAGTCGCTCTCTCCAAGCGGTTAATGAAACTAAATTGGCTGAACTGGAGCCTACTCAAACGATTGTGCAGCTTTGCCAGTGGCACAATGTAGAAGCATAAGCAGATGAGATGTGGAGTTTCGTCCAGTCCAAAGTCCAACAACGTTGGTTATGACATGCCATTGACCATCACAGTGGTGTTGTACTGGCTTACGTCTTGGCATCTCATCAAGATGAAGCATTCCTTCAACTCAAAGGCTTATTAGAACCTTTTGGTATCATGCAATTCTATACCGTTCGCGTAGCGTGCCGCAGACTTAGGTTGGGAAGCCTATGAACGGCATCTCCATCCCAGTCTTCATACTGTTGGCAAACGAAATACCCAGAAGATTAAACGAAAGCATCTAACCCTACGCACTCGCATTAAACGTTTAGCTCGTAAAACGATTTGCTTTTCTGAGTCTATTCTGATGCATGATGTGGTCATTGAGCTGTTTATTAATCGGTTTGAATTTGGCTTAGCTATCTAAACCAAAACAACGAATCTGGAATACAACCAGGTAATTTACTCTCCAATTTTAAGGTATGTGGAACAGTAGTGTGGGATAGTGCGAATGATGTTTAAATGTCATGTTTGTAGCTCAGAGGAATCCCGTCTAGAACTCGTGAACGAGATTTTTCAAATTGATGGGAAGTTCCATTTAGTTGAGCATATTCCCGCCACTGTTTGTTCTCGGTGTGGCGAAGAAATCTTCAGCCGAGAAACCACCGAACGAATTCGGGTTATGTTGCACGGAGACATAAAACCTGTTAAGTCAATTTCTGTAGATGTTTTCTCCTGCCAACCTGAATTGAAGGCTTCTTGAGGTGAAAACAGAAATCTTTTACTTTACATTGCAGAATGAGCAGACGAAGGAAGAAAAGCTTGCTGGGTTTGAACGATCGCGGTTTGAAGAGATTCCGTTTGACCACATCATGCCGGATCAGAAAGCAAATTGGATTAATTTAATTAATAACGATTTTGATGGTTTTCTGCCGCTGATTAATAAGTTGATGCAATTGTGTAGAACTATCTGTAACTGCTAGTAGTGTGTCAATCATTAATTGACGGGTAGCTAAAAGCTGGGAGGTTAGTTGGAGTTAAATTTTGAGAGTCTTCGACCCCTCAAAATTTTCTTGACAGAACACTAGTCTGCTAACACTGCGTCAGTGCGGGCCCCGAGTGAAGGCGATCGTGAGAGTTTGAGATTATCTGTCGCTGAACAACTTTACTGTTAACTTGAGAGGTTATTGCTGTCCGGTTATTTAAGCTGTTATGAGTTGCTATTGTTTGAACCCTGCCTGTCGCAAACCAGAAAACTCTGGGGATGCAAATTTTTGTGAGACCTGTGGGCAGCGATTGAAACTGGACGATCGATACCGGGCCTTGGAACCCATTCATGCCGGGGCGGGTAGCACCTTTCTAGCCGTGGATGAGCAATCTGTGCCCCGCCTGCGTTGCGTCATCAAGCGATTCCAAGCATTATCCAACCGAGACAGCACCCAGTTAGACCTGGGACAGCACCCTAAAATTCCCCAGTTATTGGCTTACTTTGAGCGCAATGCCTATGGCTATTGGGTGCAAGAGTTTATACCGGGGCAGGATTTAGCTGCACAACTGACCCAAGATGGTGTGTTTGAAGAGCCACAAATTCGGGAGTTACTCAACGACTTACTGCCGCTGCTGAAGTATATTCACGATCGCCAGGTGATTCACCGAGACATCAAGCCCACCAACCTCATTCGTCGGCAACGAACCGATCGCCTTGTTCTCGTGGGATTCGACACTGCAAAACGGGCAACGGGGAGTGTACTGGCGAAAACGGGCACAGTGTTGGGGAGCGCCGATTACACGGCTCCAGAGCAACTGCGGGGCAAGGCAACCTTTGCTAGCGACCTCTACAGCTTGGCGGCAACCTGCGTGTATTTGTTAACTAATCTCTCTCCGAATGATCTATTCAATTCCCACGAAGGAACCTGGATGTGGCGATCGGTGAGTCTGCCCGTGACGGATGCCCTGTCCAAGATTTTGGACAAAATGCTCGAAGGTGCGGTGAATCTGCGCTATCAGTCGGCTGAACAGGTTTTGCAAGACCTCAACCCTAATGCAGTCGTCAATCCGTTTGTGTCCTTGCCAGATTTGCCCCAAACAAAACCCCAGGTTGCTTGCCCTGTTTGGACGTGCCTGTATACCCTGACCAGCGACCCCGATCGGATTGTTGAAGTGAATGCCGTTGCCCTCAGCCCCGATGGTCAAATTGTGGTCAGTGGTAGCGACGATCGCCTGATTCGTCTGTGGGACGCAGAAACTGGCAACTTATACCAAACCCTTAGTGGACATACGGGGAGTGTGACTGCGGTGGCGATCGGTGCCGACGGCAATCTCTTGATCAGTGGCAGTTGGGACACAACGATTAAGCAATGGAACCTCGCAACTGGGGAACTACAACAAACCTTGACAGAGCTACCCAACCTCGCCAAACCGATCACCGCTCTGGTCATCACCCCCGATGGACAAACCCTCATCAGTAGCAACCGCAGTTCTGAGATCACGCTGTGGAATCTGCATACAGGTCAACGCCATTCCTTTACCGGACACACTGACCAAGTGAATACTCTAGCCCTAAGCCAGGATGGAAAAATTCTAGCCAGTGGCAGCGCTGACAGTACGGTGAAGATTTGGCATTTGGGCACCAGGGAACTCCTCCGCACCCTGACTGGGCATGGGGGAGCGGTTTACGCGGTGGACATCAGCCCCGATCGCCAATTTGTCGTCAGTAGCAGTTGGGACAGAACAGTCAAAGTCCGCAATCTCAATACGGGGAGATTGTCCTGCACCCTGACTCACCATGCGCTCCCCGTCAGCACATTAGCCATCAGTGCTGACAGTCAAACCCTATTCACCGGGAGCCGCGACACCACGATCAAGCTCTGGGATCTCCCCTCTGGCAAGCTGCTCACCACGCTCTCAGACCACACAGTCGCCGTGAATACGATCGCTGCCAGTACGATCGCTGCCAGTACGATCGCCTCCAGCCTCCCCTCTCCCACCCTCGTCAGCGGGAGCCGCGATGGCACAATTAAAATCTGGCAACAGAGTGTACTAATGCAGACTGGTAGAAATAACTGATTAGCACTCAAAACTCAAAACTCAAAACTCAAAGCAATCCCCCTAACTGGTCAGAAACTTCTGCCAAGCTTCTCTGGTTGGCTTTGCTCACTTCGTCACTCTATTAGGAGTAAGGGGGAATCGAGGGGCGATCGAGCCAACAGAGCCTAGAATTGATGTCATCCCACTGATGTCCTCTCTATAAAGCAGCATTGTTATGGCTTCTTCTTCCGCGACTACCGCTTCCGTCAGTCCCATCAAGTTTGGTACAGATGGCTGGCGAGGGTTAATTGCCCTGGATTTCACCTTTGAGCGCTTAGCTCTTGTTGCGCCGATCGCCGCCCAGGTTCTAGCGGAGGTCTACGGCTCCACCGGCAGTCGCACAGTCATCGTGGGCTACGATCGGCGCTTCTTGGCTGAAGAATTTGCCCAGGCAACGGCCACCGCTGTCCAAGCTGCCGGGTTTGAGGTGCAACTAACCGATACCTACGCCCCCACCCCAGTTTTTAGCTGGATTGCCAAGGAGCAACAAGCACTGGGGGCATTGGTAATTACCGCTAGCCACAATCCAGGCGGTTATTCTGGACTCAAAATCAAGGGAGCCTTTGGGGGATCGGTGCCACAAGACGTAACCCAACAGGTTGAGGCGCGGTTGGCGGAGAAATTGGAGCCGCAGGGACAGGGGACGATCGCCTCTCTTCATCCTTGGGACAGTGGATATTGTGCAGCCCTGCGGCAGAAAGTGGATATTGGGTTGATTCAAACCGCGATCGACCAGGGCAAATTAACCGTGTTTGCGGATGTGATGCACGGAGCCGCCGCCGGAGGACTGGAACGCCTGTTGGAGTTGCCAATCCATGAACTCAATAGCCAGCGTGATCCCCTGTTTGGCGGGGGCGCACCGGAGCCACTGCCGCGCTATCTGTCCCAACTGTTTCGGGTGATGCGAACCCATCGGCGATCGGACTCTGGCTTAGCGGTGGGCTTGGTGTTTGATGGCGATTGCGATCGAATTGCTGCCGTGGATGGACAGGGCAACTTCCTGAGTTCCCAAATTCTGATCCCCATTTTGATTCAGCATCTCGCCACCCGTCGCGGCTTCCGAGGAGAAGTTGTCAAAACCATCAGCGGCTCTGACCTCATGCCCAAGGTGGCGGCGTTGTACGGCTTGCCTGTGTTTGAAACCCCTGTTGGCTATAAATACATTGCCGATCGCATGGGGGAAGCCCAAGTATTGCTGGGGGGCGAGGAGTCGGGCGGCATCGGCTACGGTCACCACATCCCCGAACGGGATGCTCTGCTCTCGGCGCTGTACTTGTTAGAGGCGATCGTCCAGTCAGGGCAAGATTTGGGCGATTCCTACCGCCAGTTACAAGCCGAAACCCACTTTTTCTCAGAGTACGATCGCATCGACCTGCCCCTGTCTGGCATGGAAGCCCGCGCTCGTCTGCTAGAACTCCTGCAATCCCACCCCTTAACCAATGTGGCTGGGCGGGCTGTGGTAGATTGCTTGACGATCGATGGCTACAAATTCCGCTTAGACGATGGCAGTTGGCTCATGATTCGCTTCAGCGGCACAGAACCCGTGCTGCGGCTCTACTGCGAAGCCGCTACCTCTGCCCACGTTCACGAAATTCTCCAATGGGCAAAGGACTGGGCCACCAAAGGCTGATGTCTGTTATTATTCACTGTCACGACCTTTTCTGGAAATAGCCTTGGCCCTAGGGAGATTTCTGGGGAGCATCTCAGTTTTGTGGAGGATACGCCAAAACCCCCTCATCCCCCAGCCCCTTCTCCCAAAAGGGGAGAAGGGGAGCAAGATCCAAGTCCCTC
>JARCMD010000009.1 GCA_030248885.1 Leptolyngbyaceae cyanobacterium MP9P1.79 | reverse complement strand
TGAGGAGTGAAGATAGCCCTTTAACATTACCAAAGTGAAATGTCAGGGGAATGGGACGGAAGTCAGAATAAATCAAGTCTGTGGGACCATGGACTTGGGCGATCCAATCCGTTAGCTGATCACTATTCGCCACAGTTGCTGACAGGGCCACCAATTGGACATCGGGAGGACAGTAGATCACCGATTCCTCCCACACGGTTCCCCGCTGGCGATCGTTCATGTAGTGGCATTCGTCCAGCACAACGGCTTCAACTCCAGTGAGGGAGGTGCCTACCTCACCAATGGGGGTGCCGTAGAGCATGTTACGAAAAATTTCGGTGGTCATCACCAAAATGGGCGCATCCCGATTGATGGAGGTGTCGCCCGTCAGCAATCCCACTCGATCTGCGCCAAACTGTTCTCGGAAGTCCCGCAGTTTCTGATTGGACAAAGCTTTGAGGGGCGTGGTGTAGAATACACGACGACCCCTGGAGAGGGCGCGGTGGATGGCATACTCTCCAATTAAGGTTTTGCCGGAGCCAGTGGGGGCGCAAACGACGACGGAACAGTCCCGATCGAGGGAGGCAATGGCTTGGTGCTGAAACTGGTCTAGCTCGAAGGGAAATAGGGTTTTGGGGTCAACGGAGGGGGGAGAAACACTCACAAGTTGGGAGTCCTAGCCTGATTGCTTTTGCTTTAATTGTAAGCTGACATTCTTTAAAATCTGATAGTAGTCATGATAGTGGGGTGTGGACGATCGTTTTCGGGGGTCTTGTAGAAATTCTGAGTTATTACGTGTCCAAGGTGAATGTTCTAACGCTGACTCAGAAGGTGAAATTCTTGGAAGGCGATCGAAAAGTTGCGGTTCTCGTGGCTGGGGCGGCTGAGTTTGATGAGGACAAAGCGTTGTAGGGGCGCTAGGCTTGCCCATTGTGCCAAAGTTAGATTGAAACCAAATTCTTGGGCTTTTTCTGGGAGAGTTGGGGGAATCCGATCGCCATTCATCCATTCAGGATCGGGATCGGGGGGGAATTCAGTTGCAGGGGTGCCTCTGTAGGCGGTGACCAGGGATTGTAGAACCTGATGTAAGCAGTGATTTCAGCCTCACTGGTACAAGGCAAGGTGAGGAGGGCGGAGCGATCGGCGGAGCTAAACTGACTCCTGAACTAGTTTCAGCTTAATGCCACAGGTGTCGAGTTTGTAGCGCACCTGTATGGGGATGCAGCGCAGGGAGGCGACAAAATCGGCTTCAAACTGGAAGAGGGAGTTCACTGTATTCATGCAAATGGGCATTGTCGAGGGTAGCGGGCGGAGCGGCAACGGCTATGGGTACCAGTTGCACCGCACAAGCTTTAAGTTCTGGTTGAAGGGATTCGGGGCAGGCTTCGGGATGGGTGACGCTGTTCACTTCTGCCTGATCTGCCCAGAGGCTACCCCAGTGCATCGGGGCAAACACGGTGCCGGGGGCGATCGATCGGGTGACCTTGGCAGGAAGGCGCAACTGTCCCCGACGTGATCGAACATCCACCCAGTCTCCATCTTGGATGTCCAATTTTTGAGCATCGCGGGGATGAATTTCTAGAAATGGCTGGGGGTACATCTCAGTAATTTTGGGAATGCGTCCCGTGCGGGTTTGGGTGTGCCAGTGACCGTAGAGCCGACCGTTGGTCATGACGAAGGGATAATCTCGATCGGGCGGTTCAGCTAAGCCTCGGCTATGGTATGCCGCAAAATTGGCGCGACCATCGGGGGTCAGGAAGCGGCCGTCGGTGTAGAGCCGTTGGGGAGATGGGGACTGGGGGTGGCCCCACTGGAGAGGCGTTTGGCGGAGGCGATCGTGGCTGAACTGGCTCATGTCGCAGGGGCGATCGTGGGTGAGTTGGACAAATTCGGCGTAAACCGCAGCGCTGTCCGAGAAGGGAAAATGAGCCGCAAACCCCAATCGGCGACCCACTTCCGCAAAAATTTCCCAATCGGCTCTGGCTTCCCCTGGCGGCGATTGGAATGCCGGACAAAGGGTAACCATGCGCTCAGAGTTGGTCATGGTGCCTGTTTTTTCCCCCCACTGAGCAGCAGGAAGCAAAATATGGGCATAGGCGGCGGTTTCGGTGGGGTAATAGGCATCCTGGTAAATCGTGCAGGGGGACGATCGCAGGGCTGCTTTACTCCGCTCCAAGTCGGGCAAACTCACCGCTGGATTCGTGGCCACAATCCACAACACGCCCACGTCATTCTGTTCCAACCCAGTGATGATGTCCCAAGCGGTGCGGCCGACGGTGGGGGAAACTTGTCCCGCTGGCAATCCCCAGAATTGCTCAACTTCTGCCCGATGCTGGGGATTTTTCACCGATCGATAGCCCGGTAGCAGGTGAGACATGCCGCCACTTTCCCGCCCGCCCATCGCGTTGGGTTGCCCTGTGAGGGAAAACGGCCCCGCTCCAGGTTTCCCAATGTTGCCCGTCATTAAATGCAAATTAATCAGCGTCCGTACCTTCGCTGTGCCTTCTGAGGATTGGTTTACGCCCATCGCCCACAGCGATAACACGCGCTCCGATCGGGCCCAGTAACGGGCAGCTTGTTCCAGGTCAGCGATCGAAATGCCGCAGGTCTCCGCCACTCGCTCTGGAGAGTAATACTGGGTGACGCTGGCGTAGGTGGGGAAGTCGTTAGTGTGGTTTTGGATAAAATCGGCATCCGTCGCTCCCCATAGCACTAGCAGATGGGCGATGCCGTTGAGCAAGTCAATATCGGTGCCGGGGCGAATTGCTAAGTGAAGATCAGCGACCTCAGCGGTTGGAGTGCGGCGGGGATCAACCACAATCAGTTTGACGTGGGGATTTTGCTTGTGGTATTTCCGCAGCCGATTGAAGACGATCGGATGGCATTCCGCTGGATTTGCCCCCATGATGAAGGCGCAATCGGTTAGCTCTAAGTCGTCATAGCAGCAGGGTGGGCCATCGGCACCTAAGCTTTGCACGTAGCCTGTGGCAGCGGCAGCCATACACAGGCGGGAGTTGGAGTCAAAGTTATTAGTGCCCAAGCAGCCTCTGAGTAATTTTTGGGCAATATAATAATCTTCGGTTTGCAATTGCCCAGAGCCATACATGCAAACGCTATCGGGCCCTTGAGTCGCCACCACAGTTTGAATGCGATCGGCCACTCGCTGCAACGCCTCATCCCAACTGACTTGCTGAAAGGGCTGATCCAGGGAGTCCCGCACCATCGGATACAGCAGGCGATCTTTGTCCAAGGACTCCGCGATCGTGGCTCCCTTGACACACACCATGCCCTGGCTGGAAGGATGGCTCCGATCGCCTCGCACCTTGAGGGATGAAGACGTAGGGTTTTCCCCTACGGTGACCTCTAAACCACAACCAACACCGCAGTAGGGACACAGAGTTTTAACAACGGACATATTTTTTGAAGTAGTAGATTCTGAAGCGGTAGATTTGAAAGCACAATCCCCAAATTTCATAGAAATCTGGGGATGTAAGTCATTCAGGGAAGTTCGTAACCAGGTTTAAGGCGATGGGCAACTTTCCCGAACTGCCCTCACCCCAACCCCTCTCCCAGCAGGCTTGTCATTACCAACATCTCTTAAAAAGCTTGGAGAGTGTCTGATAAATGCCCTAGACCTTGCACTCGCCCCCTTTTCATGTATGCCTGAAAGGCTT
>JARCMD010000521.1 GCA_030248885.1 Leptolyngbyaceae cyanobacterium MP9P1.79 | reverse complement strand
TAACCGGGGTGGCAAGCCAGAGAAATTCTCGAAACGCATTACCAGAGGCAGTTACGATCGAGACGATAGCCGGGGAGACAAGCCGGAGCAGTTCTCGAAGCGAAATTGGGACGAGCGGGAGTCTGGCGCTACGGTCAAGCCCATTCGGGTGCGATCGGCGGCAAAATCCATGCCAGTGAAAGCGCGATCGTCCTCTACCCATGAAGGGAGAGGCTATGAAGGGAGAAGCAATGAAGGGAGAGGCTATCCACGTCGCCCTGAGTCGGATGCATCCCCCAGATTTAACCGAGCAGAACGGGACTCCTTCAGCACAGACGAGGCAAGTGGAGGGAGTCCAAACCCGATCCACCGTCGCCGCCCTGACTCGGATGCGTCCCCTAGATTTAAGAAGTCCGATAAATTCGCTAAGCCTGATCGATCGCAGTCTGATCGCCCCGATCGCAGTAGCCCCCGCCGCGCTGACTCGGAAGGCTCCCCCAGATTCAACAAATCGGAGCGATCGTACTCCGATCGTCCCGATCGCGGTGCCTCTCGCCGATCGGAGTCAGCCCCCAAATTTGAAAAGTTTGAGCGGAGACAACCCGCCTATGGCGATCGTCCCAGAACCGATTCCAGAACCGATTCCAGACAAGCTGCTTTTACACCATCACCCATTGCAGAGGTTGATACTACTGAAGATACAGATTTGATTTATGGGCGGCATGTGGTGCTGACGGCGATCGAAAATGAGCGTCAACTCAATCGGTTATGGGTCAACACCAAGCTGCGGTATGATCCCCGGTTCCACTCTTTGCTGGAACAGGCGAAGGCAAATGGCACCGTCATTGACGAAGTGGATCATCATCGCCTCGACCAAATTACCCAAGGCGCAGTGCATCAGGGAATTGCTGCCCAAGTTGCGCCCTACACCTACCTGGAACTGGGGGATTTAATTACCCAGGCTAAGGCCAGTAGCGATCGGCCGGTAATTGTGGTGGCAGACAGTATTACTGATCCCCACAACCTCGGTGCCATCATTCGCAGCGCCGAAGCCTTGGGAGCGCAGGGATTGGTGATTCCGCAACGTCGAGCCGTGGGCATTACTTCAGCGGTCATGAAGGTGGCGGCGGGTGCGTTGGAAACATTTCCGATCGCCAGAGTGGTTAACCTGAGTCGGGCCCTCCAGGAATTGAAGGATGCTGGTTTCTGGATTTATGGTGCCGCCGCCACGGCCAGCAATCCAGTCTACACAGTGCCCTTTGCGGAATCCGCTGTGGTGGTGATTGGGGCAGAGGGAGATGGACTGAGCTTGTTGACGCAGCGCAGTTGCGATGTCCTCGTTTCCATTCCTCTACAAGGCAAAACTCCTAGTCTCAACGCTTCGGTTGCCGCTGGAATGCTCCTCTATGAGGTGTATCGTCAGCGCTGGTCAGCCCATACGCTGAATCTTACCCGAATTGGGGATAAGCCATAGTCTAAATTACGCACACAAATTTCCAGAGCAAGGGGACTCAGCCCCTTGCTCTGTCAATAGTTGCATAGTCAAAAAATTCAAGATGATTGACATTGTTGAAGCGGATCTTAGTTTAACTGCTCATGCGGAGGCTATGGTTCAATTAATGGATGCCTACGCCCTTGACCCAATGGGTTGTGGTCAAGGCTTGTCTAACGATGTCAGGGAAAATCTCCCAACGGAGCTTTTGAAGAGAAAATCAGCTCACGTTATTCTTGCCTTTGTTGATGCCGAACCCGCAGGACTGCTGGTTTGCTTAGAAGGATTCTCTACATTTGCGTGCAAGCCATTACTGAATATCCACGATGTTATTGTTGCTTTGCCCTACCGTGGAAGAGGTTTGTCCAAGTTATTGTTGAAGAAAGCAGAGGACATTGCATTCAACTTGGGTTGCTGCAAACTTACCCTAGAGGTGCTGGAAGGAAACCACGTTGCCCAGTCAGCATACAAAGCGTTTGGATTCAGTGGCTATGAACTAAATCCTCAAATGGGCAAAGCGCTATTCTGGGAGAAAAAACTAGGAGATGTGCCTCCGTCGTAGGGATTGTCATCATTTGGGTAATAGCGATCGATATCTGCCTCAAATCTGCCATGAGCTAAGCGACGATAAAGTTTGAAGAAACTGGAAATATGCTGTTTATGATGACAAATAAACCTGTTTAGAGAGCGATGCCTTACGCTTGCATCGCTCGTTGTACGGAAATGTCAATCTCATCATCTCCTTGGTAGGTAGAAACTTTTGGCTCAACTGACTTGTAGTTAAGTTGCTGTGAAACTGTAATTGAAAAACAGCTTAATCAGATGCTTTCCATCTGTCGCTAGTCTTGAAATTGAAATGCTTTGGTCAAAGGTTGAGGGGTTGGATCAACGAAATTTGGGGATCTATCCCTAACTTTCGTTGAGTTTAGTCTTAACTTTCGTTGGGTGCAGGTCGAGGTAGGGCTAATACAATGGGGCTATCAAGAGGACTATATGATGGCGATCGCACCACAACTAGAGCCTGAAATCGAAGCGCGACTGGTTTCCCAAGCAACGAGTGTCTTGGCAGTTGAGGCAGCGATCGGCGATTTTTGCCAACGCTGGCAGATTGAGGAGTTTTATCTGTTTGGCTCGGTGCTGCGGGATGATTTTCGTCCCGATAGCGACATTGATGTCATGGTGAAGTTTATCAATGCTCGATGGGGGCTGTTGGCATTGCTTGAGATGAAAGAAGAATTGGAAGTAATCTTTAGTCGAGAAGTCGATATATCAACTAAGAAATCGATTGAGCAAAGCAAAAATTGGATTCGTCGCCAAGAAATCTTGTCAACAGCACAGTTAGTTTATGTCAAGAGATAATGCTTCGTTGCTAGATATTTTTAAAGCTGGACAACAAGCATTACAGTTTGCCAGAGAGCTAACTCGTGAGCAGTTAGAACTGGATGATCTGCGACAGTCTGCTATTTTGTATCAAATCGTCATTATTGGGGAGGCAACTAAACGCTTATCGCGAGAGTTTCGATCGCAGCATCCAAGAATTCCGTGGAAACGAATTGCAGGACTACGAGATATTCTGATTCACCAATATGACTATGTAGACATTGATGTTATTTGGGCAGTCATCCAACAGGAGATTCCTGAATTATTAGCAATGATCGCGCCCTTGTTGCCCGAAGAACCTACTGAGTAATTCCCAAGCCTCACTAATCCAGGAGTTTGCGATCGTAGTCCAACATCCCGAACACGAAGCGCACAAGATCGATCGCCCCTCCCAGTACAAACTCGCCTCACCATACCGGAACAGGAAAATACCCCGCTGAAATCGCTACGATACACTGATAAATGATGCGCCGAAGGAATAGAACGATGCAATATCAGGTCTTTATTCAGAGTCAACCAAATCAGCGGTTCGTGGCATCGATCGTCGGGATGCCTGCCATTACGGGGGAAGGTACGAGTGAAGAGGACGCGATCGCCCAAGCGAAAACCGCATTACAGTCTCAGTTAGCAGGAGGAAAATTTGTCACGATCGAGGTGAATTTGACTGAGCAGCTTAGTGAGGTGATGTCAATGAAATATGCCGGAATTTTTGCCGATGACTCTACCTTTGAGGATTGGATGGAAAAGCTGGCAACCATTCGTCGGGAAGCTAATGCAACAGAAGCAGAGAGATGACCTTATACATTCTAGATACCGATCATCTCAGTTTGTATGGACGCAATCACCCACAGGTCATCGAGCGGTTGAGGACAAACCAGGTGCAACTAACAACAACAGCAATCAACGTTGAAGAACAGTTGCGGGGACGATTGGCACAAGTGGCTCAGGCAAGGGAGGGAGCGGCGTTATCAAATGCGTATGAGCAATTGATAAATACAGTCATGCTGTGTCTGAGTTTCAGGTGCTTCCGTATGATGCAAATTCTCACACAGTTTATCAATCACTCAAGGCTCAACGGCTGCGAGTGGGGACGCAAGATTTACGAATTGCTGCGATCGCGCTCACCCACGTTGGTATTCTGCTCACCCGAAATCTGCAAGACTTTGAGAAAGTTCCAGGACTTGCTGTTCAAGATTGGTCGATCGAGGTGTAGTTTGCCCTATGCCAATTCACGCTACTCGCACTTATTGCAACTCTTTTTTGGAACATTGCCTCTTGGAAGCCATTGAAATGGCGGCGAATGTCTTGTTGACGATCGCGCCCTTTGATGTCGCCGTCAACACAGCCTTGCAAGTTATTGGCGAAGCGTTGCGGCAGTCTATTGATTGGTATCTTCTGCAAAGCCGATCGCAATTTGACACTGGTTAATCTAAACCGCCAGAAATTGCTGAATGACATCATTGCTGAGATCGCTAGTCATCCCGGAAGCAACGATCCCGCCCTTTTGCATGGCGTAGTACCAGTCAGCTTGGCGGACAAAATGCAAGTGTTGTTCCACAAGCAGCACCGAGACTCCTGTTGTTGTGACAATTTTGCGAACCGCCGCTTCAATTTCCAAAATAATGGACGGTTGAATACCCTCTGTGGGTTCATCTAGTACCAATAGGCGGGGTTGCCCCATCAACGCCCGGCCGATCGCCAACTGTTGCTGTTGTCCCCCGCTGAGATCTCCGCCCATCCTTGCCAGCATCGTTTTCAGCACCGGGAAGAGTTCAAACACCTGCTCTAGGGAATCTTGTACCGCTGCTTGGTGAGCTTTGGGACGCGCTTCCAATCCCAGAATCAGATTTTCCTGCACGGTTAAGCGGGGAATGATTTCCCGTCCTTGGGGAACATACCCAATTCCCTTCCGAGCGCGTTGGTCGGGAGAACGCCCTGACAGGGATTCGCCCATGAGATGAATCGTGCCCCGGCGGGGAGGTAATAGTCCCATGATGGATTTGAGGAGGGTGGTTTTTCCGACTCCATTGCGCCCAATGAGGCACACCATTTGTCCTGGATGTACGGTCAAATCCACCTGACGCAGAATATGACTTTCGCCATAGTACACATCTAGGGCAGCCACTTGGAGCATCGGAACGGACAGGTTCTGCTCTGTTGAAACAGCGGGAATGCTCTGGTTAAGCGGCGGCATGGGGTTCCTCCTGTGGTTGTCCCAGGTAGACTTCGATAACTCGCGGGTTACTTTGCACCTCGTCGATCGTGCCCTCACAAAGCACACTACCTTCGTGGAGTACGGTGACCTGCCGCGCAATCTGTCGCACAAACTCCATATCGTGTTCAATTACAATGATCGAATGGCTCTCAGCCAGCGAGGTGAGCAGTTCTCCGGTTAAGTACGTCTCCTCATCAGTCAGACCAGCAACGGGTTCATCCACTAGCAATAAATCGGGGGACTGGGCAACTAACATACCAATTTCCAACCGTTGTTTTTCCCCGTGGGAGAGGAGAGCAGCGGCAATATCTGCCTTGGGAACCAGCCCGATGGTTTCCAAAAGTCCACCCACCGTCCGTCGCTCCGCCACAGGCGTTTTCTGGATGAGGGTGGGCAAAATTCCCTTGTCTCGATTGCAGGAAAGCTCCAGATTTTGGCGGGGAGTCAGCTTCAAATAAATGCGGGGAGTTTGAAATTTGCGCCCGATCCCCAGCCGAGCAATTTGGTGTTCCGACAGGGCGCGCAGATTGCGTCCCTTGAATCGCACCTGTCCCTCTGTGGGTTTTACTTTGCCCGTGATTACGTCGAGAAAAGTGGTTTTCCCGGCACCATTGGGGCCAATAATGACCCGCAATTCCCCTGTTTCCATGTGGAAATTAAGGTTTCTCAGCGCTTTGAAACCGTCAAAATTAATGGTCAAGTTTTCGATTTCTAGAATGCGATCGGGGTTGATCATGGTAGAACTACTCTTTCGGTTCCAATTTTCGGCGTTCTTGCTGCACATCCAAGTCTTGTTCCAGGCTGGGATAGGTGGCGGTGGCGATCGGCGATCGTTTCAGCAGCTTCAACACCAGTTCGTGACCGTTGGTTCTGCACCAGCCGATGATCCCATTGGGCAGCACTAGCACTACCAGCAGGAACAGCGCCCCCTGGAAAAATAGCCAAATTTCAGGGAATTGCTCACTCAGCAAACTGCGGGCAAAATTAACCAGGACGGCTCCGAGAATGGCTCCGACCAAGGTTGCCCGCCCGCCAACTGCCACCCAAATCACCATTTCGATCGAGGAAGCGACATCCATACTGCGGGGAGAAATGGACTCGCTCTGCAAGGTGTAGAGGGCACCCGCGATCCCCGCCAAGGCAGCGGAGACGGCGAAGACCAGGGTTTTGGCTTCGGCAGGATCATAGCCCAGAAACCGGGTGCGGCTTTCGTCGTCGCGGATGGCAATTAATAGAGCCCCAAACCGATCGCTGGTCAGCCACCGACAGAGGGCATAGGCGGCGACCAAAACGATGATGGTGCAGCAGTAAAAGCCAAATTGGGTTTTGGGATCGCTGACTGTGGCTCCTAACAATGTTTTGAAATCAATCAACCCATTGGTGCCGTTCACCAAGCGCTGCTGTCCATTGAAAAAGTTGAAAAAGATAATGGTGACGGCTTGCGTGAGGATGGAAAAATACACCCCCTTGATGCGGCTGCGAAAAACCAGGTAGCCCACGAATCCAGCCAAAAGGGAGGGGATCAGCACGATCGCCACCAAGGTGAACGGAAAGGAGTAAAAGGGCCGCCAAAACCAAGGCAACGTGGTAACTCCGTACAGTCCCATAAAGTCGGGGAGTTCTCCGGGCGGGATCTGGAGCTTGAGGTGCATCCCGATCGCGTAACCTCCTAGACCGAAGAAAATACCATGCCCCAAACTGAGCAGTCCTGTGTAGCCCCAAATCAAATCAATTCCCAGAGCCGCAATGGCCAGGGCGAGAAAACGCCCTAGCAACTTGAGCCGAAAGCTTTGCCCCACAGCAGTTAGCAACGAGGGCATGACAAAAATGAGAAACAGGACGATCGCCAGCACCACAGCCGCTTCCATCAGCCGTTTTCGATCGCCCTGTCGGTGTTTAGACCCAACGTCATCCGTCATGATTCCTCCTATCCATCTGCCATCCGTCCTTTTTGCGGGAAGATCCCGGCTGGACGCAGTTGCAGAAAGCCAAAAATCAAGGCATAAACCATCACCTTAGCCATGGGGATCGTGGAAAAGAACTCGAAGAAGCCTGTCACGGACTTGATTATCTCACTGAGCAGAGGCTTTAATATTTCAGAACTTGCCACATAGCTAGCAGCACTCCCCAAAATAGGGAGCACTACTCCAGAACCAATGATATAGTTGGCGGCACCAATGCTCATGGCAGCAATGATACTGCCCAGCAAGTTGCCGACCCCACCAACCACCACCACCATAAAGGTATCGACAATGTAAATTTGTCCTGTGTTCGGCCCCACTGGTCCCAGAAAACTGACCGCGCAGCCAGCGATTCCCGCCAGTCCAGACCCCAAGGCAAAGGTCAGAGCATCTACTTTTGTGGTTGGAATACCCAAGCAGGCGCTCATCGTGCGGTTTTGGGTGACCGCCCGGATTCGTAAGCCCCAAGGAGAGCGTTGCAGAAATAGGTAGATTCCCAAAATGCACAGAAGCGTCAACCCGATGATGAAAAGACGAGCATAGGGCAATTGCAACGAGCCTAAAACCAATCCTCCCCTGAGCCATTTCGGGGCAGTCACATCGACGTTTTGTGCCCCAAACCAGGGTTTAGTGACGGCCAATTTATAAGTCCCGGATAGAATTTTTCCCGTGAGAAAAGTCAGAGCAGCGGAGAGAGGCAACAGGATGGCAATAACCCCGCCACGAATGCGAGGAAAGTCGGCTCGACGGGAGATGAACCACAATCCGCCAAAAAACAGCAAGCAGAAGAGCGCGAGACCGATCGCCAATACCCAATTCACACTCCGCACAAACTGTTGCAGGATTAAGCTCACGCCCCATGTCGCTAGCAGGGTTTCCAAGGGTCGTCCGTAGAGAAACCGCACGACCCCCCGTTCCAGAGCTAAGCCAACTAAGGCAGTTACCAAGAAGGCGATCGGCAGGGCAGCAAAGACATAGACTTCAAACCAGGACTCGCCCAAGTTTTTGAAACTATTTTGCACCACAAATGTCGTGTAGCCGCCCAACATCATCAATTCGCCGTGGGCCATGTTGATCACGCCCATCAGCCCAAAGACGATCGCCAAGCCCAAGGCAGCCATTAAGAGAACTGCGCCAATGCTAATGCCGTTAAACAGTCCATCAAGGATTCCAGCCAATACACTTGCTCCTAACTAGACCCGTTGAAGATTGACATCTTTGGTACGATCACCAGAACTCCTGCAGAATCCGGGGATCTAAATTAGACGATGTGCAACTTTTCCGAACCGCCCTCACCCCTTTTCCGAACCACCCTCACCCCAACCCCTCTCCCAAAAGGCTTGTCATTACCAACATCTCTTAAAAAGCTTAGAGAGTGTCTGACAAATGCTTTAGATCTTGCACTTGCCCCCTTTTCATGGATGCCTGAAAGGCTTTAAGGCCCCAATTCTGGGGGACTTCGATCTCAGAACCCCCCAGAATTGGGGGGCAGGGGG
>JARCMD010000520.1 GCA_030248885.1 Leptolyngbyaceae cyanobacterium MP9P1.79 | reverse complement strand
GAGCATTTGTCAGACACTCTCCAAGCTTTTTAAGAGATGTTGGTAATGACAAGAATATTGGGCGGGTTGAATCACCTTATGATCGTCCAGCAAGCGATTCTGCAAACCCGCACGACAGAAATTAGCTAGACAAGCTAGAGGTGGCAAATTGGTATAGCCAACCGACGATCGCCCCTCCCAGCACCAACCACACCGTACTCACCTTAAAGCGCAGCAGCAATAGAGCAGAAACCCCAGCGATTACCAGGGCTGGCACATCAATTACCAGAGCTTGGGGATAGCTGCGTACCAAGTCTTGAGCCGCTTGGAGAGTGAGCGTTGCGCGGGCCAGGGTGAAGATAGCCACGGATATCAGCGCCACGGAGCTAACATTGACCGCATCTAAAAATGCACTCGTCCATGGCGAACGCCGCAGATGGGGAATCAGGGGATTCAGGGCGGCTACAAAGAAGAGTGAAGGTAGAAAAATAGCGATCGTGGCCACGACTGCGCCCGGCACCCCCGCAATCACGTAGCCAATGAAGGTGGCGGTGGTAAGCACTGGCCCTGGTGTAAACTGCCCCACGGCGACCGCATCCAACAACTGCTGTTGGGTCAGCCAGCCATACTGCTCCACCAATTCGCCCTGAATAAACGCGACTAAAACGTAGCCACCGCCAAATAGCACGCTGCCAGTTTTGAGGAAAAATAACCCCAACTTCCACAAGGGCACTTGGGTGGCGGGATTGGACAGGTTGGCTGCGATCGTCCCCAAGGAAAACGGTACCAGTAAAGGCATTTTCTTTCCGTCAGGCTGGGGTGCACTGTCACTCTGAGCGAGGGGCGGCTCCACCACCGATGGCGTGGCGATCGTTGGAGGGGGTTTAGGACGGCTGAATTTCAGCCAAACCATCCCCAGCACCCCCCCTAGGAGCAGCGCAACCACCTCATTTGCGCCCCCTAGCAATGCTATACCCACGGCAGAACCGATGATGGCTAATTGGCGATTTTTAACCGCCGTCTTCCACAACTTCCACACTGCCCCCAGAATGATGGCTAAGATCACCGGCTTGACTCCGTAGAGCAAGGAGGCAACTTGGGGTAGAGAACCAAATTTGACATACAACCAAGCAAACCCCCCAGTAATCAGTGCGGCTGGGAAAATGAATGAGGCTCCAGCCACGACTAGCCCCAGGAAGCCCGATCGCATGTAGCCTACATGCATGACCAACTGAGTAGAGGTGGGGCCGGGGATCAGGTTTGAGGCTCCAATTAAATCCAGAAAGTGTTCCCGCGTCAACCACTGCCTGCGCTTGACGGTTTCATCCTCCATCATGGCGATGTGAGCAGCGGGCCCGCCAAAGGCAACTGTGCCCAGTTTCAGAAACAGTCGCGCTAACTCACCCAGTTTATTTGAGTTGGAAGAAGAAATCATGGAGCATTAAGTGGCTGAGTGCAATTAAACTAAAGATGATTTTGGGGGTGGAGAGGGTGGAACCCTCTGCATGGGGGCAACGCCGTTCGACTGAGCGCTCACGCCGAAGCCCCCACTCCCCTTCTTGCAATTAATTACACCTACCTACTTGTATGGCTGAAGGATGAGCCAGATTAGCCCGAATCTAGCGAGTGCCTGGAAAATGCTCAATTTGAGCATAGCCGCTAAAGACCAATTGATTGTCCTGGGTTTCTAAGCGATTAATCCGCAACATCACGCCATCCAGGTCAAACCGATCGAGATCAACCATATCATCTAGAACTTGCACAAATGCTAACGTTAGCGCCTGAGAAAGCCCGCGCAACTCCTCTGGCACCTGTTCTGCTTCAAACTGGGGGTCTTTAAACGCAAGCCGTCGTCTCCGCTCGACTGCCAGGGTTGCAGAGAGGCTAACGGGCACTATGCCGTTGGGCAGCTCTGCCTTAGCAAAGATTTTCACCCGACTGTCTGGCAACAGCTTCAGCTCCACATCACTAAATGAGACGGGTTCATCTCCAGAGAGGGCGGCGAGGGCGGGATTGTTGATATTGAGGAGGCGCTGAGTTACCAACTCAGCCTTAAACGCTTGATTGATCCCCGCTTCAGTGAGAGTAACTTGGGCCACAGCTTGGGTTGGCTGCTTCAACCGAATTTTGCCGCTGAGAACTGAGCTAAAGTCGATCGAAACTGCATCAGTCTCAAAGGACATAGATTCGGTGTAGAAATCCTTGCGGATAACCAGTCCTCGTCCCTGCATCTTGAAATTGTCGATGCTGCCCTGCAAAAGCTTGCTGGAGGGATGACACCGCACCGTCACGTCGATCGATTCACTCCGGGTGAAGAGATGGCGTAAACATTGGCTAGCGACACTGCTGAGCATTTGTTCTCCGAAGTCAACTCCGGGAGAACTCTTTGTACCTGTAAAACTGCCAAACATGCGGCAACCTCTGTTCGTAACAGTTCCTTCACTCTTTTTAACAAAAGATCACGATTCCAGCAATCTTTTGGACATTAATCTTGCTGAACTCAGACAGAAGTACCACCAATGAGACATTATTTACAGAGGAAGCAATAGGCTCAACCTGTCCCATTTCTAGTTTTGCGATTTCTGGAGGGTAATCATCACGATCGCCCAGCAGTTTTACGCTACCTGCAACTCAGGGGCTTGCTCGATCGCTGTCTCAGACATATCCACAGGTGCGCCGTCTTGAACCATGGAGGGCAGTTTGCCACCCTTGTGAAAAAGATTGCCAACCATCGCCATTAAAGCGTTCACTTTGCGCGATCGCCAGCCATCCACCACCTCAACCACAGCTTGGGCTGGCAACCTCCGCTCTAGCGCTTCGTACAAGTAGGCAGCATGTCCAGTCTCGTCGTTGGCAATGCTCAGCATCCCTTTTTTGAGGGCGGCACTGCGTAGTTCATTCTCTGGCAGGGTGTTAGCCATACGAGCAAAGTCTTTGCTCGCATCCAGTTCCAGAATGTAGGTACTGGCCATGAATACAATCCAGTCGATTTGATCGGGCTTGAGATTTTCACTGGAGTAATCTTTGAAATAGGCCTCGAAGAAGGGGCTACGGCGCTGTTCGTCGGGTTGCTTATCTGCTTGCTTCTCTTCAACTGGCTGAAAATCGATCACCTGTTTACCCAGTTGCTTCAAGCCGTGGGCGAAGATTTGAGCATGGCGGCGTTCGTCTGCGGCGTGGCGGGAGAGGCGATCGGATAACCAGGAATCGCCTTCAGCGGCAGCCCGACGGCTCAAGGCTTCTAAAAATGGCACTGACCCGGCTTCGGCGAGTTGAAACCCTGCCAGGACGTTGGGGCGGGTCTGGGGATCACGGAGGTGGCGGGCGGAAATGTAGGCGGCTGCACCTGATGTGAGAATGTGCAGGGTGTAGGTGAGAAAGTTCATGGGGTTGGGGGGGTGAGAGGGCTTGTATGTAATGCTAGCGAATCCGACAGGCACCGGAAGGGCGAAGCATCCGGGCAATGACCTTCTGGTTGATTCAAGGCTTTGTCTGCCGGATGCTAAGTGCAAAGCCCACGCTACGCGAACGCCCCTACAGGGGTAACATCTTTCTCGAAAATCTCCTTAATTGGCATAAAGTTTACTCGCAAGGCGACCCTTATTTATGCTCCCATTCCAGAATATTGTTTGAGTCCTTTGCGCCACAGCCATCGATTTAAGGCAAAGGAACCGATCGCCCACCCCAGCATGACTAAAAAGCTTTGCCCCACGTCCACAGGCAAGCCAACGAGGAGGGCGGCGGGAAAGTGGATCATGTAGGGGAAAGGGAGCCAGCGAACGATCGCCAGAACCTGGGGTGGAAAAATCTCCAAGGGAGCAATGAGTCCTGACAGGAAGAGGTAGAGCAGAAACCAAAAGTTCTCGATCGCACTGGCGCGCTCTGTCCAAAAGGAGAACATCGCAAAGGTATATTGCATCAGGAAACGCAGGCAGAAGGCAGCGGTGACAGCTAGCACAAACAGCAGGAATCCTGACAGGCTGGGAATCCAGAAGGACTGGGGGTACAGGAGGAAAAAGCAGCCAACGATCGCAAAGGCAAAGGGGAGGCGGGCGATACGCTCGGCAATATGGGAGGTGAAATGATGCCAACCTGGGTCGAGGGGTTGCAAAAGTTTGGGGGATAGCTTACCTTCGACAACTTCCCGCTCAAATTCCCAGATAACCCAGACAACGCTGAACTGCCGAGCGAGGAAGGCAGCCAGGAAGTAGCGGGAAAATTGCAGGGGCGTGAGTCCAAATTGCCCACCCTGAGCCGCTTGCGTCCATACGCCCAAGAGAATCAAAGGCAAGATGCCAGAAAGCACCCATAGCAGCAATTCTGCCCGATACTCCATCATGTAGGTGTAGTAGACGGAGAAAAGCGCCTTGGAAATGCGGAAGGGTTTAGTTAAGTTCAAAGGATTAGCCACGGATTATACCAAGTCGATTTCAGATTGAGTAGGATTAAACGGGTTAAATGTGTTAAGCGATTTCAGATTTCACTCATCCCTGTGAAGCGGGTTAATTGTTAGCTTACCTTGCTTCTAACCAAGCGATTTCAGAAGCGATACCAACCTTGATTTCTCAACCACATAGACATTTTTCAACTTGCCTGGTGGAACCGAAACTCTAGCATCTGAGAAAGCCACGATCGGAGTCACAAAACTTAAGTCCTTTTGTTTTCTCACTTGTAACGCTTGTTTCATCGCTTGATCCAGGAAGTTCTTTTCAAATGGGTAGGTTATCTTCCCCATACGCCGATATAGCTGGGTTCCATCTGTGGTTATCTCACCTTTATGTGATTTGACATCAATCACATAGGCTTTGCTTTGAGGAGAAATACAAACAATGTCAGCATCGCCTAACTTATTGCTTAAACGCATTCCATACTCAACGTGCCAGCCCTCTTGTTCTAGCTGTGCTATTTCCTGAGCAGTATCTTCTTCTCCCTTCGCTCCTTGGTCAGCACGATTAGCTCGTTTCCACCAGAAGATACCATTTGCTAGCAACACTAAACCAATGATGATGAATACCACATAGAAAATAAGTGACAAACTTGGCACGGAATTTGATGGAGGCGGTTGAGAGAGGATTGAAGGGGAGATCCACTGCAAAAAACTCTGAGAGATCTTAACTAAGAAAAAAGGAAAGAGCAGGAAGAATCCTGCTGAGGCAAACGCACAAATCGCCTTAATTCGTCTTTTGATGGCTAATCCACGGATGTTTTTTCCCGCCTGCGGATTTGTTTTTGGCATAAATACTCAATTTAGAATGATGGTAAAGCCCCTCATTAAGAATACCGAATTCAGACGTGAGTCTAAGGTTTCGGAGCCAACCCTTGTGCTTGGGCATATTACATTATGCTGTCGTAACTACTCAGGCTGCCCTCACCCCAACTCCTCTCCCAGAGCGGGAGAGGGGCTAAGACTTGGGTTCGGTTCCCCTTCTCCCTGCTTGGGAGAAGGGGCTAGGGGATGAGGGCTGTTCGACTTTCGGCAAGAGTCTGAGTAATTACATGCTGTCATTCTTTTGGACACCGCTTTAGGGCGTAAAGCAGTGCCTTACCGTGGGTCGTAATCCAAATATCGAAGAGATTGAATCCGTGAGAAAACCAGCCGAGGTGTTCCATGGCGTAGACAAACCAACAGGTATAGCCTGTGCGTCCAGATTGCATCAATAGGGCTTCTATCTTGTCAGTCACAATACGATACTCAGTTATGCCATCACTATGTTTTCGCTCATCCAATATTTCTAGCATTTCCATTAAAAGTGGCAGAGTGTCATCAGACCCGCAATCACAGTAGTTGGAGGTTGTCTGCAAAACACGTAGGATTTCTGCATGGGTGGTGGCAGATTCTAGGGCGGCGATCGTCTCTGATTGAGGCGAAACAGAATTTATAGCTATTGGGTTCTGACCTTTCATCGAGGGTGATGATGGAACTATTGCAACGTTGTGTAAGCTACTGAGGAATCAGATCGCTACCCAGATTCAATCGTCTTCAAAAACTCTTCTGCTCTAATCACCAGCACCCACGAAAATTTCTGAGGTCAATCCTCGCGCTTGAGCATTTCGACTGATCTCGCTCATAATCTCCTCCAAGGATTTTTTGCTTCGAGTTGCATCGCCAAGTCTGAGGCTAATTAATGCTTCCAATTTACGACGTTGCTCTTCAGAAGCTGCCTCAAAAATACGGGCGACCTCAGCATTAACGCGAATTGTGATAGTTCTTGTTTCCATAATGACTACCTGACTTTGATTGGAGAGATTATCTTTGTTCAGTAAGCTCTGATGATGGGTAAAAACGTGAGATTATCTCGTACCCATCCGAACCCCCACCCTTCGGGAAGCAAGCTACACCCTAGCCCTCTCCCGCAGGAGAGGGAACAAAACCTGGATCGGCTCCCTCGCCCTCTGGG
>JARCMD010000519.1 GCA_030248885.1 Leptolyngbyaceae cyanobacterium MP9P1.79 | reverse complement strand
GGAGAGGGCTAGGGTGAGGGCAGGATTGGCGAGTGTTTCAGGAAAGTTGCACATCACCTAGAAATCTCCTAAGTTCTTTTCAGTGGATGTGGTGGAGCGCAGGGATAGTTATAAACGAGTTGTAGAAATTGTTGATGGACAAGTATCAGATCTGGTGGGCTGGACGGCTGAGCGTTTTGCGACAGTGTGGGCGGAGTATAAGTAATAAACCCCTTGCAGGTCATACCTGATCCGATCGCCTCCCTGACAGTTGCCGCCGTACCGATTGCTTAGATTACGATACCCTTGATGAACAACAGGCAATGTGCAACTTAAAGTCTGCCCTCATCCCCCAGCCCTTTCTCCCAGTGGGAGAAGGGGAGCCAATCCAAATCTTAGCCCCTCTCCCAAAAGGGGAGAGGGGTTGGGGTGAGGGCGGTTCGGGAAAGTTGCACACTACCTAACAACAGGTTCTTCAACGATTTTCCCAGCAGCGCGATCGTCTCACCGCCCCCATGACCCAACCCTCCGACTTCCTCAGCCACCTCAACCCCTCCCAACGTCAGGCCGTCGAACACTTTTGTGGGCCGTTGCTCGTCGTCGCTGGGGCGGGTTCCGGCAAAACTAGAGCCTTGACCTACCGCATTGCCGGCCTCGTGCAAACCCATCGGGTGAATCCCGAAAATATTCTAGCCGTCACCTTTACGAACAAAGCTGCACGAGAGATCAGGGAGCGGATCGAAAAATTATTTGCCCAACAACAAGCCCTCAATGATTACGGTGCCGCCCTAGAGACCCTCAAGCCCTACGAACAGACGCGCCTCAAAACCCACGTCTACAAAACTTTCACCAAACATCTCTGGATTGGCACCTTCCACTCTCTGTTTAGTCGGATTCTGCGCTTCGACATCGACAAATACGCCGATGAAAAAGGCCGCAAATGGCAGCGCAACTTCTCCATCTTCGATGAATCCGATGTGCAGAGCTTAATCAAAGATATTGTCGTCAACAAGCTCAATTTGGATGACAAGAAATTTGAACCCAAATCGGTGCGCTATGCCATCAGCAACGCCAAAAACCAGGGGCTATCTCCCCAGGACTTTGAGCGGGAGCAACCGAACTTTCGCGGGCGTGTGATTGCGGAAGTCTACTCTTACTACGAAGATGCTCTGGCTGCAAATAATGCCCTGGACTTCGACGACCTAATTTTGATTCCGGTGCAGCTATTTCGGCAAAATGAGCAGGTTTTAGCCTATTGGCACAATCAATTTCGCCACATTTTAGTGGATGAATATCAAGATACCAACCGCACACAGTACGATTTAATTCGCTTGTTGGTGACCAATGGGGCGAGTTCCTTTAGCTTTAACAATTGGCAGAATCGATCGATCTTTGTGGTGGGCGATGCTGACCAGTCGATTTACTCCTTCAGAATGGCGGACTTCAAGATTCTGATGGGCTTTCAGCAAGACTTTGGCGATGGGCTGCGGGATGACGACACTCGCACGATGGTTAAGCTGGAGGAAAATTATCGATCGACCGAAAATATCCTCCAACTGGCCAATCACCTGATTGAGAACAACACCGAGCGCATTGATAAAGTGCTGCGACCCACACGGGGAGCGGGAGAACCTGTGTTCTGTCACCGCTCCGACGATGAGATTGCTGAAGCCGAATTTGTGGTGCAGCAAATCCGCAATCTGGAGCGCCTGAACCCAGAGCTACACTGGGGCAAGTTCGCGGTTCTCTATCGCACCAACGCCCAATCTCGCCCGATCGAAGAATCCCTAGTGCGCTGGGGTGTTCCCTACAAGGTCGTGGGGGGACTGCGATTCTACGATCGCAAGGAAATTAAAGATGTGCTGGCATACCTACGGACGATCGCCAACCCCGCCGACACCGTGAGCATCAAGCGGGTCATCAACACGCCCCGGCGCGGCATCGGCAAAGCCACGATCGACAGCCTCGACGCGGCGGCGCAACAACTGGGCATTCCCCTCTGGGAAATCCTCAAAGACGAAACCTCTGTCAAAACCCTGGCGGGGCGATCGGTGAAAAATGTCCTCAACTTTGCCCAGATCATCCAAACTTGGCAAGGGCAAGTCGAGACCCTGCCCGCCTCCCAGATTGTGCAAGGGGTGATGGAAGATTCCGGCTACATCCAGGACTTGAAAGAACAAAGCACCGAAGAATCCGAAGAGCGGTTGAAGAACGTCCTGGAACTTTACAACGCAGTGCTGCAATTTGAGGAAGAGAACGAAGATGCCAGTCTGTCCACCTTCCTAGCCAGCGCTTCCCTCGCCTCTGACCTAGATGACCTGACCGAGGAACAATCCCGTGTGTCCCTGATGACCCTCCATGCCTCCAAGGGACTAGAGTTCCCGATCGTATTTCTGGTCGGTCTGGAGCAAGGATTATTCCCCAGTTTTCGATCGCTGGACGACCCCTCCGCCCTGGAAGAGGAACGCCGCCTCTGCTACGTGGGCATCACCCGCGCCCAAGAGCGCCTGTTCATCAGCTATGCCCGTGAGCGCCGCCTCTATGGGACTCGTGAATTTGCCACGCCGTCGATATTTCTCTCGGAACTGCCCAGAGAGTTGCTGCAAACGAATACGGCAACCGCACTCCCCGCCCAACGCCAAAAAGTGAGTGAAAAAACGACTGGCACCGCATCGCGGGGATTGGGACAAAAAGCGCGGGGACAGGCTGACCCAAGTCGATCGCCCTCTGGCACGTCCTCTGGCACTCGATCGGCAAAACCCTGGGAAGTGGGCGATCGGGTTCTCCACGAAAAATTTGGTCAGGGGCAAATTACCCATGTGTTTGAAAATGGCAAAACCCTAGCAATCAAGTTCCCCGACCAAGGCATTAAGGTCATTGACCCGAAATTAGCTGTTTTGGAACGAGCCAAATAGGGGCGATCGGATTTCGCTGATCTCCAGGAAAGAAGATACCGCCGTAGGGGCGAAGCATTGGGTAAAAGATCTGGAATGATTGCGAAGGTTGCCGCCCCAATGCTTCGCCCTTCCGGTGCCTGGCATAAAAACCTTTTCTGGAAATCTCCCTAACTCGTCATCCTCATAGCAGCTAAAGATGTCCTTGGCAAAGAGTACCATTGAGCAATCGTTTTGCATGGTGTTCATGTCTTCTCATTTCATCCTCAATTTAGTTGGAGGGGCAGTGACCTTCAGCTTTACGCCCTCCGCCGCACGGGACTTGCAAAGTGCGGTCGACCAACTGATGCAACGCCTCAAACTTGTGGCGAACAAAGCAGCACCAGGCGCAGGAAAACTCAGTCCCCAGCAGTCAATGGAATATCGCCACACCGGAGATGTGTTTCTAGAAATTTTCTGCAACCCAAACATCTGGCCCAGCCCATTTGCCGCCAAGGTTTTAATCACGGTGCGAGATGAGCGCATTCGCCTCACAACCGAGGCTGAGTTGACCCGGCTGATCGAAGATTTGAATCAATATTTAGAGAATATCTAGAGAATACATAGGAATAGAAAAATTGTGAGCAATCCAGCAGATATTGCCGAACGTTGCACTGTGTCCAGCGATAGCATAGTCCGAAAATCTAGCGTCTGCCTATGGTTACATTCCAAATGCAATTTAAACCATGCCATAGGAGGATTGATCCTCTCCTAATGTACTCAGATAATTCCCAACAGGAAATTTCTTGATCCCAGCTTGACATAACTCCCATTTGCAAATTTCAGGACGATCGATTCCGTTAACCTTATCTTTACGATCAGGCTTTATGTTGTAGGCATTTACACGGGTGCTTTAAATAAACCCTCTGAAAAGAGGCAAAGTGCTTCTAAGTTATCAATCTCGCAACATTACCTTGAGTATTACAATGCCTTTTCACTCTCGTTCAACCCGTTGGCTCACCTTAGCCGTCGTAGCAACCCTGGCTGTAGGCTTAACTGCTTGCCCAGACTCCACCACTACTACCACCACCACTTCCCCCACAACTGCGATGTCGCCCAGTAGCCCATCTGGAACTCCAGTTTCTTTGAGTGGCTTGGGTGCCACGCTTCCAGAGCCGCTCTATCAAACCTGGTTTAGCGCCTATAAGGGTAAAAATCCCAATATTCAGGTTAACTACGAAGGAAAAGGGAGTGGAGCTGGAGTCAAAAGCTTCTTGAACCAGGAAGTAGACTTTGGCGCGACGGATGCTCCTCTGTCGGCAGAAGAACGAGCAAAGTTCCCCGCAGAGCGCGGTAAAATACTGCAGTTGCCAATGACGGGGGGCATTGTGGTGTTTGCCTACAACCTCGATGGGGTGGATAACCTGAAGCTGTCGCGGGCAACCTATTGCGGCATTGTAGACGGGACTATCAAAACCTGGAACGATCCCAAAATTGCCAAGGACAATGCAGGGGCGACACTACCCAGCACCCCCATCACCTTTATCCATCGTTCTGATGGCAGCGGTACAACCTATATCTTTACGAGTCATATTGCCGAAGCGTGCCCTAATTGGAAAGCGGGTGCGGGTAAGTCGGTGGCATGGCCAACGGGCGTGGGCGGCAAGGGCAATCCTGGGGTGACCGCTTTGGTCAAGCAGACCCCTGGCTCGATCGGGTATACCGAATATGCCTATGTCAAGACAGAAGCTTTGAAGTCTGCCATTTTGGAAAACAAAGCGGGTAAATTCGTGGAACCAACTCCTGAAGCTGCATCCAAAGCCCTTGAGGGAGCCGCAGTTCCAGAAGATTTTGCCATTCTCGTTCCTGACCCCGCCGCCGCCGATGCCTACCCGATCGTGGGGGTTACTTGGCTTTTGGTCTATGAAAAATACCCAGATGCTGCTAAGGCTGACGCGCTGAAAGGTCTTGTCAAGTGGGCACTATCGGATGAAGGCAAGACTTACGCGGTCGATCTAGGATATCTGCCTCTGTCAAATGACATCGCGACTAGGGTTGCTTCGACGATCGACACGATTCAGGTTGCTGCTAAGTAGGCGATCGAGTTCCTACAAAACTGACCAAAACCTCGTTAAACAAGGGGCTTAAGCTCCTTGTTTAACGTAAAGTGAAGCGATAACCTATGTTACATTTCCACATTCAACAGCTTTGGGATTCTGACTGCTTTGTGGCGATCGGCAATCCTGATCCTCATGACCAGAAGAGCTTGGCAGACCTTTAACTGGAGAAATTATGTCAGCGGCGACCGGAAATCCTTCTAGTGCGATCAGTCAGCGATCGGCTACCTCTAAAACCCTTGATACTGGCTTCATTTTGCTGACCCGTATCTTTGCAGCCGGGGTCGGCATCCTTTTATTGTGGATTGCGATTATTGTCGGCATTCAAGCCATTCCTGCGATCCAGACATTTGGGCTGGGATTCATTACGTCATCTACCTGGAACCCTGTAAAAGATATTTACGGAGCCTGGCCCCACGTCTATGGCACCCTCGTCAGTGCGTCAATTGCCTTGCTTCTGGCTCTGCCCGTTGGAGTTGGCGTGGCTCTGTTTCTCAGCGAAGATTTTCTTCCCGCTCGCATTCAAAACATCTTGGTGTTTGTGCTAGAGCTATTGGCAGCGATTCCCAGTGTGGTCTATGGCTTCTGGGGAATTGTAGTGTTGATTCCCACCATGCGCTACGTCGGCGGATTACTAAATCGCACCTTGGGTTGGCTGCCTCTCTTTGCCCTGCCTCCCGGACAAACAGAGGTCACTGGGCCAGGAATGCACGTCGCTGGTGTGGTGCTAGCAATTATGATTTTGCCCATCATCGCTGCCATCTCCCGCGATGCTTTGATTTCAGTGGCTCCAGAGTTGCGACAGGCAGCCCTGGGATTGGGGGCAACTCGTTGGGAAACTATTCTCAAGATCATGCTTCCCGCAGCGTCGTCAGGTATTGTTGGGGGAACGATGTTGGCCCTGGGTCGGGCGTTGGGCGAAACGATGGCGGTCACAATGGTGATTGGCAATGCCAAGGCTGCGTCTACCTCCGTGTTGTTACCTGCTTCAACGATCGCCTCCCTATTAGCCAACGAGTTTGCTGAGGCAGATGGTTTGCAACTCTCTTCCCTGATGTATACGGCCCTCATTTTGTTTGGATTGACCCTGTTAGTCAACGTGCTAGCGGAAGTCATCGTGCGTAGATTTAGACAAATCTAAGCCTAAGCCTAAGCTTAATTAATTTATGGTGGAGTTCAGTTGTGGCTAACGCGTCTAATCTTCAAGATTCATCAGCTTTGCCCAGTCTCAGGCGATCGATGAGTTCACCTCGCACCCTATTTGCGATCGGCATGACTGGTCTAACCTTTCTCGCTGCGGCGATCGCCCTTTTGATCCTAGTTGCCATCCTTTCCTATGTGGTCATAAATGGGGGCAGTCGCGTGAGTCTAGACCTGTTCACTCAACTCCCCCCTGTGGCAGTGATTAAGACAGGAGGGGGCTTTGGGAATGCCCTGATTGGCACATTGATGACCGTTATGATTGCTGTGTTGCTAAGTGTCCCCTTTGGGATTTTAGCTGCAATTTATTTATCAGAGTTTGGTCGGGAAACCCTGTTCTCCTCGATCGTGGACTTTTTAACCAACGTTCTCAGTGGGGTGCCCTCGATCGTGGTGGGGGTATTTGCCTATGGGGTGATTGTGACGAAGACGGGCTTCTCCCTCAAACTCGGTTTCAGTGCGATTGCGGGGGGAGTTGCCCTCGCAGTTTTGATGTTGCCGATCGTGGTGCGGACGGCGGCAGAAGCCCTGGAATCGGTGCCCAATGATGTGCGACAAGCGGCGATCGGCTTGGGAGCAACCCAGTTCCAAACCGTCTTTCGCATTGTTCTACCCGCCGCAATTCCATCCATCACCACGGGTGTCATGCTAGCTGTTGCCCGTGCCGCTGGAGAAACGGCTCCCCTCATCCTGACGACGCTGTTTGGCTATAGTTGGATCAACAGTTTGATCGCTCCTCCTACACCTACCCTATCAGTACTGGTGTTTAACTTTGCCACTGGCCCCTCACGCAACCAACAGCAACTTGCCTGGGCAGCGTCTCTGATCCTAGTCGCCTTAGTCTTAATCACCAGTCTGCTTTCACGCTTAGCGATTCGTCGTAAAGTTTAGCCATTTGGTCTGTTGTAGTTTTGTTACGTTTGTCCCGTCGCCCCTCAGAATCCCTATGTCCTCTGACACCAAATCCTCTAGTCCAACCGAGACTGTTCTAAAGACAGAAAATGCCTCTGTCTACTATGGGAACTTTCGAGCGCTGCAAGGAATTTCCCTTGACATCCCTAAGCAGCAAATCACCGCGCTCATTGGTCCCTCTGGGTGTGGCAAAAGTACACTGCTCCGGTGCTACAACCGCCTGAATGATCTGGTCAAAGGCTTTCGGGTAGAAGGTAAGATTTCTTATCATGGTCAAGACCTCTACGCCCCTGAAATTGATCCTGTAGAGTTGCGGCGACGGATTGGGATGGTATTTCAAAAGCCAAATCCTTTCCCCAAATCAATTTATGACAATATTGCCTTTGGCCCCCGTTTGGTGGGATACAAGGGCGACATGGATGATCTGGTGGAACGATCGCTGAAGCAGTCGGCGCTGTGGGATGAAGTAAAAGACAAACTGAAGCAAAATGGCGCAGCCCTGTCTGGGGGACAACAACAGCGGTTGTGCATTGCGCGGGCGATCGCCGTCCAACCGGATGTGATTCTCATGGATGAACCTTGCTCTGCCCTTGACCCCATTTCCACCCTGCGGATCGAGGATTTGCTCCAGGAATTGAAGCAGCATTACACCATCATCATCGTCACCCACAACATGCAGCAAGCCTCACGGGTCTCCGACATGACGGCTTTCTTTAATGTGGAAATGACGGAAAAAGGCGGTCGTGTGGGTCATCTTGTGGAATATAGCGAAACTCAACGCATCTTCCAAAGCCCCACAGAAAAATCAACCCAGGAATACGTCAGCGGCCGCTTTGGCTAATGTCGCTTTGGCTCATCAGGGATCATGAGCCAGCCTCACCCATTACGCACTGCCAAATTTGCCCCGACTGCCAATCCAAGATAGGATTGACGATAACTTGGAACTCTTAGTCTTTTTATTCTGGGTGGTTTATGAAGCGTCTTTTATCACTGTTATTTTCTTTGGTTTTGGGACTTAGCCTTTGTTTGACAGGCTGCTCTGCATCGGGCACTCTCACAGGTAACTATCGTGACGATACCCTGGCACTGGTCAATACGCTGCGAGAGGCGATCGACCTCTCCCAGGATTCCCCAGACCGGGCCCAGGCCCAATCAGAAGCACGGCAGATGTTGAATGATTTTGCCTCACGCTATCGGCGGGACAGCAGCATTGCTAAGCTCAATTCTTACACCACCATGCGAACCGCCGTGAATGCTTTGGCAGGGCACTACGCATCCTATCCCAACCGTCCTGTGCCACAGAAGCTGAGAAATCGTCTGGAGCAGGAATTCAACCAGGTTGAAGTTGCCCTGAAGCGCGGCGCTTAGAGTCATGGACTCGATAACATCAAATAGTTCTGCTGTAGGGGCGAAGCATCTGGCAAAAGACTCTTATGGAGTTTCAAAGCTTCTCGCCCAGATGCTTCGCCCTAGTACCTAAGCATGGACTCATTAAATTTATGCCCCTTAGAAGCGTGCTACCTATCAAGCGACTTCTAAGGGAGCCATCGTTAATCCTTCGCCACCCAATTGCATGTGGTAAAGTTCAGCTTGCTCTTGCGGCCCAACCCAGACGATCGCCTGCCCTTCTGAATCGATCTGGTGGGCGAGTTCCCAAGCGTAGTCGCTGTTCATGCCGGGAATATACTTCACTAAGCATTCCACCACATGGGGAAAGGTGTTGAAATCGTCATTCAGGACGATCACTTTGTAGTTGGGATAGGGCGATCGATTGGTTACTTGACTCACGCGATCGGGAGCGATAACGGGTGCAGCCATAGCGTGGGCTACATCAGCCCCAACCATTTTCAGAGATATGTTCATTAGCGATACAAATAGCAGTTTTATTAAAGCAATTATTTGTGTTTTACCACACTTCTGATTGTCTCCAGGGAGGACTACAGACGATCGGATTCTGGCAACTCACAGACCCATTTTCATAACCCATTTCCATAGAGGATGGCTCCGCCCTTGCTGACGAATTCGCTGGACTTGCTGCTCTAGCCTGCGCTTTTCCGGTCGCGGCAGCCCAAACAGGATATTGCGGCTTTGCCAAACCAGAACTGAGGTCGTCACCCCAATGCAGAGAGTCAGTCCCAAGGTGCGTAGAGGAATGATGCAGGGCAGCCAGCCGCCCACTCGTGTTTGACTACAGGATAATCCAGCCCGCACCGCCGCCCAGGTAAAATACTCCTGCACTAAGGCTATGTCGTCCCGGAAGCTCCAGAGACTCCAAGCCCCGATCGTTAACCACAGGCAGCTAGCCACCAACCAGCGACCATAAACGGTCACTCGATGCAATCGTTTCACTTGTTCATGAAAGACTTCAGCCTCTGGGTGAAGTAGCTCTGATTCCGGCATTGGAGAGGGAGAGGCGTTTGTCGGTGCTTTTTCGTCAGGCATCATCTGAAGTCATAGCGGTATCGACATGCAAGTGATTTCCCGGACTGGATTCTGTCCGTTCGCGCCACCACGCTAGCAGGGTGCTGGCGATAAAGATCGTGGAGTAGGCCCCGCTGGTAAATCCCACAATTAGGGCAAGGGCAAAGTATTTCAGTGTTTCTCCGCCAAACAAAAACAGGGAAAACAGACACAACATCACACAGAAGGTGGTGTTGAGCGATCGGGATAGGGTTTGGTCTACCGCATCGTCGACTACCTCGCGGATGGGGCGATCGGGTGTTTCCTGCAAGATTTCTCGGATGCGATCGTAAATGACCACGGTGTCATTGACCGAAAACCCAGATAGCGTGAGCAACGCCACAATGAACAAGCTATCCACTTCTAGATTGGCTACCAGACCTAGCAAGGAGAACGCGCCAAGGGTAAATAGCACATCATGGAACAGGGCAACGATCGCAAACACTGCGAAATCCAGTTTGTATCGCAGGGTGATGTAAATGATGATGCCGAAATAGGACAAGCCCAAAGCCAGCATCCCAGAGGTGAACAGTTGCCGACCCAAGGTGGGGCCGACCGTGTTGATTTGAGTTTTGCGGGAGTCAAAGCTACCCAGGTTTTGCTCCAGATCTGCTTGCAACTGGGCTCGTTCATCAGGACTCAGGGTTTTGGAACGAATGGAGAATGCTTGCTGATTATCCAGCACCTGAATACTGCTACCACCCAAGCCTTTGGGGTCGAGGATAGCCCGGATTTTCTCTGGTGTAATCGGTGTGTCGCAGTTATTGGGCTTCGTGCAATCCAATTCAAACTGAAGCCGTGTACCTCCCACAAAATCCAGGCTAGGACGGAGGGGCGTACCAATACGCTGCCAGGAGATGACCATGCAGAGTAAGCCGCTAAGAATGATGACGATCGAGATCGACCACCACAGCGATCGGCGCTGGTTGACATTTAGCTTCATAATGCTCCTCCTGCCTTGGGAGTTCTAGTTTCTAAGTTCGGGCAGTAGTAATTCAGCTTCCGTAAAGCCGGAAACCCTAGCACCAGAAGTAAAAATGTTCGGCTACAGGTAATGGCCGTAAATAAGTTTACGATCACTCCCAAAGCCAGCGTCAGTGCAAATCCTTTGACCAACCCTGCTCCCAACCAAAAGAGAGAAGCACAGGCAATTAAGGTCGTAACTTGCCCATCTAAAATGCTAGAAAAAGCGCGATGGAAACCAGATTCCACAGAGCGATAGAGAGTTTTGCCCGCTCGTAATTCTTCGCGGGTACGCTCAAAAATCAGAATGTTGGCATCCACAGCCATCCCAATACTCAGAATGAATCCGGCAATGCCAGGCAACGTCAGGGTGACACCCAGGAGTTTGAACGCAGCGAAGCACAGCAATGCGTAGATTGCCAAGGCGACATCGGCAATTAACCCAGGTAGCCGATAGTAAAGCACCATGAAAATGAGTACCATGACCAGCCCGCCCAATCCAGCGTAAATGCTGCTCTGGATGCTGTCGCGTCCCAATGTGGCACCGAGGGTGCGATTTTCCACCACTTCAACTGGAAAGGGGAGTGCGCCCCCCCGCAGTTTGATCGAAATCTCTGTCGCACTTTTGACATCAAAATTACCGGTGATTTCCGCTCGTCCGCCCGTGATACCAGCCGGGGCAAACTCAGATCCAACAGTCGCAGCACTCAGTAAATCTTGGTCTAGGAAAATTCCGATTCTGCGGCCTGTACCTGCCAGGCTCTTGGTCATATTGGCAAAGAGTTCGCCACCTTGGGGATCGAATTCCAAAGCGATCGCATAAGCTCCAGTTTGGGGATTGGGGGCAGCATAGGCATTTTTTAGATTCCTACCGGTCAATCCAGTAGACTCGTACATTTGTGACGCTAGTGCTGATGCTTGCTTCGCCTTAGCTGTGATGGCAACTTGGTTGGTAACAATCTCTGTGTCTAGCTTTGCCTTAGCCTCTGGGTTTGGCTCAGCTTGCTTCTTAGCCTCCAAATCTTGCTGTTTCACCAGCAGTTCATTGAGTTCTGTTTGGCGCACATTCAACTGGGCGAGGATTTCTGGCTTTTGGGCTTCTTGGCGAAACTCCAGCAAGGCAGTTCCTCCCAAAACCCGCTCAGCTTGTTGGGAGTCGGTCACCCCTGGTAGCTGCACGATGAGTTGATTTTGTCCCGAAGTCTGTACTAATGCTTCTGAGACTCCCAACCCATTGATACGGTTCTCAATGACTTTTTGCATGTCTACCAAGTCTTCGGGTTTAATTTCTCGCGTACTATCTGCCGCTGGCTTGACTTGTAGGGTAATTTGAGACCCGCCTCGGAGGTCTAACCCTAGTTTGGCTGGCACGGAGTTGATGACGACGATCGCACCAATGACGATCGCGATGATCAGGGCTAATATGGAGCGCTGTCTCTGCATTTCAGTTTTAACGGTTGACTATCTAACGCCGATCTAATCTAAATCCTAACCTTAGGACTAATTTTTGGTGACCTATGGAACATGACAGAGTGATGCTGTTGAGGGGAGTGAACCCTTTCCTTCATTCAATCAAGATCAACTAAACGCGGAGAGCGACCATTTTCTGGACTGCTTCGATGATTTGCGTCGGTTGCACGATCGTCAGGTTTTCCAGAGTGCCGTTGTAGGGAGTGGGAATATCCTGAGATGACAGGCGCAGAACCGGAGCATCTAGCTCGTCGAAGAGCCGATCGCTAATGGAAGCCACCAGTTCTGCCCCAATGCCGCCCGTTCTCATGCACTCCTCAACAACAATCACCCGATGGGTTTTGCGAATCGAGTCTCCGATCGTGTCAAAGTCAAAGGGTTTCAGCGAGATCAGGTCAATCACCTCTGGATCGTAGCCTTCTTTGACCAACGATGTGACAGCTTGCATGACGTGGTGGCGCATCCGAGAGTAGGTGAGAATGGTGACATCCTTGCCCTGGCGCACGACCTCGGCTTTGTCCAGCGGTAGCACATACTCGGTGGTGGGTAAATCTTCCTTTAAGTTATAGAGCAAGACATGCTCAAAGAATAGAACTGGATTATCGTCCCGAATTGCCGATTTCAGTAAGCCCTTGGCGTTATACGGGGTGGAACAAGCGACAATCTTGAGTCCCGGAACGGCTTGAAAGTAAGCCTCCAGCCGCTGCGAATGTTCTGCGCCCAGTTGCCGCCCAACTCCTCCAGGGCCACGGATCACGAGGGGAATTTTGAAGTTGCCGCCGGAGGTGTAGCGAAGCATTCCTGCATTGTTGGCGATTTGGTTGAAGGCCAGCAGCAAAAAGCCCATGTTCATGCCTTCGATGATCGGGCGCAACCCAGTCATGGCGGCTCCGACGGCCATCCCAGTGAAGCTGTTTTCGGCGATCGGCGTGTCGAGTAACCGGAGGTCGCCATATTTTTTGTACAAATCTTTTGTGGCTTTGTAGGAGCCGCCGTAGTGCCCCACATCTTCGCCTAACACAAATACGCTGGGATCGCGGGCTAATTCTTCATCGATCGCCTCGCGTAGAGCGTTAAACAAAAAAGTTTCTGCCATGAGTTCCTCTGCAACGCAAAAATTCAGTACAATCCACAACTGCACTAAGCAGTCTTAGGATTTTAACCCTTGCTGGCTCCTACGATCGTAATATTTTGCTCGTTTGAGGCTGCTCAGTTGGGGGAGAAACTGGGTCATTGCTGGAGGGTAGTGGGACTCGATCGCTACCAAGTCCTTACGGGGAAACGGTTGCAAAAGTAAGTCATGATCAGAGTTAGTGTAAATCCAAAACCCTTATGGACACTGCCAAGAATTGCAATACTCAAATAGTTTTGCCAAATGACCTCTATCAAGTCATTAAGCAACAAGCAAAGGTGCATGGATGCTCTGTAAATAGCGAAATTGTTTCACTCTTAGCTGCGTCTCTCGGCATGAAGGTTAACAAGGATCTGGCGGAGGAATTTCTTATTTGGGAAATGGCATCTGATGAGGATTGGCTCAACATAGAAGAACGGTTAGCTCGTGAGGCATATTAAGGAGATTTCCAGAAAAGTTCATATATGAAACAGAAGGGCGAAGCCTGCGGGCAATGACCTTCTGGTTGATCCAAGGGCTGATCTGCCGGAGGCTAAGTGCAAAGCACACGCTACGCGAACGCCCCTACAACGGTATCTTCTTTCACAGAAATCACCTTAACTTAGCTGCTTGAATTTTTTCCGAGCATTTTGCAGAAGAGTTTGCGCCTCGGTGTAGCCTGTTGTGCCTTTCTGTACCTTTTCCAAATCGTTAATGATTCTCTGGACTTGAGCATTGACTTGACCCCGATCGCTGGTGGGGGTGGAAGCGGCAAGCAAATTATTGATTTTCTCTTTAGCTTGAGCTAATGCCTCAGCAGATTCTTGTTCTGCTTTCAGTCGAATTCGCACAGTGCCCAGATTTTTCTGATACTCCACAAGCAACACTTGCGCTTCAGCATAGCCAGAATCATCGACAGGAATATCCTTTAAGCGATCGATCGCCTGCATCCACAAATTACCGATTTCCGTCCACTCATCAACGCTATGGGGCGGATTTTGGGCAGAGTCAGCGGCACTTTTGCCAAATAACTTCGCAGCATCAATTAAGTTGCCAGATCGGGCATTGGTGACTGTTGCGCCTGCAATCTGCTCTAGGTCTCGCTTGTACGCTAGTACCTTGGTTGCAGCCAAACGTCCTGCCAGAGTGGGGTTGGGGATTTGATCCAGGAGGTCGATCGCAGCTTGCCAGGAGCCGATCGCCTGTCTCTGATCTGCCGTGGTTTTGGCCTGCTGGTATTGCTGCTTCGCTGCGCTTAAGGCTTGTTCTCCCTTATCTAGCTGGGTTTGGGCATTTTTCTCTTGAAATATCTTCGCCTCCATCCGGCCGATATTTTGCCTAGCTTGGCGAAACTCATCTAGGGTGAACTGATAGCCGCGCCAAAAGCCAGCATAGCGGGGCGAGTAGTCTAGAAACCAGACGGGCAGAGCATCCAGGTGTTTTGCTGCCTGCTTCACCTTCTGCTCACCCAGGGTAATGTCTTCGGGACTGGTTGCCTGATTAACCAATTGGTCTGCCTGTTCTACCAGCGATACCGTCTGACGGTAGTTGTAGTCCATGCTGATGAAGCTGGGGAGCAACAGAATCGGAGCCACGTTAGAGACAGGACGACGGATCATGGGGCAGGGTAAATTGAGGATGTATAACCCTCCCACAAGTCCAACGATCGAGAGAACAGCTACCTTAGCCAATCCCCACGGTCCCGCTGGTTGGTTGGCACGTACCACTTGCTGTAAAACCTTTTCGCTGAATGTCGGAAATAGATCAACAACTAAATCCCGGAGTTCTTCTACAGTGGCTGGGGTTCCTGGCTGCTCTCGCAATTTTTCCAGGCGTTTCAGGGCAATTTCCCGTTGTACTTGACCTGCTAAGTCATTCCCCGCACATTTTTCAATTTCTGCTTTCAGAATTTCAAAGCCTTTTTGGTTGAGACGCATCATAAGATGTGTTGAGAGGATGTGTTGATTAATTAGATTGAGTGTACCCAATTGATGTCGGCCGATCGTTAACAATGTGATTATTAATCTGATCAACAACAATCGCTCCGGTACTTCCTGAAAGTCCGATTACCAAAACCCTAACGTCTTCCTCACCCTCACAACATCCACTCCAGCCCAAGCCCCAAGCGGCTATCCTGTCGCTGTCTGGCATTTTGTTGCTGAATTTCTGTAAACAGTCTCAGGTTGTAGGTCAGGGCATAGCCTGCTGCCAAGGTCGTCAACCCAACTTCTCGATCGGTGCCTGGGGCCACCCAGGTTTGGGTCAGGGCAATATCAGCACCACCGCCCCGCGACGGCACCAGCAACAGCCGTAATCCTAAGTTTACTCCTTCTGTAGAGTAGAGGCTGGTTGACAGCCGCCGATAGCCGACAACAGGAGCCAAGTTGACATAGCTGCCCAAGGGACGCAGGTAGTAACGCAATTCTGCACCCCAGGCATCACGTTGTACAGTGCTGTCAAATGCCGTCTGGTAGTCGCCGCTCACGGTGAGACCGGTGCGACCGACGAAAATATCTTCTATGCCGACATTCCAACCTGCTGCTTGATTGGTTGAAGGAAAGCGATCGTAGCTCAGGCGCACCCGCGTCCGAAAGCCGGGAGTATTGGCGATGTCGGATAGCACATTGGGCACCCCTTCCAACCATCGCTGCAACACGGGACTGCCTTTGACCACTTCTGGAGATAACTCTAGGTCGATCGCGGCATCAGCAAGGGCAAAGGATGGGGTAGTCAAGTCTTTCGCTGCTGGCATGTTGTCCAAACTGCCCTCATCCCCCAGCCCCTTCTTCCATTGGGGGAGAAGGGGAGCCGGATTGAAAGTCGCTCTCTCTTCTTGGGAAAGAGATTTAGAGTAAGGGTCAGATGTCAGGACGATCGTTGCTGGATTGCTGTTTGCTGGATTGGGCGAGAAATGGGGCAGGGCGATCGGCGCAGATTGTACTTCTGGCGGCACAGGACGGGCTGAATTCCCCCACGCTGGAGCCATATACAGCAGCAAACTACTACCGAGAATCAGCCATGGAAGGACACAACCGAGATTGACTGCTTGAGAACTGCTCCACGAAATGGAATTTTGCACTATACGTTGAACATAATATTTCTACAACTTTCCCTGTTGATGTGCGCCTTCAGTCATGAGTTCCCAAAAAAAATGGTTCTGCGGAGTGCAGAACCAGGGTGAACACAGCCATAAACTTGAAAATCACAAACCCAAAAATCTAGCGCACCGTTCCTTCCAGAGGTGCCATTTGAATGGGTTTCATGAAGTACAACTTGATCAGTTGAGCAGCATTGGAGAGATAGAGCGGCACCTTCTGGAAGAACTGTAAAACCTTGGGCGTGTCGGAATTCACGATTTGGGTCAGCTTTTCATTGTTGCGGGTGCAATCGTCTAACCGTTGGAAAAATTCTGGATTTTCTACATCCAGGATGATGGGGAAGACCCGGCCAGCGGTTTCATTGGTTTTACGGATGACGTGCATGTCGTACTCACGGGCATCTAGACCCAATACGGCGTAGAAGGCCGATCGCTGAACGTCATTCAAGTACATTGTGGCAAACACCGATAGGAGGAAGAAGCGGCACCACAGCTTGGCTCTCCAATCGTTCAAAAACTGGGGCTGCGATCGCATCAGCGCATCAAAGAAATCGCCGTGACGGTTCTCGTCTTGACACCAATTTTCAAAAAAGCGAAAGATCGGGTAAACGCGATTTTCTGGGTGGCTTTCTAGGTGGCGAAAGATGGTGATATAGCGCCAGTAGCCGATTTTCTCAGAAAGATAGGTTGCGTAGAAAATGAACTTAGGCTTAAAGAAGGTATATTTGCGGCTTTTGGTCAAGAAACCCAAGTCCAGGGACATATTGAAGTCCGACATTGCCTTGTTCAAGAACCCAGCATGACGAGCCTCATCCCGTGACATGAGGGAAAAGCCTTCTGCCAGCAGGGGATTGGTATGTTTCAACTTACGGGCGAGTTCTTTATAGAGCAAAAATCCAGAGAATTCAGCCGTGCAGGAGCGCTCTAGAAACTCAATGAATAGTTTGCGGGTTTCTCCATCAATATGATCCCAGGATTGGTCGAATTCCGCATCCCGCACGAAATGATGGCGATTGTAGTCTGCCCGAAATTCCACGAGGAGCGCTTGCAGTTCCGCTTCGTTGATCGAGACTTGCATCCGAGCCATTTCGTCGAAGTCGGTGGTGTAGAACCGAGGGGTCAGGATCGTTTCCTTGGCAGGAACCTTAATGCCTGGTCTTAATTCTTCAGCACTGGATGCTGTGAGGGGTTTTTTGAGGGAGTCTACCATTTTGCGTCAGGTGATGTTATTAAATATAATCCGAACAGGATTTTTAGAACTGATTGGGGGTTTGCCCGAAGAATTGAACGTTGTTGCGACAGGCATGAATTTAATATCTAGTTTATCAAGCTGTGAGTGAGTGAAAGCTGTAGGATTTGTTAAGAGTTGTGTTAGAAGTTGTGTGTTGAGTCAGGACAGAACCAGCTTGTGGCTTGGATTACGTTGAAAACAACTGGCACCCGTTGGGAAGCCGACCTAATGCAGCAGATTCTGGCGGCACAGCAGATTGCCGGGCGGGTTGTGGATTTGGGAGCCTCGCCTTACTTAGGCTTAGGATGTGCCGCCGCGCTTCAGGTTCGCCCAGAGGATCGGTGGACGGCTCTGTTATTACTCAGCCCGATAGAGGAGAGAGAGATAGCAGAAGCAGTGGAGGATATGGGCAAACTAGAAACAGATGATGAGGCAGGGTAGAAACTGCTCTTTTGCGTAGTTCTAAGGGACTGCGTGAAGATGAAGTGTCAAATCTGTCGATCGTAGTTGGGCAAATGCTGTAATGCATCACTCTGGATTAATGAGGATGCTGCTACCGCTAGTGCAGCTTTGCAGAAGTTTCTGACCCGTTAGGGGAATGGTTTTGAGTTTTGAGTTTTGAGTGCTGCTCAGTTATTTCTACCAGCCTGCACTAGTAGTCTGCGGCGTAAGTGAGGTTACTATCGCGAAACTCAGGCAAGGGGCTTAAGTCCCTTGTTACAAGGCATCTAGACTTGCGCCGCTATGTACTGGCTTATTTTAGGGTTTGCTGAATAATGCAAAATTTGAGAACTATAGTACGCAGATTTACGTGGGAATGATTCTTGGGAATGATATGGGAATGATATGGGAATGATAATAAGGGACTTTAGGGTAGTCTCGATTTCCTGGCACATTTATCTTTGTTTACGATGAATGGTAATGTTTTGAACCTAAAAACTCTGCTAAAGAATTCTATGGGAATCTGGGGAACTAAGTCACACAGTCCACTAATGCCACATCCGCCACTTAAAGCACAACGACTATGACTGCTGCTCCCCTACCTAAAGATGAGTCGGAGAGACTTAAAGCCCTTCAGGAATGCAATATCCTGGACACTCTTCCTGAGCAAATCTTTGATGATCTGACGCAATTGGCGGCTCAGGTTTGTGACACACCGATCGCTTTCATTAGCTTGATTGATGGCGATCGACAGTGGTTTAAGTCTTCGGTGGGGTTGACTGCCACAGAAACCCATCGCGACTTGGCATTCTGCGCCCATGCCATTTTGCAGAAAGAGGAAGTCCTTGTGGTTCCAGATGCCACCCAAGACGAGCGATTTGCGAACAATGATTTGGTAACGGGTGATCCCCATATTCGGTTTTATGCAGGGATGCCGCTGGTGACTGCGGAAGGCAATGCCTTGGGGACGCTTTGTGTCATCGATCGCGTTCCCCGGAAATTAACCTCAGGACAATCAGACTCTTTGCAGTCCTTGGGGCGGCAAGTGGTCAGGCAGATCGAGCTACGTCGCAATTTGGCTGACTTAGAGCGCGTTGCAATCAGTCGTCACCGATCGCGTCGAGACAATCGCCACTTTTTCGGTAAGATTGCGGCCGCTTTAGGACTGGCATCGGCTGTGTTGATGACCGTGAGTTGGGTCTCCTTTCGGAGCTTCACTCGACAGGTGCAAGCATCGGAGCAGCTAGTTCACTCGCACCAAGTTTTAGAAAAGCTGGAAACCTTGCTCTCTTTACTGAAGGATGCGGAGACGGGGCAACGGGGCTACATTGTGACCGGGAAAGAACCCTTTTTAGAACCGTACATCATCGCAACGGTCTCGATCGATCGCAAAGTCGCCAATCTGAAGCTGTTGACGGCTAATAACCCTCATCATCAGCAGCAACTGCGATTTCTGAAACCACTGATTGACCAAAAGTTGGCCTTTCTGCAAAAGACGATCGCTGTGCGGCGAAAGCAAGGGATGGCAGCAGCCCTGCCTCTCATTGGTACGGCTGAAGGCAAACAGCAAATGGACAGCATTCGCCAAACGATTCAGGCAATGGAAGATGAGGAAAACAGACTGCTAGAGAGGCGATCGGCTACTGTGGTCGCCAGTGTTCAGAAGGCAAGAATCACCTTCTTGATTGGGATTGGACTGACCTTTCTGATCCTGATTTGTGTATTTTATCTGATTAGGCAGGAAATTCAAAAGCGCCAGCAAACCGAGACAGATTTAGAGCAGGAGCGCGATTTCACAGGTGCCGTGCTTGATACAGCTAATGCCCTTGTGATTGTGCTGGATGCCCAAGGGAAGATTGTTCGCTTCAATCAGCACTGCGAGCATACAACGGGCTACACCTTTGAGCAGGTGAGGCATAAATATTTCTGGGACTTATTCTTGCCCTTTGAGGATATTGCAGCTGCAAAGGCGACCTTTGCCAATCTGCAAGCTGTCGATCCCAACACCTACGAGAGTTATTGGGTGGCTCGTAGGGGTGCCAAATGCTTAATTGCCTGGTCAAATACGGCGCTGCTCGATGGGGACGGAAACGTGGAGTATGTCATTAGTACGGGACTAGATATTACCGAACGGAAGCAGGCAGAACTGGCGCTAAAGGACAGTGAAGAACGTCTGCGTTTGGTGATTTCCAGCGCTCCGATTATTATGTTTGCCTTCGATCGCCGGGGTGTTTTCACATTTTTTGACGGTAGAAAGTTAGCGGACACAGGACTCCGCCCTAGCGAAGTGGTTGGGCGGTCGCTGTTTGAGTTGTACCCCGACCGACTAGACGTTCTGCAATCGGTTCGCCGCGCCCTAGGGGGAGAAACCTTTGCCACCATCTCAGAATTTGCGGGATTGATGTTTGAAACGCATTACTCACCCTTGTTGAATCTGGAGGGTGAGATTGATGGTGGCATTGGCATTGCGACAGATATTACCGATCGCCTCCAAGCAGAGCAGCGATCGAAAACCCAATACAGGGTTGCCCGCGCCCTGGCAGAATCTTCTACCCTAAACGATGCAATTCCCAAGCTGCTCCAAGAGGTGTGTGAAGCGATGAACTGGGAAATTGGGGAACTGTGGAATTGGGATGCAGAGGCAAATGTATTACGTTTTGTCGAGGCATGGTTTTTATCAGATGTGGATTGTACAGAGTTTGAAGCAGCAGCGCGATCGATCACCTTTGCGCCTGGTGTAGGATTACCTGGACGAGTCTGGATAGATGTGGCTCCCCTCTGGCTCACTGGCTTACAACAAAATGAAATCTTTCAACGCACCTCAGCTGCCGTTGCGTTGGGGCTAAATGAGTCGGTGGGCTGTCCCATTCTGCATGGAAACATCGTGTTGGGTGTTTTAACCTTCTTTAGTCGCAAAACTCGTCAGCCCTATGGGCCTTTGCTTGACATGATGACGGCGATCGGCAGACAAATTGGCCAATTCATCGACAACAAGCAAGCCGCCGTAGAAATCCAGCGCCAGAACCTCCAGCTTGCTCAACAAAACCTAGACCTAGAGCAAGCCCGTAAAGAGGCTGAGCAAGCCACTCACATGAAGAGTGCATTTCTGGCAACCATGAGCCACGAAATTCGCACCCCTATGAATGCGGTCTTAGGGATGACAGGGTTGCTAATCGATACGGGGCTGAATGAGCAACAACAAGACTTTGCGGAAACCATTCTGATCAGTGGCAATAACTTGCTCATGTTGATCAATGAAATCTTAGATTTTTCTAAGTTAGAAGCGCAGGAAATGGAGTTGGAAGTTCTCGATTTCAACTTGAGAACGTGTATTGAAGAAATCGCAGATTTGCTAGCAACAACGGCCCAAGCCAAAGGATTGGAAATTTTGGCGCTGATTCAGCCTAATGTCCCGACCCTATTACGGGGTGATGTGGGGCGGATTCGGCAAATTCTCACTAATTTGACAGGCAATGCGATTAAGTTCACCCACTCTGGAGAGGTGATTATTCGGGCCGCTTTAGAATCAGAAACCCCGACTTCCGCCACCCTGCTCCTCGCAGTTGAAGACACGGGAATTGGTATCCCTCAAGATGCCCAATTAGGTCTATTTCGCCCCTTTTCCCAAGTGGATGCCTCCACAACTCGCAAGTATGGCGGCACAGGTTTGGGGTTGGCAATTTGCAAACAGTTGGTGGAACTGATGCAGGGCACGATCGGGGTAACTAGCGAGGTCGATCGGGGTTCTAAATTCTGGTGCAAAATCACTTTTGAAAAACAACTAAATAGAGTCGAGCCAATTCTATCCAGTAGCTCAACCTTGGCTGAATTAAAAGTCCTTGTCGTCGATGACAATGCCACCAGTCGAAAAATTGTCCGGCATCAAGGAACGATTTGGGGAATGCAGATTGACGAAACTGCCAATGGCTATGAAGCCCTGGAGCGCTTGCGTGAAGAAGCGTACAAGGGTGATCCCTATGACTTGGCAATCTTAGATATGCGAATGCCAGAAATGGATGGCGCGACCTTAGGGCAGCATATTAAAGCAGATCCAACTCTCACGAAAACTCGATTGGTGATGATGACTTCCCTGAGCTTAAATAAAGATCAACAGCGCTTATCGGATTTAGGGTTTGCTGATTGTTTAGTCAAACCTGTGAAATTGACTCGTTTGTTAGATTGCTTGTTGAAGGTAATGAATGCTCCTGAGGGTAAAATTATTGGTTCCCAGGCACTCAGCGCCACCGATACGATCGCAACCAACTTAATTTCTCATAGTTTGAGTACCGCTCAATCTTTGTTAGCACCTCCACAAATAACCCTGAAAATCTTACTGGCAGAAGACAGTTTAATTAACCAAAAAGTCGCTCTTAATCAACTCAAGAATCTTGGCTATTCAGCAGATGTAGCAGTCAACGGGCAAGAGGTACTGAATTTAATGCAGCATATTCAATACGATTTAATTTTAATGGATTGCCAAATGCCCATTTTAGATGGCTACAAAACCACTCAAGCAATTCGTCAGCTTCCTCAACAACCTAATCAAGTTGTCATTATTGCGATGACAGCCAATGCCATGCCAGAAGATCGAGTGAGATGCTTGGAGGCAGGCATGGATGATTACATGAGTAAACCAGTGCGAAAAGAGGATCTGGCAGCCAAGTTATCCCAGTGGGCAGAAGTGATTCAGGAACAGCAACAGAGGGGAAATGTTAAGGGGCAAAGTACCCCTGAATTATTATCAGTGTCGTGTGAGCCACAACTCCCGGAAAATGTATGGGATCAAGAAGCAGGATGTACAAAGCTGGAAAATTTACCCAATTCTTTAGTCGATCGGCATTACTTGCATGAGATTTCCAATGGTAACGAGGAGTTTAAGCGAGAAGTTCTGCAAGTATTAATTGAGGTGCTTCCCAGCCATTTCGAGGCGTTAAAAGGGGCGATCGTCACCCATGATTACGCAACTGTCACCACAGAATCCCATTTCATCAAAGGCTCAAGTGCCAGCACAGGCGCACGATCGATCGCCTATTTAGCAGAACTGTTAGAGCAACAATCTCGCCAAGAAAACCTTACAGATGCCGATCGATTGCTCACAGAAATGGTGGCAGACCTGAATCAAATTCAAGCTTATGTAGCCGCCTTATGTTAAACCCTCCTGCAAGGTAACAATAGTTCGGACATTTTTGCGATAGTTAG
>JARCMD010000008.1 GCA_030248885.1 Leptolyngbyaceae cyanobacterium MP9P1.79 | reverse complement strand
GACTTACTGAAAGCCCAAAAGTGGCAAGAGGCAGACCAGGAAACCTGGGTGCGAATGCTGCAAGCCGTCGGACGCAAAAAGACCGACTGGATTCGTGCCGAGGAGTTGCAAAACTTTCCTTGCCAAGATTTGAAAACCATCGACTCCCTGTGGGTGAAGCACAGCAACGGGCACTTTGGCTTCAGTGTCCAGAAGCAGATTTGGCAAGAGTGCGGCAGCCCAACCTCCAGCGGCAAAGACTGGGATCGATTTTGCGTTAAAGTAGGGTGGAAAAACAAAGCAAACGCCTACGTGTCCTACTCCGACCTCAAAAAAGACCTCAGTCTTTCTCCGACGGGAGAATTACCATTTTTGGGGGATGTGTGGCTGGCTTATGGCTCTTTTTGTTTCGGGCGGGATGGGGCGGTCTCTTTTCTCGCATCCAGACTTGTGAACTGTAGCAGGCAATAGCTTCAGTCCTTTGTTAAGATTTATTACTAGCTCGATTTCTACGGTGGAATGCCTGTTTTCACGATCCGTTACCTGGCACTGCTTAATTATTCTGTACTTAAATCTATTTCGTCAAACTGCATACTGGCAAACTTTGGGTCAAAGCAGTTAGCCATCACAAACTTTTTTGCCACTTTGCGAATCTCCGCTGCGGAAACCTCCCACTCATCCCACAGCGATTGCTGCCCCAAACTTGGCTTCTTTTTGACTCGGCTCCTCGCCCGAATTTGGGCTAATAGTTTGCTGCCCCAATAATTTTTCTTCTCTGGTTTAGGTTTTGGCTTATATTTTTTGCAAAACTTGCGATACGCCGTTGCACAAACCTCCAGCGTGGTTCCCAGTGCCAAAAACGCCGGATGCCATTGCGTGATGCCGTCCTGACTCAATCGGTCATGGATGCCATAGTTGCTGTAATCGTAAAAGAAGCCCTGCTGCATATTGGCCGCTTTCGGGTTGGCGTGAATATAGCGCAGCGTGTTCAAGGCGCGGCGTTGGTCGCTGAGGGGAAATCCGGTGCTGTGATAGCATTTTTCCCAAAAGTGCCCGGTGCGGTTGAGTATGCGATTAAAGCACATGGCGGTGTACCAGTTGAGCCAGTGCATAACTTTGGGTAAGTCTTCGGGCTGCTGCGGGGCTAGCAGGTAATGCACATGGTTGCTCATGATGCACAGTCCATAGAGCTTGAAGCCATATTTTTCCTGGCATTTTTTGATGGCATACAGCAAGATTTCGCGGCATTCTAACCGCGTCAACCGAAACTCGCGATTGTTGCAGCGAGTGGTGATGTGATAGCAGTAGCCAGGTTGCAGATTTCGACGGGGGCGCGGCATTTTAGCGCCATCTTAGCTAGGGGTAGGGGCGAAGCATTGGGCTGACAATCTCTGTAAATGTCCAAAAACCTTGTCCCAATGCTTCGCCCTCAAGATGTAGCGGTGATAAAAGATATTAAGGGCGAAGAGGATAAGGGCGATCGAGATTTAATCCTGAAAGGCGAAGATGGGAGGGCGCGTCTCCCAGTGGGCAGAACGCCCGGAAGGGCGAAGCATTGGGGCGATCGTTTTTGTCGTTGTCTAGAATCTTTGACCCAATGCTTCGCCCCTACAATTTGGCACCACGCGGGTAGGGGCGAAGCATTGGGGCGATTACCTCTGCAACTGTCGAAAAATCCTGTCCCCAATGCTTCGCCCTCAAGATGTAGCGGTGACCAAAGATTATGAGGGAAAGCTGCTCAGATTCCCTATCTTGAAGCGTTATAGGCATGCTTCCCTCGCCATATCGCACTAGAAGTTTATAAGATGACCTGACTTGTGAACTCCAAGCGTACTTGTCCTAGTAGTCTGTCAATCATTAATTGACGGGTAGCTGAAAGCTGGGAAGTTAGTTGGAGTTAAATTTTGAGGGTCTTCGACCCCTCAAAATTTTCTTGACAGAACACTAAGGGAAAATAGGCTACTGGAAAAGATGATAGACCTATTCACATCTCTATTTACAGCAAAGGAGACCTCATAGAGATCTCCTTTGATTGAGCGATCATGCAACATCATGAATTGAACAATACTTCGGACAGTTTTTGTGGAGGTGCTGGAAACCCTGCTGTACAGCCAGTATAGACCCTCACCCTAAATCCCTCTCCCAAGAGGGGAGAGGGACTTCAATCCGGCTCCCCTGCTCCCCTTCTGGGAGAAGGGGTTGGGGGATGAGGGCTAACTATCGCAAAAATGTCCGAACTATTGGTAGAACAGAGATACCGATCGTAGGATGCGCTAAGCAAAGGCAGTGACGCATCACACCAGTGAATGATGAATAACGTGATCGCCAAGCCATCCTACGATCGACAGATTTGGGACGTTGTGTTTACGCAAATCCCTTAGCCGAGCAGTGCTTTGGCTCTGGTGACAACATTGTCAACCGTGTAGCCAAATTTCTCTAGGGCAACGGGGCCAGGCGCAGAAGCACCGAAGCGTTCAATGCTGATCATGTCGCCTTCAAAACCCAGATAGCGGTGCCAGCCAAAGCTAGCCGCCGCTTCCACCACGAGTCGCTTCGTTACCGCTTTGGGCAACACCGATTCCCGATAGGCTTCATCTTGCTTATCAAACAGTTCCCAGCTAGGCATGGAAACAACCCGGACTTTCTTGCCATCACCGCGCACTTGGTCGGCGGCTTTCACACACAGTTGCAGTTCGCTGCCCGTGCCGATGAGGATGATATCTGGGGTTTCTTCGCCACCGGACAGAGCATAAGCACCCTTAGTGGTTCCTTCCAAAGACGTGCCGGGTAGGTTGGGTTGAGCCAAGCGCGAGAGGGCGAGGAGCGTGGGATGGTGAGCATTGGCGGCTTCGATCGCCACCTTGTAGGCACCGGACGTTTCATTCCCATCGGCGGGGCGAATCACGATGAGATTGGGAATACACCGTAGCGATGGAATAGTTTCGATCGGTTGGTGAGTGGGACCGTCTTCACCCAATTGCACCGAGTCGTGGGTCATCACCCAAATGGCTCCTGCGTGGGACAGTGCCGAGAGGCGAATCGCCGCCCGCATGTAGTCAGCAAACACTAGGAAGGTTGCGCCGTAGGGAATTAATCCCGAACCATGCAGGGCAATGCCGTTGCAAATTGCGCCCATGCCATGTTCCCGCACCCCAAAGCGCAGGTTGCGGTTTTCGTAGTGACCTTTGAGGAAATCGCCGGAACTCTTGATCAGCGTCATGCAGGAGCCAGCCAAGTCCGCCGAGCCGCCCAGCAATTCCGGTAAAACCCCTGCCAAGGAATTGAGGCATTTACCAGAGTAGTTGCGGGTGGCATCTGCCTTGTCTTCTGGTGTGTAGATGGGGAGAACCTTGTCCCAACCTTCGGGCAATTTGCCACTCAGGAGCCGATCGAGTTCCACAGCTTCTGCACCATACTTGGCTTTGTAATTGGTATAGTTTTTGTTCCACTCTTCCTCTAGTTTGGCTCCCCGATCGATCGCTTGCCGCCAGTAGTTGAGGGCATCATCAGGCACCACAAAGGGTTCGTATTCCCAGCCTAGGTTTTCGCGGGTTGCCTTGACTTCATCGCCCCCCAGCGCCGAACCATGGACTCCGTGGCTGTTGGCTTTGTTGGGAGAGCCGTAGCCGATCGTGGTGTGGACTTTAATCAAAGAAGGCTTGTCGGTGACGGCTTTCGCAGCTTCTATCGCCTTATGGATCGCCTCTAAATCTGTGTTACCTGCCTCGACAGATTGCACATGCCAACCGTAGGCTTCGTAGCGCATTCCCACATCTTCTGTAAAGGAAAGATTGGTGTTGCCATCGATCGTAATGTGGTTGTCATCATAAAGCGCAATCAGTTTGCCCAACCCCAAATGTCCTGCTAGGGAGCAGGCTTCGCTGGCTACCCCTTCTTGGTTGCAGCCATCGCCCAAGATCACGTAGGTATAGTGGTCAACGATCGTGTGGTCGGATTTGTTGAATTTGGCCGCGAGGTGAGCCTCTGCCATTGCTAAGCCCACTGCATTGGCAATGCCCTGTCCTAGGGGTCCAGTCGTCACTTCCACCCCTTGGGTCATGAAGTTTTCGGGATGTCCGGGGGTTTTAGATTCCCACTGACGAAATTGCTTCAGGTCTTCGATCGTCAGGTCGTCGTAGCCCGATAGGTAGAGCAGGGCATATTGCAACATGGAACCGTGACCCGCAGACAGCACGAACCGATCGCGGTTAAACCATTTGGGGTTTTTAGGATTAAATCTCAGGAAATGATTCCACAGCACGTAGGCCATGGGAGCCGCACCCATGGGTAGTCCTGGATGTCCAGATTTGGCTTTTTCAACGGCATCGATCGCGAGGAAGCGAACTGAATTAATACAAAGTTCTTCAAGGGATTGGGTTGCAACAGCCATGATGTCAAAAGGTAGTAATGAGGGCGATTCTTTTGTTCTTAGCCTATCGTCTAACGTTCCCATTAGCTAGACTAAAGGCTATCTCCCGATCCCTTCATCGTTTGGCTCTTGTTATTACAGATGCAGTTTGCTTAGGGCTTACGCAGTCAGAATTCAGAGTTAGACAATCCCACACAAATAAGGGGCTTCAGAATAAGGGGCTTCATGAGGATGCTTTAGAAGGGTCAGCTTGAACCTTAATGCAACTCAAAGGAGCGATCGGAAGTCCCAGAATCCTGATTTGTACCAGCAGTCAGTCCGATCGTCAGTACCATCTGAAGCACCAACTGAACGCCGATGTTCTATGCTCAAAAGAATCATGGCATTTTGAGATCAAAATTTTATATAGGGAATCTTATGGCTGTTAATTACTTAATCGCTGTGTTGAGCGATCGAATCCAAGCTGAAGCTGCCTACTCTGCCCTAGAAAAAGCTGGACTCCCCATGTCCAAAGTCACCATTTTAGGTAAGGGCTACAAAAGCGCTGATGAATTTGGCTTAATTGATCCCAACGAGCAAGCCCGCAAAACCTCTAAGCTAATGTCCTACTGGCTTGTGCCCTTTGGCTTTGTGGCGGGCTACACCTTCAGCCTAATTACCCATCTCCAAACCTTCGCTTGGGCGGGAGAAATTGGCAACCACGTTGTGGGGGGCTTGTTGGGGGCGGGGT
>JARCMD010000518.1 GCA_030248885.1 Leptolyngbyaceae cyanobacterium MP9P1.79 | reverse complement strand
TTCAATCCGGCTCCCCTTCTCCCGTTCTGGGAGAAGGGGTTGGGGGATGAGGGCTAGCTATCGCAGAAATGTCCGAACTATTGGTACTTGGATCGTGGATTAAATAACTTATAAAAGTGGTTGGACTACGGCTCAATCTTTTTCCCCTTCTCCCCTAGCCCCTCCTCCCTAGGGGAGAAGGGCAAAAAGACTCCGACTCCCTCTCCCCAGGGAGAGGGTTGGGGTGAGGGAGAATTAGATTTTATTTGATCCACAATCCTTCAGTGAATTCGATCGCCACCTTCTCTGCGCCCCTGACCTCCGTGGCTCAATTTAGGTTATGGGTTTCATGAAGTATATCTATGCTGGCTTCGAGAAATTAAACCGTCGTTCTAGTAGTTTGGTTTTCAGTCCTAATTCGATCGCCTCCAACACCTTCGTCATCCCCGTTGTGTTAATCATTTCTGGGCTTTTACCAACTCGTTGCATCGTTCGCATGGCTTTTTCTGTGAGGGAATGACTTGCGTATCCAGTGATGATTAAGACCAAATCAGCATTGCGAACATGATTTTCCCCTTGCTCAGCGATTTGTAGCCCTGCCTGGGCAGTACACCAAATCAGTTCCACATCGGAATCTCGTAGGCGGTTTCTCACAGCAGTTTCCAGGCGATCGTGTCCTCCAAAAATTACCACCTTGCCCTCTAGTTGAGTATAGGGATTGGGCGGCTTCTCTGTGGTGCGATGGCGAGTCCGGGGCTGCACATTGGGGACGTAATCGATGCGAGAGCGATTTTCTAAGGCTTTGCCGTAGATAAAGTTTAAGGTCTGCTCGTGGCTGCCCCTCAGTTTGGCAACTGGGCCTTCCTCACTACAGGCATTGATGCGAGCAATCAGCGCATCGACCACATCTGCCAGTCCACCGATCGCCTTCAAGTCATCCAAGTGGGCCCGAATCGCTACAGAGGCATCCGTCGCGCTGAAAAAGTCCTCTTGCTCAGCAATCATTTCCAGTAAATCTGCCCTGAGAGCCTGTTGCCACTGAGCAGTCTGTTCAGCCACTCGCGCATCAAGTAGCCGTTCTTCGTTCAGAATCAGGAGGCGATCGGCAATCTGGGCTGCCTTGCTGGGGGCTTCCGCTAATTGCTGACGAATATCGGCGGCTTTTTCCTCTAACTTTTTGCGGATCGGGCTATCGCTAGCTTCCGAGGCATAATTGACCAACATGCCCTCAACCTGTTGCAGGAGTGGTTCTAAACGCTGTTGAATTTCTAGGAGGGCTTTTTCTACTTGCTGATCTCGCTGTTGCTGGAGCCGTTTGGTTTCTAACTCCATCTGGGCGACTGCCAGTAGATCTTGCACAGAGGTTTCTAAATCATCCAGTTCTGAGATATCCATAGGAATAAAGAGGAGAAAATGTAGAAGGGTAAGGAAGAAATTTTTGTTTTTTTATTGCCTAATTTTTGTTACTTGATTGCAGGTTCACAATAGATTTACCCATCTTATCGCTACTTCCGCTTGCCTGAAGATCGAGGAATCTGTTCAGGGACGATCGTCACGTTTCGTTGTCATTTTTTCTTTAGGTCTATAGCTCATAAATTTAACAGCCTGTAAAACTAATTTTCTGACTTTTCAGTGGCACATTGAGCGTTTCGCTGAAAAACAAGATTTTATTTAATCCACAATCCTTGACAATCAAGATGTTCTTAACAGGTAGCTCCTATGTATTACAGACGGTTTGGGCGTACAGAGTTATCCATGCCTGTGTTTTCCTGTGGTGGAATGCGATACCAGTACAAATGGCAGGATGTGCCAGAGCGAGAGGTGCCGCTGAACCAGCAAGAGAACCTGGAGCAGACAATTCGCCGATCGGTTGAACTGGGAATTTACCATGTGGAAACGGCGCGTGGCTACGGTAGCTCTGAGATGCAGTTAGGGCGTATTTTACCTAAGTTGCCACGAGAGAAACTAATTGTGCAGACAAAAGTTGCTCCCGTTGCCAAGGGAGCAGATTTTCGGCGCACCTTTGAGAAATCCCTGAGTTACCTCAAGCTGGATTACGTCGATCTGTTGGGGCTGCACGGCATCAACACCCCTGACCTGCTGAACCACAGCCTAAAACCGGGGGGATGTCTGGAGGTAGCCCGATCGCTGCAACAGCAAGGCAAAGTTCGCTTCATCGGCTTTTCCACCCACGGCCCCACTGATGTGATTGTGCAGACGATCGAAACTAACCAGTTTGACTATGTGAACTTGCATTGGTACTACATCAATCAATTCAATTGGGTGGCGATCGAAGCGGCCCAACGGCACGACATGGGCGTGTTCATCATCAGTCCCTCAGACAAAGGCGGCAAACTCTACAATCCTCCCCAGAAACTCATCGATCTCTGCGCCCCGCTCAGCCCGATCGTGTTCAATGATCTGTTCTGCCTCAGCTATCCCCAAGTCCACACCCTCAGCATCGGTGCCGCCCGCCCCACCGATTTCGACGAACACCTCAAAACGCTGGACTGGCTCGATCGCGCCGATGAAATTTTGCCACCCATTCTCAATCGCTTGGAGCAACAGGCGATCGAGACTCTGGGTGAGGAATGGATGAGTAGCTGGCATGTGGGATTGCCCACCCAACAGCAAACCCCCGGCGGACTGAATCTGCAAACGCTTCTTTGGCTGAGAAATTTAGCCCTTGCCTACGACATGGTGGAGTATGCCAAAATGCGCTATGCCTTGCTGGGCAATGGGGGGCACTGGTTCCCCGGTGCCAAGGCCGATCGCATCGATACGCTGGATTTACGGCAATGTCTCGATCGAAGTCCCCACGCCCATCGAATTCCCACACTCCTCAAGGAAACCCATGAACTCCTAGGCGGGGAAAGTGTCCAACGTCTTTCCCAGCAGTAAACCAAACTCACATACCCCGATTTAATGCCCCGATTTAATGTTTAATGTGACTCCCCAGCCTCATTAATATTCAGATTCGGAGCGATCGGTATATGTGAAGTACGATCGGTCTCCTACCAAAATAGAGATGCGATCGGGTTTATACCTCAATATTTTGATTCGGGGCGATCGGTGTAGAGGAGATGCCGCACTTCTCCTAACATCGCATCAGCACTATTCAATACATTTTGCATCTAAAAAATTTTGAAATCAGGTGTTGAAACCAATGCCCATGATAATCGTGCTGAGTAGAGTTGGGCCATTTTCTCCAAGACTTTATGGCAAGGTTTAAACCTCCTTTGAACAATGCCAGCTTTTCGTGCAGAGTTGATTCTGTCTTTCAGAGAATTTTTCGATTTTTCAACTATTCCCACTTTTTATTTTTGTCTTGACACGCCTAGTAGAATAAGTTGAAAGCAATGTTCAAGTAAATTTGTACATGCGACAATTTAACTAGAAATCTTATATTGTCCTATGCAAGCAAGGGGAGATACCACACCTAATGGGGTAAGGAATAGCGATCACGCTACTCTCACAATGAGTATTCAAGGGCCGTACTTCCCCCTTATCAAGTTTCGCAAGGTACTTGATAGTTTTATTGATTTATTGACAGAGGTTGATCAGGAAACGTCTGAGAATGGCGATTTAACGATCGAATGGGAAATCTCATCGATAAGGGCTGGGAGCATTTATATGACTGCTGTTGCAAATCCAGTCAATCAGGAGATCCATCAATCTAGGCCTAGTCAAGTGATTAGCACCTTTACTCAAGGAATAGATCAATTGCTAGAAGTTCCCTTGACTCCAACTGGCTTCAGTGAAGCTGCTCTCAAATACACAAAGACATTTGGTGAAATCATCAATCCAAACGATTTTGCGGAAATCAGATTTGGCAGCAATGGATGGAATAAAAGTATAGCTCCTCGTCTCGCTGGAAACATTGATGAGATCACAAAGACAACTCAAACGTTTTACGGTTCAATCGAAGGGGTTTTAGTTTCTATCAGTGTCGCTGCGAGACCTAGGCTTGGCATCCGCAGCTCGACTGAGGGTGGAATAATCAAATGCTTCTTTAAAGACGAAATGCTTGAAATTGCAAAAGAAGCCTTGGGACGTAGAGTCTATGCTTTTGGATTAATTCGGCAGCACCCGCACGGATCGAAAATTAGCATCCAAGTTGATGACATTAGCAATTTCCGAATTTTGCCATTGGCAGAGGAGATGCCATCTGTTAGCGAAATTCTAGCTAAATTGAGGCATGGGTAGTGGCAGATAAACCACTTCATTACCTTGACTCAGGGGTATTTTCTGGCTTTCTAAATGGTGAAGCAGAACCAGACAATTTTGCGGAATGTGAATCTGTTATTCGAGCGGCTGAGCAAGGCATAATTAAAGCTTTCACCTCTGCATTTACACTGGCAGAAGTGGTATATATTAAACCTGCTCCTGGTAAAGAATCCTTTTCTGTAGAAGCGCAGGAGGAAATTATTTCTCAACTACTTAATAGTGTTTGGCTGGAGCGTGTGAGTTTTGAACCGGATATGGCAGAGATTAACCGCTATCTTCTCAGGCAATACGGCGGGGGCAAAAAAGCTCTACAACCTTATGACTCACTTCATCTGGCAACAGCGATCCGAATGAAGGTTGATTATTTCAATACGATCGATGGTGAACTGATAAAACGACTCCCCAAGGAAGTTACTTATTCCCCTCGCTATCCCAAACCCGTAATTATTCAGCGCCCATTTGTTGATAGGCTCCAAATACCTATAGATTACTAACGCCGATCGGATTGTCTGCGAGGGCGGGTTAACTCGCGGATTTGGTCAATGCTTAGCTCTTGGACATTGTTGAACACGATCGCTGCCCCTGCTGTGGTGAGGAGTGAAATATAGTCTTCTTTGGCTGAAGAATCTTGGACGTGGGGAGGGAGTACGCCGACACCAATCCACCAGCGGCGGGGTTGCAGCTTACGGGCATTTTGCACCGTATACATATCCGCTACCGTGTCACCCACATAAATGACAGAACGGTTCAGAGTCCCACTTGAGCCAGTGGTTGATGTCGATCGCGCGGCTCGTTGCTCTCCATCGAGTTGTTCTAGCTCTTGCGTGGCCTTGAGCAAACCCGTTGCATCCGGTTTGCCAGGGGCATCTTCCATGGCAATGACCAGCGGTGATTGCAAGCCCAATCGTTTTTCTAGCACGTAGGAAGCAGAGGCTCGGCTGGCTCCACTGAAGAAGCCCCAGGGAATCCCCGTCTGGGTTAATCCTTCTAGATAGGATGATTCCAAGAGCAAGGGTTCATCGCAAATGTAGCCCGTTCCCTGCTCGTCACTGGGCCCCCAATACCGACTTTGAAACCAAGCAACCAATGCCTCGTAGTCTAAATCGGGAAGTGATCGGCCCTCAGACCGAAAGTAGCGATAAATCAACTCCCGCGAGGCTTCCCAGTCGTTATTCCAGATGCCTTCAGCCTTCAGGAGGTCAACTTCTGCTGAGGAAGGGCGGTAAACACTATCAGTAAAGTGTTCGACTGTATCGGCTAGGGCACGACGATAGGACCCAGCAACATCGCGGATGACTCCATCAATGTCAAAAATGACGATCGCGGCGATCGGATTGGGGGGAACTGCTTGAACCATAATGCTCCTTACAAACGAGTTATCTGTTAAGATAAACGGGCTAAAAAAATAAATAAGGTAAAAACACTGTTTAAATCTTGTCTATTTCAAATTCTGAGATAGCCAAATTCTGAGGCAAGTTTCGCACCAGTCTGTTGAGACAGTGCGATAAAATTGTAAACCTTAGCCTTATTACAAAGAATCGAGTTGACCTGGAGGTTTGATTGTCGAAGTTTATTTTGAAAGTTCTCTGGCTAGACGATAACGTAGCCCTAGCAGTGGATCAAGTGGTTGGGAAAGGTACCAGTCCCCTGACATCTTACTTTTTTTGGCCCCGCAAAGATGCGTGGGAACAGCTAAAAACCGAACTGGAAGCCAAGCATTGGATTGCCGAGAAAGATCGGGTGGAATTGCTCAACAAAGCCACGGAGATCATTAACTACTGGCAAGAGGAAGGCAGACGACGGCCGATGGCAGAAGCGCAGACAAAGTTCCCAGACATTACGTTTACGGGTAGCGCTTAAGGAGATTTCCAGAGAAGTTTACACTAGGCACCGGAAGGGCGTTCGCGTAGCGTGTGCTTTGCACTTAGCATCCGGGCAATGACCTTCTGGTCGATTCAAGAGCTTACATGCCGGATGCTTCGCCTCTACAGGGATAACATCTTTCTCGAAAATCTCCTAGGGCGTGTCATCATCCAAATTTGGAATGTAACTACTCAGGCTGCTAACTCAATGTCGAGCCACCCTCATCCCCCAGCCCCTTCTCCCTGGGGAGAAGGGGAGCCGGATTGAAGTCCCTCTCCCTAGGGAGAGGGATTTAGGGTGAGGGT
>JARCMD010000102.1 GCA_030248885.1 Leptolyngbyaceae cyanobacterium MP9P1.79 | reverse complement strand
TTATCAGGAAATTCTGGAGGAAGGTCGCCAAGAAGGTCGCCAAGAAGTAATGATGCGGGAGTCAGTGATTTATCAAGAAATTCTGCAAGAAGGTCGCCAGGAAGGTCGCCAGGAAGGTCGCCAAGAAGGTCGTCAGGAAGGTGAACGATCGCTGGTGCTTTTATTGCTAGAGCAGCGCCTTGGACATTTGTCGTCAGCAGAGCGCGATCGAGTTTCTGCCCTCAATCTCAAGCAACTCGAAGCCTTAGCCTTGGCATTGCTGAATTTCTCGTCGATCGCAGATCTAACAACTTGGCTAGAGCAAGAGGGCTGATTTCACGGAGGGTTGTGAAGTACAGGTCTTCAGCAAGTGATTCGTCAACCCTTGACGAATGAGGATAGTTTAGCGAGTAGGAGCGTGAGGCTAATGGAACGCTATTTCTACTTGCATGGGTTTGCATCCAGTCCGTGCTCTACTAAGGCGATCGACCTCCACGATCGTTTTACCAAAACTGGCATCGATCTTCAAATCCCCGACTTGAACCAGGGTGACTTTTCCCATCTGACCCTGACACGCCAAATTCAGCAGGTCGCCGCAGAGCTACCCAGTGCAGACCCCGTAGTCTTGATTGGTTCCAGTCTGGGGGGATTGACCGCAGCTTGGGTGGGCGATCGGCATCCCCAAGTGCAGCAGGTAATTTTGTTGGCTCCCGCCTTCCAGTTTCTCGCCCACTGGTTGCCCAAATTGGGACAGGCGCAAATCGATCGCTGGCAACAAGACCAATTCCTCTCGGTTCACCACTACGGCGAGGGCAAAATGCTTCCTCTCCACTATGACTTTCTCACCGACGCAGCCCAGTATCGCGACGCTGACCTTCAGCGACCTGTACCCACCCTCATTCTGCATGGACAGGCAGACGCAACGATTCCCATCCAGGCAAGCCGTGATTATGCCGCCGATCGCTCGTGGGTAAAGCTGGTCGAATTAGACAGCGATCACAGCCTTCATGATGTGATGGAAAAGATTTGGTACGAAATTCAGCATTTTTAAGGGGGCGATCGGGTTGCCAAACCGAAGGAATGAGAAAGTCTGTAGCTCTCCTGGTTCCGGTTAGAGTCTAGTGTGAGCTTTAGCTATCCTCAGTAGCAGATGAGGTTTCAAGCGTTATTATTGAAAAGCTAATAGAGGTGCTTTGTAACTAGATACTGAGTGCTGTTAGAGTGTGAAACTGAACATGAGCGTGAAGTATTCAACAGATTTTAGTTCATGGATTAACCAAACAGCCCAATTATTGCGGGAGCAACGTTGGCACGAAATTGATGTGCCGCATCTGATTGAAGAGGTTGAGGACTTGGGTAAAAGTGAACGGCGGGGGATTGCCAGTCAACTCGCTCGGCTTCTCCTGCATTTGCTTAAGTGGCAGTATCAACCCCAACGCCGCTCAGATAGCTGGCTTGATTCCATCACTGATGCGCGAACTCAGATTGAATTGGCGATCGAAGATAGTCCCAGCCTGAAGAGTTATTCCGCAGAGCAACTTGAAAAGAGTTATCAACGGGCACGCCGCCAAGCAGCCAAGCAAACTAGCATAGAAATCTCGATGTTTCCAGAGACGTGTCCCTATTCTCTAGCGCTGGTACTAGCAGAAGATTGGCTGCCAGATTAATGATCCCAATGCAGCAGATGGTGGATGAGCGCGAGTGATAGTAAGTTTAAGCCTATCTGCCGTCTCTGACTGTAACGAGTAACCCGATTCGATCGCCCCTTCTTGACCTGAACCATCAGAAAATCATGCTGCCATTTCTTCGTCCAGACTTAGCCCAACTCAAGGCGTATACTCCCCACCCCGCCAGTGCTGGAGAGTCACTTCCTCCAGCGATCGAGTTCGACCAATTGGACACCAATGAAAGTCCTGTTCAGTTGCCCGATGAGTTGAAAGCAAAATTGGCTTGGACTTACCAGCACACGATCGCCACCAACCGCTACCCCGATGGGGGTCACGATGTGCTGAAGCAGGCAGTAGTTGAGTATATCCAGGAGTCCAGCCACGATAGCAGCGCAACATTTACAACCTCCCATATTTCCCTCGGCAACGGCTCTGATGAACTCATTCGCGCCCTCTTGATCGCGACATGCCTGGGTGGAGCGGGTGCCATTCTTGTGGCTGAGCCGACGTTTTCGATGTACGGAATTCTGGCCCGAACGCTGGGCATCCCTGTAGTCACTGTGGGGCGATCGGACACCACCTTTGAAACTAATTTAGCTGCGGCTCAGGAAGCGATCGAAGATACCCAAAATCCGCCTATCCGGGCTGTGTTTATCGTGCATCCCAACTCGCCCACAGGCAACGCCTTGACGACAGCAGAATTAGATTGGCTGCGGAGCTTGCCAGAACATATTCTCGTTGTGGTGGATGAGGCCTACTTTGAGTTTAGCCAAACGACCGTGGTGCATGAGGTGCTAGCGCGATCGAACTGGGTGATTCTCCGCACCTTCTCCAAAGCCTTTCGCCTCGCTGCCCATCGTGTCGGTTATGCCATTGGACACCCAGACCTCATCACTGCTCTGGAAAAAGTCCGCTTGCCCTACAACTTGCCCACGTTTTCCCAAGCTGCTGCCCACACTGCCCTGCTCCATCGGCATCTCTTGCTAGACTCCATTCCCGCCCTATTGCAAGAACGATCGCAACTCATCACCGCCCTGAGGCAATTTCCCCAGTTGCAGGTGTGGGATAGCAGCGCCAATTTTGTCTATATACGGCTCAAATCTCCATTGCTCAAGCCTGACACTGCCCTAGCCCAAATCACCCAGGAAATGAAGATCCAGGGAACCTTAATTCGGCATACGGGCGGGGGACTGCGAATCACGATCGGCACTGCCGCTGAGAACCAGCGCACCCTGGAACGCCTCAACGTTGTGCTGCATCAAGGAAATTTGGTTGAATGAGGTGTCGATCGCCCCTCGACTCATTATCCCTAGACCAGCTAAAACCACTACTGGACTTCTCTAGTTTTGCTGACCTAGAACATTGGTTGCAAACTCATCAGGAAGGGTGAAGCACGATCGCTCTAGACAAGTAGCGATTCTACTTTCCAACATATGAATGGCAAAGACGATCGCGGGATAATCCCCTTTAAACAATACCGAGTCTATTGGTAGTACAATTGCTTTCATCCTTCAGGCAGTGACCATGCGCCGCGATTCCATCTTCTACCGACTTTTCGCGCAGTCTCCAACTCTACTATTTGAGCTACTCACAACTCCCCCTGACAATGCCGCCAACTATCGCTTTGACTCTGTAACGGTCAAAGAACCTACCTTTGTTATTGATGGAGTATTTCTCCCCCCTGATACTGAAGAATTAGGGGTGGTATTTTTTGCAGAGGTGCAGTTCCAGAAGGACGATCGGCTTTACGAGCGCTTGTTTGGTGAAGCATTTCTCTATTTCTACCGCAATCGCGATCGGTTTTCGGATTGGTAAGCGGTCGTCATCTACCCATCTCGCAGCATAGAGCAGAGCAACATTGAGCCATATCTACCTTTGCTAGAGAGTCCTAAAGTCCATCGCGTGTTTTTGAATGAGTTGGG
>JARCMD010000517.1 GCA_030248885.1 Leptolyngbyaceae cyanobacterium MP9P1.79 | reverse complement strand
GATTTTAAGGCTCAAACCCTGATTCAACCGTGGGCGGGATCTTATTTTCAAAGTCAGGAGCAGAGCTAACTTTGAAAAAATAGCTCAATCCTGGAACTGTAAGCCCTGCAAGCCCTGTAGAATCGTTCAACAAACTGTCCGGACTATTGACATAGAGTTCTTCATGCAAGTTGCCCTGCCACGGGCGGTAGGTAATTCCTATCCCAGTGCAAATCAAAGCGATGTATAACCAACCTCATAGGTGTCATCCTGAAGGTCGTGTGGGGGACGATCGGAGTTCAAATTCTTCGCTTCACGTCGTTTTCTTGCATTTGCTTTAGTGACAGTTGCAAAAAACTTGCCCATTGATGTACTAAGCTGTATCTGCTCTCCAAAAAGCATAATGGAGCTAGGGAAACATTCAATCATGATCAGGTTAGAGATAGCCTGATTAACCGTAGTGGAGAGGAATCATTATTTAAGAGTTGCAAGATATTTTACGGTGATATTTTTAATTGACATAGTCAGCTAACTGAATTTTAGGCATACTAGTTGCGAAACACTCTATATATCTTTAACACTATTAATTAATGATGCGACACTAATCAATAGTGGTGGATTGATACGGGTGAATTGATATGGATGAAATTGTAGTAGACGGACTGTCTTGATCTGCTTCTACGCCTAGTTTTTAATATTTATGTAGATGTTTACCTGTATTAGGGACACTTCTACTGTCGAAGAGAGTGTAACCTTACAGTTACTTAACTTAGGATGAAATGGCTTACATTTTATCAAGCGAATACGTCTATGCTGATTGGATAACATGGTTCTGAGGAATTTTCTTCTAACTAACTTCATCTCAAAGACGAAAAGCCTCAGGAGCAAGCTTGCTCCTAGTCGTAAAATCATTGAGCCATACTCCTATTGGTGCAACCAACAATTGAGTTGGCTACTTAGCTACCTAGAACGAGCAGGAAAGGTATTTCCAAGTTCGTCATTCCAGGGTCTTAGCGTGCTATCTCTCATTATCCAACTGTCTCTATACCAGGAGAGCAGTGCATGAAAGCTCAAGAAACCGGAAAGCCTAAATTGCTGGTCGTCGATGATGAGCCAGACAATTTAGATTTGCTTTACCGTACTTTCTACAGGGAATTTAAAGTTCTGAGGGCTGAAAGTGCGCCTGCCGCTTTGGATATCTTGACCCATGAGCCGGATGTGGCTGTAATTATTTCCGATCAACGAATGCCCTTAATGAGTGGCACTGAGTTCTTAAGTCTCACGGCAACTCGCTACCCCGATATTATTCGCATTATCTTGACGGGTTACACCGATGTCGAAGATTTGGTGGAAGCCATTAATACAGGCAAGGTGTTTAAATACGTCACAAAGCCGTGGGATGACGAGGAATTGAGGGCGGTCGTTCGTCAAGCCCTGGATACGCACAATGTATTGAAGACACGGACACGGGAGCTAAGTCGCACGCTACGGCAGGAGTCTCTGCTTAATGCAGTTACAAATACTATCCGCAGTGCGTCTAGCTATCGCCAGATTCCCCAAACGATCGTTGACACAGTGGGGCACATGTTTGAGGTAAGCTGCTGTGTCTTGCGCTTAAATCAAGGCGATCGGCTAGAAGACACCTGTTTCGCGTATCAAAAAGACGACGATCGCTCCTCTCTGCCGCTATTAGCGCAAACAGTTTGGAGAACGCTTGATGTGCAGGTGCTGCATGAGGTGTCCACTGACCCAACCTTGCAGGAGAACACGCCTGAAGCAGAGTCGCAACGCCACGCCCTGAGCGCTTTAAATATTCAGTCCACGCTATTGGTGCCACTGGTGTGTCGTCAGGAACTCATGGCGGTTTTAGCACTGCACCAGCGGGAACAGGTACGGGAGTGGCAGGGAGATGAGATTCAACTGGTGATTATGGTGGCTGACCAAGCAGCGCTGTCGCTCTCTCAGATGGGGGCCTATGAGCAGGTGCGGGCAGCGGCAAAACGCGAGGCGCTGATCAATACCATTACCACTGCGATCCGATCGTCCCTTGATCCCCAAGATATTTTTGCTGCCATTACCCAGCAATTAGGTCAAGCCTTGCACGCCGATGGCTGTGCATTGTCGCTGTGGACAGAGGATGACGAATATGTCCAGTGTGTGGGGTTATACGATCCCTCCCTGCCTAATGCCGGATTAGTGTTGGCTGAACTGATGCCTTCATCGGGACAGATACCGGATCATTCAGCGACAGGACAAAGTGGCTCTACCCCCCCAAGTTTGGGAGCTAGGACTGATATCGCTTGGGCTAATGCTCCAGGGAGTGGGGACACTCCAGGGCGGCAGTTGCCCCAATCTTTAGTTCCAATCAGGAGTAATCCTGTGTTTCAGGCGTTATTGGCAACTCAGCAACCGGTGGCGATCGACGACTTGAGTCAACACCCAGAGATGCGGACAAGCGACCTCCCCTTGCGATCCCTAGCGCGGGCATTGCTCGTTGTCCCTCTTCTATCTGAGGGTAAGATCATTGGCAGCATTACGCTACGGCAGACCCATGAATCGCGGCAGTGGAAGCCTTCAGAAATTTCCCTGTCCCAAGCGGTGGCAGTGCAGGCGGCGATCGCCGTGCAACAGTCTCGGCTGTATCAAAAAACCCGCCAGCAGGCAGAGCAATTGCTGGAACTCGATCGCCAGAAAACCGAATTTTTCCAAAATATTTCCCACGAATTTCGCACCCCCCTGACGCTAATGATTGGGCCCTTGGAGTCGGCAATTTCCCAAGGGCAAGGCTTGTCCTATGAGCAGGGGACGATCGCTCTCCGCAATTCGCGTCGTCTTTTGAGGCTAGTTAACCAGTTACTGGACTTGCAGCGATTGGATGCAGGGCGAATGCAACCCAGTTTTCGCCCCTGTAATCTTGTGGAGTTTGTGACCCAAATCACCGAGTCCTTCCGTCCCTACTGTGAGCGGAAAGGCCTACACCTCATCACCGAATTTAGTACCTGCCCGCCCGTGTATCTGGATTTAGAGCGCTTCGACAAAGTGGTGTATAACCTGTTATCCAACTCTATGAAGTTCACTGCTCCCGGCGGCACCCTTACCCTCACTATCCAAACGGCTGGGGATTATTGCCTGCTCAAGGTGAAAGACACCGGGATTGGCATTCGCCCTGATCAAATTCCCCACTTGTTTGAGCGCTTTCGGCAAGCTGAGGGGTCAGCTAACCGGAGTTACGAGGGCAGCGGCTTAGGGCTAGCTTTGGTCAAGGAGTTGGTGGAACTTCACGGGGGACAAATTTCGGTCGAGTCAGTGTATCAAGAGGGAACCACGTTCACTGTTTGGATGCAAGTCGGGACTGGGCATTTACCATCGCAACAAATTATTGTGGTGCCCACGGAAGTGCCCATAGAAGTGCAGCCAGGACGGGCGGCGGTGGAACTGGCAGATATTGAAGCCGACTTGATCGAAGTGGCTCCCCCACCTACTGTGGGGGCTGGTGTAGAAGATGTTCAACAAGCTGCCGCTCTTACTCTGAGACCTAGCACTGACTTACCTGTTGCTTCTCCGTCTTCCCTGGTGCTGGTGGTGGATGACAACCCCGATCTGCGAACTTATGTATCTGGCATTTTGAAGCAGGTGGGGTATCAGGTTTGTACCGCTCGGAACGGGTCTGAAGGATTCCAGGTCGCCCAGCAGCAGCGGCCTCATTTAATTGTGACGGATTTGATGATGCCCCTAGTTTCGGGACTCGATTTGATTCAAATGATCCGCACAGACGAGACTTTGAAGGGCACCCCAGTCATTTTGCTCACCGCCAAGGTGGACGAGGATACTCGCATTGAAGGTACAGAAAGAGGGGCGGATGCCTATCTAGCCAAGCCGTTCAACGATCGGGAACTCTTGGCAGAAGTCCGCAATCTATTAGCCCTGAAGGCCAATGAACGCCGAGTGGCAGAACTCAACACCTACTTAACGGAGTCGGTGCTGCGGCGCTTTTTACCTCCCGCGATGGTGCAAAAGGCCGCCGCTGGAGAACTAGGGTTAGACTTGCGCCCTGAACCACGGCTGATTACCGTGCTGTTTAGCGACATTATTGGGTTTACGCAATTGTCCAACACGTTACGATCGCGCCGAGTGGCTGAGCTATTAAATGAGTATTTGGCAGAAATGACCCACGCTATTTTTGAGAACGGGGGCACCGTCGATAAGTTTATGGGTGACGCGGTGTTGGCTCTCTTTGGAGCGCCCGAAGAATTATCTCCCAATGAACAGGTGCGTCGGGCGATCGCCTCTGCCCGCCAGATGTATCATTCCCTCCACGCCCTGAATGAGCGCTGGCAAGCCCAGGGGATCAGTCAGGTGCAATTCCGTTGTGGCATTCATCAAGGAACAGCGGTGGTTGGGATGTTTGGTAGCCAGGAGCGGGCCGACTACACCGCTATCGGGCCCAGTGTGAACATCGCCGCTCGGATTCAAGAGGCCGCTGAGCCAGATTGCATTCTCGTATCGGCGGCAGTAGCAGATTATCTCAGCGAAGAAGAAATTACTAAAGTCAGTCCGTTAAATCTTAAAGGCATTGACGAAACCGTCCTGACCTTTGCTGTAGACCCTGGTAGTCCGCCCGATTCTTCTGCTCCAAGTTTGGCTTAATCATGGCACGGTTGCATCTTTTTCAAGCTCCAGTTCAAGTTAAGGCTCCAGTTCAATCGCTCCAAAAACCTGATAAATCAGACTCGCTCCGCCGATGGTCTGCGGGTTTTGCTGGCTCAGTGGCGATTCATGCGCTGCTAGCCTTGGGGGCTGGGATGATTGGCAGTGCCTCTCTTGCACCCCAAGCCACCCTGATCCCCATCGATGTAGTGCCGATCGATCGAATGGCAAATCATCCTGAAAATGCTCCATCTGTCGCCACCCTTTCCACGACTTCTCCCACCGTAGCTCCCGCCTCCGCTTCACCTCAGTTTAGCCAGCCATCAAGCCAGCCCCCAAGTGAAGTCACTTCACAGCCCCCGAATTCTGGTCTTGCACCGATCACTGATCTGCCCCAACCTGCATCCCCACCGATCGCTCTCTCCCAGGCTGATCCCGTTCCGTCCTCCCTTCCCAATTC
>JARCMD010000101.1 GCA_030248885.1 Leptolyngbyaceae cyanobacterium MP9P1.79 | reverse complement strand
TCACCCTAAATCCCTCTCCCAAGAGGGGAGAGGGACTTCAATCCGGCTCCCCTTCTCCCAGAACGGGAGAAGGGGTTGGGGGATGAGGGCTAGCGATCGGCAAAAATGTCCGAACTATTGAACCTACGCAGGTCATTTAATTCCCGACTCTAGATTGCCGATCGGAGGACAGGTTAGCGATAGCATCACCCATCCTTGACCGAGATTTCAGTGACTTTAGCTCAGAGTTACGCCATAGTTAATGAGGACTGGGCTGCTATCTTAACGTCTTCAGATTACCGATTTGCCCCGTTACTCCTGTTTCATTTAGCGATGGAAGCGCCCTCAGATTGCCATGAATATTTTGACAAAGTTATTTTCTCCCTCCCCTCAGCCTGCGTTAGGTAATGCTCAGCGGCGAGGCATTGAGATTAAATCCAGCCGTGAGATTGAGATTATGCGGCAGGCTTCTCACATTGTGGCAACCGTGCTGAAGGAAATTTCTGAGCGGGTACAGCCTGGGATGACGACGGCTGACCTGGATGCCTACGCCGAAACTCGGATTCGAGCTATGGGCGCAACGCCGAGTTTTAAGGGCTATCATGGCTTCCCTAGCTCAATTTGTGCATCCCTCAATAACGAAGTGGTGCATGGCATCCCCAACCCCAAAAAAGTGATTCGGACGGGAGATGTGCTGAAGGTGGATACCGGAGCCTATTACCACGGGTTTCATGGCGATTCCTGCATTACGATCGCCGTGGGTGATGTCACTCCCAACGCGGCTAAACTGATTCGGGTTGCCGAAGAAGCGCTTTACAAAGGGATTGCCCAGGTTAAGGCTGGTAATTTTTTACTCGATATTGCGGGGGCAGTCCAGGATCATGTGGTGGCTAATGGCTTCACGATCGTGGAAGATTACACGGGGCATGGAGTAGGGCGAAATCTGCACGAAGAGCCATCGGTGTTTAACTTTCGCACCCACACGATGCCCAATGTCAAACTACGGGCAGGCATGGTGCTGGCGATCGAACCTATCCTCAATGCTGGCAGTAAGGCAACTCGCGTGTTACCCGATCGCTGGACCGTGAAAACCGTAGACAACGCCCTCTCTGCTCAGTTTGAACATACGGTACTCGTCACCGAAACGGGTTATGAGATTTTGACCGATCGATCTAAGCTTTAAGTTTTGCAGGAGAAGTTTCAACAGATTAGACCTTTAGCTTTATGTCTTCTAAGGAAATTTCCGAGAAAGATGTTACCCCTGTAGGGGCGAAGCATCCGGCAGACAGAGCCTTGAATCGACCAGAAGGTCATTGCCCGGATGCTTCGCCCTTCCGGTTCCTGGTATAAGCTTTCCTGGAAATCTCCTAAGTCCAGTGGATTTTGTCAGCGGTAAGAGTCTTGAACACCCAGTCAAAATTTTCGACGGTTTAGCCCTGACATCTTGACCCGATGAACGATCGCTTTGTCAAAACCATCCTCATTCTGGCGGCAAATCCCAAAAACTCGGCTCCCCTGCGCTTGGATCAGGAGGTGAAGGAGATTGGGGAAGGTTTAAGGCGATCGGAACAGCGAGACAAATTTCAGCTTGAGCAGGCGTGGGCGGTCACTCCGAGCGATGTGCAGCGGGCAATGCTGGATCATCATCCCCAGATTGTGCATTTCTCTGGGCATGGTGTGGGTGAGGGTGGCTTAGTGCTGGAAAATCCCGCAGGACAAGCCCAGCTTGTAGGCTCCAAGGCGTTGGCAGGGATGTTTCGCCTGTTTGCTGACAATGTGGAGTGTGTGGTGCTGAATGCCTGCTATTCCGAGGTGCAGGCGATCGAGATTGTCCAGCACATTCCCTATGTAATTGGAATGAATCAGGCGGTTGGCGATCGGGCAGCCAGATTATTTGCCGTTGCTTTCTACGACGCATTGGGTGCAGGAGAATCGATCGAGTTTGCCTATGAGTTGGGCTGTAATCGCATGGCGCTAGAAGGAAGTGCTGAAGATTGTATTCCAGTCATTAAACGGAAATCTGAGATAGGAGACGTTCCCCCAGCGCCACCCATTGTGCTTGATGAGCCAGAAGGACAGGTGCCCCTGGAGTCAACGCTATATGTTGAGCGTCCTCCCATGGAAACCCGTTGTTATGAGGCGATCGTTAAACCAGGGGCGTTGATTCGGATCAAAGCTCCCCGACAGATGGGAAAATCTTCCCTGATGCTGCGGATTTTGCAGGATGCCAAGCAACAGGAGTATCAGACAGCATCGCTCAATTTTCAACTGGTCGATCGCGACGCTTTGGGTAGCCTTGACGCATTTTTGCAGTGGTTTTGTCACAGCCTTGCTGAAGAGCTTAACCTGGAGGATCGACTCGCGGACTATTGGAAAGGGGCACTGGGTTGTAAAAACAAATGTACGAACTACGTTCAGCGCTATCTGCTGCCAACGCTTCAGCGGCCGATCGTGCTGTGTTTGGATGACGTGGATCAGGTGTTTGAGTATCCGACGATCGCCACAGATTTTTTTGGGATGTTGCGGGCATGGCATGAGAATGCCAAGATTAAACCGATTTGGCAGCATCTACGGCTAGTGATTGTACATTCCAGAGAGGTGTATATTCCGCTCGATATCAACCAGTCACCGTTTAATGTGGGGGTGCCGATCGAGCTATTGCAGTTTACCCAGCCGCAGGTGATGGACTTGGCGCAACGGCATCCGTTGCACTGGGGGGACGCAGAGGTGGCACGGCTGATGGGGATGGTGGGTGGACATCCCTTTTTGGTGCGGGTCGCCCTGTATCAAATTGCCCGGGGCGAAACGCTGGAACGGCTCTTGAAAACGGCTCCCACTGAGGGCGGGTTGTATGGAGAGCATCTCCGCCGTCATTTTTTGAACTTAGAAGGGGATGGACAACTGCTGGCGGCGATGAAACAGATGGTGTCCGTGGATCATCCCGTTTCGCTGAATCCCACTCAGGCATTTAGGCTGCACAGTTTAGGACTGGTG
>JARCMD010000100.1 GCA_030248885.1 Leptolyngbyaceae cyanobacterium MP9P1.79 | reverse complement strand
GTCCCGAAGGGTTTGGACCTTTCAACAACACGGTGCGAACTACCGCTACCACTCAGGGTGGTTCATCGGTTTCCGACGATTCCAACGATGGGGTGAATCCCGATCCGAGTGGGGCGGGTACGGGCACTGGCAGCGTTCCAACGGTCGTGCGTCTAACTGGTCAAAGTGGACAAGCCAATCTGCTTTTGGTCAAGCGAATCACGAACGTGACTCGCAATGGTGCCACTTTGGGTGGAGTGAATTTTGGCGGCTTTGTGGATGATCCAGGCGCAACCGAAGACAACAATTCCGGCTGGACGCAGCTACAGCCGACGGCGGCTCCGGTAGGAATTATTGCGCTAGATATTAACAATCCGGTATCACCGGGCGACGAGGTGGAGTATACCGTTTATTTTCTCTCTAATGGGGCGGTTTCTGCCTTAGCAACCAATGTGTGCGACTTAATTCCAGCGGGCACAACGCTGGTTTCGGGCAGTTCTCAGATTCGGACTAATAATACGCCTGCCGTATCGGGTGGAACGGTATTCACGCCCCTAGCACCGTTACCCCCGAATAATTCTTGCTCTAATCAATCTAATCCTAACGGAGCGGTCATTTTCAACTTAAGCGATCTGCCGAATACGCCAGCGGGCAATGTCGGCTTTACCCGCTTCCGAGTCAGGATTAATTAGCGTCACAAGGTCTTGAAACTTGGGATCTAAAACCTGACATTTGAAACCTAGCACCTGATACACTACTGGATTCCGAATCTAAGTTCTTGCTCTCGCGATCGCATCCAGCCGACGTTAGAGCTTTTGCTTTTGGAGGTGTTTAGGCAATTAGCATTTTGGTCAATGGTTTCAATAACCGCAAAATGCAGTCTCTTTAGCCTGACAGGGCGCATCTACGACCGAAGCCGCTCATGTTTTGCTGAAGGGTGAGAAAAAAGATGGTTTCCGCTATTCAAGCGATCGCAGCTAGGGCGATCGTGCTGTCTACCATAGCCAATGGCTTTCTAGTGCCACTGGTTTTTCTGCTGTCTGCCCAACCGATTCGCGCCCAAGTGTTTGAAGGAACGAGGGGATGTCCGATTGGCACTCAAGAAGGAGGGCGAAATTTTGTGCGGAATGGCACCTTCAGCCGAAATGCGGGTACGGGCGACGGAGTTGCCACCGCCCCTGCTGCTGTGCCGGGCACCCTTGAGTTTTCCAGCGACTTGCCCTATCGCGGAGACAGCCTTTATCCTGACGATCCAATTGGCGGATTGTCTATCCAGGGAGAACCTTACCCTATTTCCTATGCGGGTGGCGTGGTTAGGGCAGATCCATTTCCGGGTGATCCGATCAATCGAGTGCTGTCCTCTAATACGTTTCTTTACTCCAACCCGTCTCAAGATCTGGCAGGCGGATCTGCCTTTCCCAGTCCGCTGATTTGGCAGCAAGTAGTCAACGGATTGGTGCCAAATGTTGCCTATAACTTCAGCGCCTACTTCTATAATTTGCTCAGCGTGGGCACAGCGGGCAGTCCACCGGTGATTCGATATTTGGCAGGTCCACCGGGGGGAGCTGATGCCGCGTTTGTGCCGAACTTGGCGGGCATCACGGTTGACATTCCTCAACAATGGACGCGGGTGCAAGGGCTATTTAGAACCACACCGGGTCAAGCGGCTTTAGAACTGCGAGTTGAGGACGAAGCCAACACCATCATTGGAGACGATTTTGGTTTTACGGCAGCCGCACTGCGAGAATGTGTGCCCAATTTAGGGGTAGCAAAACAGGCTGGAACTCCTCAGGAAAACCCAGACGGCACTTTCACTGTTCTTTACACGGTCGTAGTGCAAAATTTTGCTCCAGCGACCGCATCGAACCAATATGCCATCCGTAATCTCCAGCTTCAAGATAATTTGGCGATCGCATTTGCAGGTGCGACAGTGAATGGGATCAGAAATTTGCAAAGCTCAACACTCACCGTTAATCCAGGGTTTAATGGCACAACCGATCTAAACGTGTTGGCAGGCACAGATACTTTGGCGGGAGAAACCAGCGCCACGGTCAGCTTTGAGGTGATGATCACACCGGGCAGCGGAGCAGATAATTTAGGACCGTTTCAAAATACCGCGATCGCCACGGGGCTAAGTCCTGGTGGGGAACCGATCAGCGATCGCTCCACTGATGGCAGCAACCCTGATCCAAACGGCGATCGCAACCCCAGCGGCACCGGAGAAGATAGTCCTACCTCAGTATCTCTACTACCTGCCCGGTTGCGTTTGGCAAAACGGATCACTAACGTGTCGCGGAGTGGTGTATCCCGCAGTGATGTAAATTTTGGGGCACTCGTCGTCACCAACTCAGACGACACAGCACCGGGCTGGAGTCAATTAGTTCCCCAGGGCGCACCCGTTGGGGTAGTGAGCTTGAATAACAGCACCCCGCTTCAACCGGGCGACGAAGTGGAATATACGATTTATTTCTTGTCGGATGGGCGCACGGGTGTCAATGCAGTCACTCTATGCGACCAAATTCCACTCGGTACTCGCTTCATCTTTGGCAGCAACCGGGTGCGTGTTGGCAGTCAACCCCTGGCAATCGCGGGAGAATTTTTTACTCCCCTCGCTCCTCTGCCTGCCAACAATCCCTGTAGTAACCAGACCAACTCCAACGGCTCCCTGATTTTTTCTCTAGGGGATTTGCCCAATCTCCCGGCTAATAACGTGGGATACGCTCAGTTTCGGGTCAGGATCGAGTAAAAACAGCAGGGGCTATGACGGGTGATGGAGCATAAACCAGCTAAACTGGCATCAAAAAATGCGGCAGTGCCTTATCGCTATGTGCTGTTCTACAAGCCTTACAACGTCCTTTGCCAGTTCACCGATGCAGAGGGCGATCGCCCTACCCTTAAGCCCTACATCCCCATTCCCGATATTTATGCCGTGGGTCGGCTCGACTACGACAGTGAAGGGTTACTCTTGCTTACCAATCATGGACAGCTTCAGCATCGCCTGAGTGATCCAAAGTTTTGGCATCCCCGCACTTATTGGGTGCAGGTAGAGCGGGTGCCCGATGAAGCTGACCTTGAGCGCCTTCGACAAGGCATTGCCCTTCAGGATTACCAGACTCGCCCCGCCGCGATCGCACTATTGCCCAATGAACCGCCCTTGCCCCTTCGTGATCCGCCGATTCGCTTCCGCAAAAGCATTCCCACCGCTTGGTTAGAAATGACCTTAACCGAAGGACGGAATCGTCAAGTCCGGCGAATGACTGCTGCGATTGGCTTTCCAACACTGCGGCTGGTGCGGGTCGCGATCGCTGACCTCAGCGTAATAGGATTAGAGCCAGGACAGTGGCGTGAATTAAACTGCGCCGAAGTTACCGCACTGAAGAAATTATGTCGGATCAGTGAAGTTTAAAGATGTTTTGTAGAAAATCCCTGAAATGACCAGAATGCACGAGTATCTGTTAAGAGTAAAGATGAAACACCCTGTCACTTAGAGGAGCGATCGCCCCTTGCAATCTGTTCCAAAAGCTTCATAATCTGCAAATAATCTGTAAGTCAGAGATTTATTTGGCGAATCCTGTTTAAATAGATTAAACTCTCGTTTTCAGGTTTATCTGTTGAGGAAGTGCCTCAAAATTTTCCGACCCTGAACACTAGACAAGCGATTGCAGTTTGTTGAGGAAAGGTAAAAGTTCTCCTCGAACGTATTTTTGAGGAAAAGAGGAAAAGGCACTATTGAAATCGTTCCTGTGTGTGACATTAATTATTTGATCTGCCGGGAATTGAGGAAAAGTTCATCATGCTGGTTTGTCCCCATTGTCAGTTTGAAAATCCCACAGCAAACAAGTTTTGCCAAAAGTGTGGAACTTCTCTAGTGCAAAACACTTGCCCTGAGTGCAGCAGTCTTGTGCCGTTCGACCAAATGAATTGCCAAGTCTGTGATGCGATCGCTGGGGTTACGTGGTGGGCAATTTTATCGGCTCACTATCCTGCTATCGAACCAGCTTCAACGGATAATGTAACTTTGGCAACGGGCAGCAATGGATACTTAGATCTCCAGCAACGCTACAAGCTAATCGATGCGCTTCCGGCAACCGATGACTTAGGAGAACGCCAACTGCAAGTGCTAGATTGCCAACCGTTTCAGTTGTCTTTGTTAGAAGCGCTGGTGCTGCAACAAGACTCAAACGAAGCACCGCAGAACCCAGCTTTAGAATTTACCGCTCCAGGGGCACAAGGCTGGACAGACTCAATGAATGCACTGGCTATCCCAGAAGTTGCCCAGCCCTATGTTGCCCTCAATCGCGATCTTTATCCAGTCCTGCCCGCGATTCACAACGCCTGGAAATGGAACGATCAAGATGTATTGCTGTTAGAAGACCGCTCTCACTTTCCGCTTTTAATGGAGGTGTGGTGTGATCAAGAGCGATTTCCGCCGCTGCTGCAAGTGCTGCAATGGCTTTATGAAATGACGGAACTGTGGCAGGCGTTAGAACCCTGGCAGTGCCAGCAGAGTGTTTTAATTTCCAGCAACCTCCGAGCCGATGCCGAGGATGATACGCTGCTGCTGCAACGGCTTTATGCTAACCCACCTGGGCAACTGCTAACACTCCACCATTTAGGTAAGCAGTGGCAGGCAATGTTTGCAGAATCTCAGCGGACTCAGCTAGAACCTGTTTCTCAATTTTTAGCGGATGTGGAAGATGGCACTTTGAAAACGGTGAAGGCAGTACGATCGCGGATTGAAGCGATCGCCGACTCCTTACAGCCCGACACCTCACCACCCACTCAACCGCTAGAGCCATTGATTCACCCTGTAGCAGCCGCCCCAAATCTTGACAATCTCAATGGAACAATCGACCGGCAAAGTGACGCTCCAACCGATGGTATGGCAGTCACCCTTCCTCCCGAAGCTGATGACGACGACGATTCACTAGATAACGACGATATGCCAACCATCGTCCTCCCCATGCAGCTTTTCAATTTAGAAGAAGTGGGACGCACCGATGTGGGGCGACAACGAGATCACAACGAAGACTACTTTGGACTCGACATTCAAGTGAGCAAGCTAGAAAGCCCATCCGGCAAAACAATCCATGCCCGCAATCTTTACATTCTGTGTGATGGCATGGGTGGTCATGCCAGCGGTGAAGTTGCCAGTGCCCTCGCGGTAGACACAATTCGCAGCTATTTCAAAGAGAAATGGCAAGCATCTCCTTTTCCTAGCGCTGGCATTAATGATTTGCCCAATGTTGCCATGATGACGGAAGCCGTTCTGGCTGCCAACAAAGCGATCTATGATGTGAACCAGGAAAACGCTCGCTCTGGCAGTGGACGCATGGGGACAACTCTGGTGATAGTGCTGATTCAAGATACAGAAGTGGCAGTTGCCCATGTGGGAGATAGCCGACTTTATCGCTACACCCGCAAACGTGGCTTGGAGCAGATAACTGTAGACCATGAAGTGGGTCAGCGAGAAATTCAACGAGGCATCGATCCTGATGTTGCCTACAGTCGCCCAGATGCCTACCAGTTAACTCAGGCACTTGGACCACGGGATGAACCCTTTGTTAAACCGGATATCCAGTTTTTTGAAATCAATGAAGATATGATCTTGCTGCTCTGTTCCGATGGATTATCTGATAATGATCTGCTGGAAAATCATTGGGAGACCCACGTGCAGCCGCTACTAAGTTCTCAAACTAACCTGGATAAGGGCGTGGGGGAACTGATTGAACTGGCGAATAGCTACAATGGTCATGACAATATCTCCGCGATCGCCATTCGCGCAAAAGTGCGCCCCAGTTTAGAACATCTGCGATAAGCTAGCTTTCCAATTCACGGTGTCTTACCTCAATTCATGGCAGCCAGTCCGCTAAGGGTTGTTTTAACTCTATTGCATCCTCAAAATCGCACTCCTCTGCGGCAATGGCAGTTTGACCATGAAACGATCATTCGGATTGGGCGCGCACCCAATAACCAGGTGGTGTTGGGTGAGGCGGTCGTCTCACGGCAGCACTTGGAGCTTCGCCGAGTCGAGGCTCAATCAGGATCAGCTCCAGCAGTGGCGAGTTGGCAGTTAATCAACCACAGCAACAACGGCACGTTCATTAATGGAGAAGCGATCGCCGAAAAACTGCTGATCAACGATACGCTGATTCAGCTTGCCCAAAATGGACCCATTCTCCGGTTCCAAATGGCGCTGATTCCAACCTCACCTATTGCAACTCAGCCACTTCAATCTACTGAGCCTGCGATTCGTGAAATCATTCCTAAGAGCATTGCGGATTCATTCACGCCTTCACCCACTGGAGGGCAGTCTGCACCAACTCGCTGCACCCACACAGGCAATCCTTCTGATAATTTGTTTTGTATTCACTGCGGGCAGCCGATTCGAGTAGACAAAACCGTCCGCCAGTATCAAGTTTTGCGGGTTTTGGGTCGAGGCGGCATGGGCACTACTTATTTAGTCTGGAACCCAACTGGCTTATCAAAATTGAGCGGGATGCCGGATGGAAAGCTACAAGTGCTAAAGGAAATGAATGCCGATGTAGCGCGGATTCCTAAAGCGCAAGAACTGTTTGAGCGAGAAGCCAATACGCTAAAAACGCTGAGTCATCCCGGCATTCCTCGCTATTACGATTTTTTTGTTGAAGCGGACAAAAAATATCTGGTGATGGAATTGATTCACGGGCAAGATTTAGAGAGGCGCGTTCGCCAACAAGGAGCGGTTTCGCCTCAAGAAGCGATCGCCTGGATGGTTCAGGTTTGCGAAGTGTTGACCTATCTGCACACTCGCCCAACGCCGATAATTCACCGGGATATTAAACCCGGCAATCTGCTAGTTCGCAATCTGGATAACCAAATTGTTGTGCTAGATTTCGGTGCCGTGAAAGCACTGGCGATCGCGCCGGGTACTCGAATTGGCGCAGAAGGCTATAGCGCCCCAGAACAAGTGCAGGGGCGACCGGTGCCTCAGTCGGAT
>JARCMD010000516.1 GCA_030248885.1 Leptolyngbyaceae cyanobacterium MP9P1.79 | reverse complement strand
GCGATCGTAAGCAGTAGCAGACATAGCAGAGGCAGCCATCGGATCAACAGGAGCTTGGTTCATTAAACCAGATGCTTCAACAGGTGCAGAGGCATCCATAGTAGAACCACTCATTGGGGCGGCACTATCAACCTCTGATGTCCGATATACACCACGAACCCGCTCTTCGTAGTCGTAATCGACCTTGAGATTATCGCTGAACTCAGGCAAGTCTTGAACCTGTTCCTTGCTGAACCGAGCAAAGACTCGACCCTGGTTATAGTCAATCATGGACTGGCCAACTGGCAACAGCACTTTCTTCCCAAACACCCAGAATCCGGTATCGACAATCAAATAACGGAAACGTCCTTCATCATCCACCAAGACATCGTGAACACTACCAACTTTCTCATTGTTGGTATCGGTGTAAACATCTAAGCCTTTAATATCATCGCCACCAAAGGTGTCCCGATAGCTAGGATCAAAATCGTGAAGCTTATAAAGAGGCATATTAAGAATCCCCAATTAGTTAAAGTACCCACTTTTCAGCTTATAAATTTGCCTTAGGGTCTTCCTCTCCCAATTGAGTGACTTCCTGGCAGGGTAGAAGATTCTTAGGGAGTAGATGGATACAGAAGATAAGGAGACAAGGAGACAAGGAGATTTCTGGGGAAAACGTTACTGCTGTAGGGGCGAAGCATCCGGCAGATCAGCCCTTGAATCGACCAGAAGGTCGTTGCCCGGATGCTAAGTGCAAAGTATACGCTACGCGAACGCCCTTCCAGTGCCTGGTATAAACTTTTCTGGCAATCTCCTTAACTCTCATTTCTAAGGAGCTACCCGTAGTCTATCACCTCACGGAATGGCTTTTGTAATATCAGGGTATTTACGACTACAGCCTGTTTAGGCATTGAGGGATACAGTGTGAGTATTTATTTCAGTGGTTTCGGCTACCTGACTGTATCCCTTATTCCACCAATAGGCTGTAATGGTTTTCCATAAGGCGATGTTTACTCGCGACAGATGAGCAACACACTCTTGTGTAGCTGGTTTTTGTTGGCGACGATCGCTGCTTGTTGGGCTTCTTCTGCTAATGATGAAACTAGCGTAATATCTCACTCATAGCAAGATTCATTCGACGAAACATGTATTCATACCATTTATCGTCTCCCTATTAACGTTAGTTGTATTGATTGCGACCTGCCATCACTCCACCATCGACATCCCAAATCGCTCCAGTCACCCAAGATGCTTTTTCAGAGAGTAAAAAGACGATCGCTTCAGCGACATCTGCTGTAGTCCCGATGCGACCGAGCGGATGAAACGAGTTAAAGCCTTGTAGGGCTTCATGCACTTGGTCTTTGGGAATAAACCCTTCATAGATGGGCGTTTCTACGATAGCAGGAGACACGGCATTGACGCGGATGCCTTTGTCTGCAAGTTCCATCGCCAAATGTTGAGTCAGCGAGTGGAGTCCGGCTTTTGCCATGGAGTAAGCCGAAGAAGGCGTTGCTTGAACCGCCTGCTTTGCCCACATAGAGCCAACATTCACGATCGCCCCTTTCTGACCTCGATTTACCATGGTTTTGACGATCGCTTGGGTGATGAAGAAAGTGGCTTTGTTGAGGTCTAAATAGAGGTCATAGTCCGATTCGCTGTGTTCCAGGAAAGACTTGGGCAAGAAGATGCCCGCCGAATTGACTAACAAAGTGGCATCAGCATGATCGCGGTTCAGCCGTTCAATCAAAGCTGCTCGCTCATCAGGGTTGCTAATATTCGCCCGCTGACCTTTCACAACACCGTACTGGCTCAGTTCTGCAACTGCTGTCTGCAACTTTTCTGCCCGGCTCCCAATCAGCACAGCCGAACCCCCTCTTTCTAGGACGAGTTGAGCTACTGCCTTACCAATGCCACTGGTGCCGCCGATCGCGATTAGCGTTTGACCTGTAAATTCTTGAGCCATGATGAATTTCTCCTGAAATGAGGGACGAAGTGAATTGAGTGAAACTATCTACTAGTAGATAGACGATGGGGTAAAAAAAACTACGCCTTTGACAGTCTGCTGGCAAGAAAGGGATAGACGATTTGCTCGAATGCTGCTGGACTGTCCTCAACTCCACGAGCCAACAGTTGTGCCCCTTGCAACAGGGCAATCAAGCCTTTCGCTTCCACTTCAGGCGATGGATAACATGGCCAAACCTTCGCTTCACAACCGCGCTGAAGGAGCGCCGCTAGCCAAGCTTCAGTTTGCTGGAAAAATGCTTGAACTTCATCTTGCACAGCTTGGGGCAAAACCGCAAAGTCGGCTGTTAACATCGCACAGAGGCAAATCTGACCTTGCCTTAACCCATCGCGATAGAGATTGGCAAATTGCATCAACTGCTGCTGAGGACTGGCAACGGATTGAACGATGCGATCGCAACTGCGACTAAAGGCTTCTCGATAGTACTGAACGAGTTTCAATACCAATTCATCTTTTGAGGGAAAGTGGTAGTGAATGCTGGCCTTACGAATTCCAATTCGCTCCGAAATGTCAGCGTAGCTGAAGGCGCTATACCCTCGACTGCGTACCATGTCTTGGGCAACGTCTAGAATTTGTTGAGATGTGCTTTTTTCCATGGATTTATTGTCTACCATCTAGTAGGTAGATGTCAAGCACCTACTTTGGCTCAAAGGTTGCGAAGCCACCACAGAGTGCAAGTGAATTCGGGGCTTGAGTAGCATTGGAACCAAAAACCGAGTTAAGGTTTTGAATTACTCAAAACCCTCTTCAGAAGCGGGTTCACGCAAAGAACGAAGTTCTCCACGCT
>JARCMD010000515.1 GCA_030248885.1 Leptolyngbyaceae cyanobacterium MP9P1.79 | reverse complement strand
TCAGGAGCAGAGCTAACTTTGAAAAAATAGCTCAATCCTGGAACTGCAAGCCCTGCAAGCCCTGTAGAATCGTTCAACAAACTGTCCGGACTATTGTTAAATAACATCAGACATTTTTGGAGAATGACTAAAGGCATGGCTTTATCTCAGCCAGACTACACCGATCGGTTGCGGCAGTTGATGCGATCGGTAGACCTTGCTAGTTTCAAAGCACTGGCTACCCAAGCTGGCGTTTCATCGTGGCAGGTGCAGCAGGTGCGGCGGGGACGAGTGGGGCAACTGCGGGTGGACTCGGTGCTGAAGCTGAGTCAGGCATTGCACGTCCCGATCGCCCAGTTATTAGCCACCTTCGGCACACCGGATCTGGGAAGTCCCCCCCAGGTGCTAGCCGCCTTGCAGCAGGAGTACGATCGCCTCCATGCCCAACTTGCAACCCAACGACAAACCCTCCAGCAAGAATTCCAGCACAGCGCCCTGCAAACTCTGGAATCTCTGCTGGTGCAACTACCCACGGCTGCCCACGCCGCCCAACAAAATCCGCAATTGGCAGCCGCGAAATTACTACCACTCCTGCGACCGCTGGATCAACTTTTGCAGCAATGGGGCGTGGAACCGATCGCCCCTGTGGGAACTCAATTACCCTACGATCCCTCCCAACATCAACTCATGGAAGGCATGGCTCAGCCCAATCAACCTGTCAAAGTGCGTTATGTCGGTTATCGTCACGGGGACAAGCTACTGCATCGAGCGAAGGTGAGTCCGGTTTGAGGCTGACCATTACCAACATTTTTGAGAAATCAAAGATTTCTCAAAAATGTAAATTCTAAACCCCAATGCCTTCGTTACTCATTATCAATAAGTGATGATTGTTGAAAACAAAGCCAAGCTCTAAAAGCCCTATTGTGTAGGCTTTTCAAGGGATATTGGTAATGATAATACTCCGGACAGTTTTGATGAAAGTGCTGGAAACCCTCTTTGTACCGTTAGCCTTTACCCTTACCCTAAATCCCTCTCCCAAAAGGGGAGAGGGACTTCAATCCGGCTCCCCTTTTGGGAGAAGGGGCTGGGGGATGAGGGCAGACTCAACAATCTCCCTTGAGGTTGATGCTGTCTTCCCAACAATTTGATGGAGTAGAGATAGCGCCAAAGTAGGGAGAATCAAACCAATGCGTAAGCTGAATATCGGCCTTTCTGAACAAGAACGTCAAGGTGTCATCGAGTTAATGAATCATGACTTAGCAGACACCTATCTGCTCATCATCAAAACCAAAAAATATCACTGGGATGTCGTCGGGCCTCAGTTTCGATCGCTGCACCAGTTATTTGATGAGCAATATCAAGCCCTTAGCGCTAACGTCGATGCCCTCGCTGAGCGCATCCGTGCTTTGGGAGGCTACCCCGTCGGAACAGCAGAAGGCTTCCTGCGCTATGCCTCCATTAAGGAACATGCTGGCACCATTCCCAATGCCTACGGAATGGTCGATCGCCTCGTGAGTGATCATGAGCAGATCATCCGTAACCTGCGGGATCATGTCGATCAAAGTGCTGACAAGTTCCACGATCAAGGAACCTCTGATTTCTTGACAGGTTTGATGGAACAGCACGAAGAAATGGCATGGATGCTGCGTTCCTTCATCGAAGGGGAAACGATCGAACCCGATGGCGACAAGCCCGGTTCTGAGCTAAAAGTTCCCGTTGAGATGAAGTAGTTTTGACTAGTCAAGACTTAATTAGTTAGAGTTTTGAATCCTGGGGAGATAACTAGTTTATCTCCCCATTTTTGTGCTTAGGAGATTTCCAGAAAGGTACTAGGAACCGGAAGGGCGTTCGCGTAGCGTGTGCTTTGTACTTAGGAGATTTCTAGGAAAGTTTATACCAGGCACCGGAAGGGCGAAGCATTGGGGCAATAATCTGTGCAGCCATTCGATATCTCTTACCCAATGCTTCGCCCCTACAGGGATAACATCTTTCTTATAAATCTCCTTAACGTAATGCTAGCGGGTCTAGCCAATGCAGAATCGTACTTTTTAGCTGATTGATATTTTGGTAAACCCCTTGCTTCATCCATTGCCCGATCGCATCCAAGGGGGTAAAGCTGGAGCCTGCTTGCCAAGTGATAGTCTGACCCAGCGGCGTGAGATGGTTGCCGGGTTGTCTGTGCAGTGTCACCATTCCTGGAAACCGCTTTTGGAGAATGCTATCCATTGTCAAGGTTTGGTCTAAATTATCGTCGTCAAATTTGACCAGTAAGTTGCGAGGAATTTGATACCGTTGAGCCACGATCGCATTGGTTTCCAAGGGCGAGGGTGTAAATTCTACATCCAAAGTCGAAGAAAATGCCGAGGAAAACGCTGAGGAAAACTGTTCCACGAGGGGAATCGCATCCCGTGCCGCATAGTTGTTGAAGGAAACCAGCACGTTGCCTGCGCGTTCCACCCGTCCCACCGGAAACAGACTGCCAATCAATAAATGCAGCTTGCACCCCATACTGTGACCCAACCCATAGGTCGGCAGGCGGTTGCGTAAGGTGCCCTGATTGTAGAGAGACTTCAGCGTTGACTCAAAATCTTGCAGCGCTTGTTTGGCGATCGCCCGATGATCCAACGTACTCACGAAGGGCGTGGCAATCACGGCATAATTCTTTTGGCTCAAATGTTCTAGCAACCCGCGATAGGTGATCTGCGGAGTTGTCGCTACAAATGCTCCCCCCAGAAAATGCACGATCGCCGTGGGCCGAGACGGCATCAACACCCAATTACCTGAAATTTCCCGCCAATCCATTTGTCAATTTAACAATAGGTTTAAGGTCTGTTTAGTAAGGCTAACAAATCCAGCGCCTCCTGTGATTTCACAGCACCCTCAACAATAACTTGCATTGTAAGGTAGGGCGATTTTGTCCTTGGCATCGGGAGCATATCACTTTTGCAACCCTCACCCTAAATCCCTCCCCCAATTCTTGTCATTACCAACATCTCTTAAAAAGCTTGGAGAGTGTCTGATAAATGCCCTAGACCTTGCACTCGCCCCCTTTTCATGTATGCCTGAAAGGCTTTA
>JARCMD010000099.1 GCA_030248885.1 Leptolyngbyaceae cyanobacterium MP9P1.79 | reverse complement strand
TAGTCCACTCCTCTATGGTAATAATCCTTAGCAAACACACCGTTGTAGTAGCGACGCACTCCGTAGACTGACGTAATTTCGCCCTTGTTGGGACGCAAAAATGGGCCACGCCAAAGTTTTTCAGGGGAAACTACCTTCTTAAACGCACTGACCCGATTGTATTCGGCATCACTAATATCGCTGTCTTTGCCTGGGGGAAGCCAAATCCTTTGGGTGGGAAACGATCGAGGTTTGAGCGTGACAGATAGATTTTGGATCTGACCAGAGTTGACTTGAATGGGTAAGGTGCCAGGGCGATTGAGGGGAGTGGTGGGCACAAGGGCGCGGTATGTAGAACGATCGGCATTGCCAGAGCCGATCGCAAACATTGGATAGATTTTTTGGGCCACAGTGACCGTAGGCGCGGAAGCTGCGGCATCCGCTTGGACAACGATCGACAGCGTATCCCCCAGTTGGGGATTCTTGGGCGTAATCTGCACCTGTGTTGCATAGCTGGGGACGGCTAGGGTCACAATTCCTAGAGCGACTCCTGTAGCCAGGACTGTCATGATCAAGATTTGCGATCGGCGAGTCAGGGCAGAAATCAGGTTGGCGATTCTAGTGTTCATAGGGACATTTAGCGTTGGCGAAGCCACCTTAAAAGGTCATGGTTTGGGCGATCTTTGACCTAATTTAGGAAGCAATGATCTCAAGATTATTCAATTAACAGTAGCGCTCTCGCTTCCTTATTTCCATCCCCAATTCATTAATCCAGGGTAACTACTCAGCCTACCCTCACCCTAAATCCCTCTCCCTGGGGAGAGGGACTTCAATCCGACTCCCCTTCTCCCACTGGGAGAAGGGGCTGGGGGATGAGGGCAGGCTCGACATTGAGCTAGCAGCCTGAGTAGTTACAATCCAGGACAGAAATCCAGGACAAATTAAACGGGCACTTGAAAATTTAGGGATGCTGTTCAGCTAGCCGCACCTGCTTGGGTTAGATCGGCTCTCTTGTGTGAAGAATGCGGTGCCAAGGGAAAGTGCATTACAGTAAAGTTTAAATACCTTAATATAGCTTCTCATTTTCCCATTATTCTTCTTTGATAACCTGTGCCAGAAGATTTTAGACTAATCGTTGATCTCGTGTCCGTGCTGGCTGCTGCGGCAGCGGGGGGATTGATTGCAACCCTCCTGAAGCAGCCTGTCCTAGTGGGCTACCTCATTGGGGGGATGGTCGTTGGTCCGGCAGGACTGGGACTCATTAAAGAATTAATTCAAGTCGAAACCCTGGCTCAGTTAGGGGTGGCATTTTTGCTGTTTGCCTTGGGTGTGGAGTTCTCGATCGCTGAACTGAAAAAGGTGCAGGCGATCGCCCTCGGTGGCGGGTTGCTGCAAATTACCCTCACGATTTTAGTCACCACTTTGGTGTCGCTAGGAGTTGGGTGGGTTACCTCTCCGGCTCAGGGCATTTTTTTGGGCGCAATTCTCTCCCTATCCTCCACAGCCGTTGTCCTTAAGTGTTTGACGGAACGCCATGAGAATGAGAGTTCCCATGGACAGGTGATGTTGGGCATCCTAGTGGTGCAAGACTTGGCACTGGGACTGATGTTGGCGGTGCTGCCTGCGTTGGATCAGCCGATCGGAGAGATTGGTTTGGCGGTGGGTGGGGCGCTTCTCCGCATTGGGTTATTGGCAGCGGGGGCGATTGCGGCTGGGATCTGGCTGATTCCGCCTTTCCTGCGTTTTATTGCGCGGACTGAGAGCCGGGAACTATTTCTCCTGGCAGTGGTTGTCCTTTGTTTTAGTATTGCCCTGCTGACAGAGCATTTTGGGCTGTCCATTGAAATGGGGGCATTTGTGGCGGGGCTGATGATTTCTGAGGTCGAGTATGCTGACCAGACCTTGGATTATGTCGAACCCCTACGCAATATTTTCTCTAGCTTGTTCTTTGCGGCGATCGGCATGTTGATCGATCCCGGTTTCCTTTGGCAAAACTTGGAAGTAATTTTAGGTCTAGTAGCCCTGGTTTTTGCTGGGAAATTTTTAATCATTACCCCCCTGGTTCGCCTCTTTGGCTATCCCCTCAAAACTGCCCTGATTGCGGGGTTGGGATTGGCCCAGATTGGCGAATTTTCCTTTGTCCTGGCTAGTGCCGGGCAAACCCTCGGCTTAGTATCCCGACAAGTTTACCTGCTGATCCTGGGCACCACCGCCGTGACGCTGATCCTGACTCCCTTTGTCCTGCGTCTGGTGCCTCAGTTGTTCAATTGGGCAGAGGGCTGGCCCTGGTTAAAAGCGTATCTAGACAAAACAGATATGCCCTTGGAGGTGTCCCAGAACTTGCCCATCCAGGATCATGTCGTGGTCTGTGGCTATGGGCGAGTGGGGCACAACATTGTGCGAGTGCTGCAAGATCACCAGCACGCCGTCTTAGTCATTGAGCAGTCAGAACAAGCGATTCAGGAGTTGCGCGATGCCCAAATTCCCTACGTCTATGGCAATGCGGCGAGCTTACCTGTGTTGGAGAAAGCGGGGGTGATTCGGGCGCAGGGGATGGCGATCGCCCTCCCTGATCCCATGAGTACGAGGCTCTGTGTCAAGCGTTCCCTGGAACTAGCGCCCGATTTAGATGTGGTAGTCCGGGCGAACAACGACAAGGATATTGAACTGCTCTATCAGCTAGGAGCGCGGGAAGTTGTGCAACCCGAATTTGAAGCGAGTCTAGAACTTTCCACCCATTTACTTGTAGGTATGGGGTTATCTCTGGCGGTAGTGCAGCAGGAAGTCAGCGAAATTCGCAGTTCCCATTACCTGGAATTTCGTCCCCATCGTCCTCCTGATGAGGTATCGCGAGACTTGCAAGCCGCTGCTCAAGACATGAATAGCCGCTGGTATCCCTTGCCAGAAAGCTCACCTCTGGCTGGAATGACCTTGGAGGAGACAGACCTGCGGCAGTTGACTGGGGTCAGTTTGGTGGCGATTCGGCGGGCCGGCGGTGAGGAAGTGGATTATCCTGATGGCAGCACGACGCTGGAGGAGGGCGATCGGTGCCTCGTGGTGGGGGAAGCTGAGGAACTGGCGGCATTTGATGAGCTAGCCAAGGGAGAAGCGGCTGTGCCAAAGCAGGGGTCGTCTTGTCAGTGGCTAATGGTGCCGAGTGCTAGCCCGATCGCGGGTAAAACCCTGGCTGAGCTAGATGTGTATCGGCAATATGCCGTGAGAGTGCAAGCCATTCGCCGAGAAGGTAAGTTTATTGGCCTTCCTGAGGGAACGACCGATGTCCAAATGGGCGATCGGCTCCTCCTATGTGGCAACCCAGATGCCCTGTCTCAGATAGTTCGCTGGGTCACCCCTAGGAGTGAGTTGCCCGTTGAATTACCTGTTGAGTTACCGACTGTAGCAGTGCTTGTGTCCGTCAAAGTGGAGGTCAAGGAAGACACCTAATGGCGCATCTACAGCTTACCCATCTTTGACTTGCGCTTTCTATGGCTTGGGCTTAATGTAGGCGATCGCTTGCAACCAGAGCAATAAACTTTCACCCTGCTTATCCTTTAGACAGACGCAATTAGGATCAATCCACATGACTGTGCCCACCAGTTCCTCGCCTGAAATCAACTTGAAAGTTGTTTCCTTGGCATCTTTAATCAGTCCTTGAATTTGACGAATGCTGGGTAGCCCAGTTTCTAGTTCACTAGCCATAACCTTAAGTATCAGGAATATCCAAAAAGTCTACAGGTTAAGCTTACAGTCGTCAGGAGCGTTCCCATCACATAAATCTTTGATTTTTCCAAACATGCGTTCGTCTGACTACACAAGGCTAAAATAGTTTGAATTCACTAGGCTATCTAGACTAGGTTATCCAGATACGTCTATCAGATCGATGGAGTGCAATGCTATGGCGATCGAATTCACAAAGTATCAAGGATTGGGAAACGATTTTATCTTGATTGATAATCGCCACCATCCAGAGCCGCTTTTAACTCCAGAGGAGGCTGTAAAACTGTGCGATCGTCACCTTGGGATTGGTGCCGATGGCATCATCTTTGCCCTCCCAGGACAGGCAGGCACCAATTACACCATGCGGATTTTTAACGCCGATGGCTCAGAACCGGAGATGTGTGGCAACGGGATTCGCTGCCTGTCCAAGTTTATCGCCGATCTAGAAGCCCAGGATGCCGATGAACTCGCAGCAGTTACAGGTCGTCCGCCGGAAGTGGAACCTGTCAGTACCTTTCGCATCCATACTGCGGCCGGGATGATTAGCCCAAGGCTAGAGGAAAATGGATTGGTCACCGTCAACATGGGACAGCCCCACCTGCTTGCCGCCGATATTCCCACAACCCTAGTGGCGGCAGACGAGAAAGTCTTGAACCATCCCCTAGAAGTGGCGGGGCAATCCTGGCTCGTGACCTGTGTCAGCATGGGCAATCCCCACTGCATCATGTTTGTCGATGACATAGCGGCGATCGACTTGAGTGCGATCGGCCCCCAGTTTGAACACCACACGGCCTTTCCCCAACGCACGAACACTGAGTTTGTGGAAGTTGTCCGCCCTAACTACTTAAAGATGCGAGTGTGGGAACGGGGCAGTGGCATGACCCTCGCCTGTGGCACCGGAGCCTGTGCAGTTTTGGTAGCGGGAGTCTTGGCAGAAAAGTGCGATCGGCGCGCCACCGTCGAGCTTCCGGGTGGTTGCCTAGAGATCGAATGGTCAGAGGCAGACCAGCGCGTCTACATGACTGGCCCAGCCGATCGTGTCTTCAGTGGCAAAGTTTAATCTTTTGACACCAACCAACTTCCAGCAGTCCCTTTCAGCAAGCAAGAGGCTTGATCCTCCTGCTTGCCCAAGTTTTTCTATAAATCTCTGACACCAACCTCTACATCTTCAGGTCAGCCAGAATATCTGCCGCGTGTGTATCAGTTTTAACCGTCGTGTAAACTTGGCTAATTTTGCCCGTACCATCAATCACGTAGGTGACCCGCTTGGAATAGCCACCGCCATCCACGTCGTAAGCTTTGGTAATCGCGCCATCGGTATCGGCTAGTAAGGGAAATGGCAGGCTGAATTTCTCCGTGAAGCTCTTGTGAGACACTTCATCGTCCATGCTGACTCCAAAAACATGAATCGCCTTACCTTGATATTCAGCATAGGAATCGCGGAAACTACAAGCTTCCTTGGTGCATCCAGGCGTATCATCTTTGGGGTAGAAATACAAAACTACAGGCTGTCCTGCATAGTCAGACAGATTGATGGTCTTACCATTGGTGTCTTTGACACTGAAATTGGGGGCAGTTGTACCAACAGATAGAGACATGGGAAAATTTCCTGTAAGCGAGAGATTCACTTACCGATCTTAAGGGGGAATGGGTCGTCCTGGCTGAATCAAGCTTAATGTTCTGTCTATAAGTTTTCGTCGATAAACAACCAGATAGGCTAACGGACTATGAAGAATTGGACGCAAGCATTTAAGGGCTGGTTGGATTTTCTGTTTGAGTCGCCCTGTCCCCTGTGCCAGCGATCGACTCCCCACCCCTTTTGCCAAGACTGTCAGCGCCAAATTCAGCGGTGCCAACTCCCTGCATTGGAACAGTTTCAGATAGATTTGTTACCTTTGTTTGCTTGGGGAGCTTACGGCGGGGCCCTGAAGCGATCGATCGCTGCCCTCAAGTACAACAACCAGCCCCACCTCGCCCGCCCTCTGGGGCATTGGATGGCGCAATCTTGGTTGCGATCGGGGCAAAACCTAGATTCTGCGATCGTTGTTCCCATTCCTATTCACAGCACCAAACGCCAGCAGCGCGGCTTCAACCAGGCAGATTTGCTGGCTCAAAGCTTCTGCCAGTTAAGTGGACTCACGTTAGAACCCCAAGGCTTAGAGCGAATCCGCGCTACCGAGGCACAATTTGGGTTATCCTCAGCCGATCGAGAACAGAACGTGGCGGGAGCCTTCGTTCTGGGGAAAGCCTTTTGTCGCAAGCCTCCTACCCAACCGGTAATTGTGCTGGACGATATTTATACCACTGGAGCAACTGCTATGGCAGCCATGCAAACTCTGCAACGCCATAGCATCGTTGTGCAACATCTCGTTGTCCTCGCTAGGACACAGCGGCAGTGAGGTACGAGGTGTGGAGATCAGAAAGATAGGCAAGCGAAAAATGCCCGAACAAATCACAGAACCTGCGCCCTGAGTAACGCGACAGGTAACGATAACAGCTTCCGGGCGTTAGACACATAGGCTCGCTGACGGAATACATCGTAGCGATTTTGCTCAATCACATTCAGAATTTGGCTGTAGTGCATCAGGGCAGCCCAAACCGGTAGGCGGGCATCTTGGCTCAGGGCCCGAATTCCCGTTGTGGCACTGTTGTAGTACTTGCGCGCCCGTTGAATTTGAAACTTCATCAACCCACGCCAGCGATCGTCCACTACACCATTCATCAAATCCTGTTCGGTGTAATTGAACAACGCCAATTCTTCTAGAGGAATATAAATTCGCCCCCGGCGGGCATCTTCCCCCACATCCCGCAAAATGTTCGTCAATTGGTTGGCAATTCCCAACGCAACAGCTTCGGTGTAAGGGCTGCAAACAAACCTGTCTTCATTGTCCTTAGCTTCATGGGCATCTTGCAGCCGAGGCACATCCCACGGAGCAGAACTGGTCGTGGTATCAAAGCCCATGACAGCGGTGGACATCAGCCCCACGGTGCCCGCCACGCGGTAGCAGTAAAGATTTAGCTCCTCAAAAGTCTCGTAGCGCGATCGGTACAAGTCCATGCACTGACCCGCGATCATATCCCGAAAGGGCTGAATCTCCATCGGGAAGCGTTGCAGGGTGTCCACTAGGGCCACATCCAAATCATCCAAGGGATGTCCAGCAAAGACTGACTCCAGGTGTCGCTCCCACTCTTCCAAGGTTTCATGGGTCGTCAAATTGGCCCCTGGACCATCTACCAGTTCATCAGTGCGACGACACCAGACGTAAATCGCCCAGATCGCCCGTCGCTTCGCTATCGGCATCAGCAGCGTACCCAGGTAAAAGGTTGTGGAGTACTTTGCTGTGAGCTGACGACAGCGTTCATAAGCATCCTCCAGAGAGGTGAGAGTTCTCATGGGCGGGGATTCAGGCAGTTGCAGCATTCATTGCAGGCTAAAAAAGTTGGCAGGTTGGGCAGATGCAGTCAGTGGCTCTTGAGCCTCCGTTATTATTGTCTGGGATCTCATGCCTGTTGTCTGCTTCCACTGCCTATCAAGGAATAATCACTGGCTGCTGACGGCTGGCTGTTGACTTCCGACGGTTGACGGTTGACGATCGCCTGCGCTGTCAGCTTACCAGAAAGTACCGCCCCTTCCATACTCCCTAAATATTGCTGCATTGTATAAGCCGCTGAAAGATAGAAATTCTCAATGGGTGTTTCTTGGGCAGGGCGACAAGCCTGTCTCCCTGGGGAAGCCAGATAGGTCGATCGGGGAGTTTTCACGACTTTATATTTCCGCAGTTTGGCAGGATTTTCGCCCGTCAAATGCTGGGGGAACAACCGTTCTAGCTCTTGCATGGTGGCGGCAATGATGGCTTCGTCAGATTGATCAATCCAATCCTTGGCGGGAGCAAGCACAATTTCTAGCATAGAACGATCGGGATCGGCGTAGGTTTTGCACGTATTGCTCATGTCTGCATAGACGCTGAGCATATCCGATCGCGAGAACAGCAAATGGTCAATGTCGGTGAGCTTGCGATCGAACCACAGGTGCAAATTAATCACTGGCACGCCTTCTAAGCCGTTTAGTTTTTGAAAGAAGGGCATATCTTTCCAAGGCGGGGGCATTAGGACTTTCATCACATCCACCGGCAGGGCAGAGACGTAGCGATCGGCGGTGATCACCTCATCTGGTGCGCCATCCATACCCCGAATCAGGAACCCTTTCACGGTGTTGTCTGGATGCAATAAAATCTGTTTGAGGGGCTTTTTCAGGTGAACTTCGCCGCCCCCTGCCACAATGTGATCGACGATCGGTTGGCACAGTCGCTCCGGCGGCGCACCATCCAAAAAGGCAATCTTGGAACCGTAGCGCTCCTGCAAAAACTTATTCAGCGCCGTCAAAATAATCGTTGCCGACACATCTTCAGGGTTGAGAAAGGTCAGTGCCTTCGATGCCGCAATAAACACGTCAGAACTAACGCGCTCTCCCACGCCTTGCCGCCGCAACCACTCCATCAGGCTGTATTTGTCCATGTCTTCCACGTATTTTTGACCGCGCAAGACACCAGGCCACAGCCCGATCGCAAAGCGAATTTTTTGCTCCCAGGTGAGCATGTCATTATTCTTCAGAATCGACATAATCACGTTGAACGGGGCGGGAATATTCGGCACGCTGAAGTAGGAATAGGTTTCTGGTTTTTCAGCCTGGTTAAAAATCAGCGCGTGTTCCTTCCACTGGAGCCGATCAAGAATGTTCAACTCTCCCATCAGTTGCAACATATTTGGGTACGCCCCAAAAAAGGCATGGAGTCCGGTTTCATACCAGTCGCCGTCTTCATCTTTCCAAGCAGCGACCAAGCCCCCCAAGACATCCCGACTTTCCAAGACGATCGGCGTATGCCCCGCATCGACTAAATACTTGGCACAGGATAAACCGGCTAATCCGCCCCCGACGATCGCAACTCGCATTTAATAAACCCACTCCTGAAATGATTTGACATTGTTTCCCTGTCTAATCATAAATGTGTCAGCTAGGATTCACCAGTTACGCTCTGAATTCATCAGGAAAGTGATTGGGTTAACCTAGGAGATTTTCAGAAAAGGTCATACCAGGCAACGGAAGGGCGTTCGCGCAGCGTGTGCTTTGCACTTAGCATTCGAGCGATGACTTTCTGGTCAATTCACAGGTTTATCCGCCGTAGCTTGCTTTCCGCAGGGTATGCTTCGCCCCTACAGCGATCCTCTTTCCTAGAAATCTCAGCGCTTTACAGGTAAGCACGGAAAAGAAGTTGGGGGAATTTGAGTAGCACGGAGCTGCTTCAGCAAAAATCACTTAAACATGCAAACCCCACCGGACAACCGGGGTATACTGAAGAGGCTGATGAGCCATGATATTTATCTTTAGTGATTCTGTGGAACTTTCTTGTAAGAGTGAATATACCCTGCTGGCATTACTCGAACTGGCTGTTCATTACAACAAGGGTGAGCCGCTACAAATTCGCCAGATTGCCGTCCAACAAAATATTCCCGATCGCTACCTAGAGCAACTACTCGCAACATTGAGGCGCTGTGGTTTAGTCCGTAGTCAGCGCGGGGCCAAGGGTGGATATCTGTTAGCCCGTGAGCCACGCAAGATTACGCTGTTTGAAGCCGTGAGTTGCATTGAAGGCATGGATGCTCAAGCATCTGAAAAAGGGTCTGTGCCTAAAACGGTTGAGAGTGCTGTGGTGTGGGAGATTTGGCAGGAAGCAGGACGAGCAGCCGACTCCGTTTTACAACGCTATACCTTGCATGACTTAGTGGAAAAGCGGGACTCCAGAAAACAGTTGGACATCATGTATTATATTTGAAAAATTTTAATAAAGCCATGCGAATTGCCCACGATGTAACAGAATTGGTTGGTCGCACGCCCCTAGTGCGCTTGAATCGAATCCCCCAAGCGGAAGGTTGTTTAGCGCAAATTTTAGTGAAGCTGGAGGGCATGAATCCCGCCGCTTCTGTGAAGGATCGCATTGGTGTCAGTATGATCCATGCTGCTGAGCAGGAAGGCTTAATTGCTCCAGGAAAAACTATTTTAGTGGAGCCGACCTCTGGTAATACGGGGATCGCGCTGGCAATGGTGGCGGCGGCTAAGGGATATCGGTTGATTTTGACGATGCCTGACACCATGAGTTCTGAGCGCCGAGCGATGCTCAGGGCCTACGGCGCAGACTTGGAACTGACTCCAGGAATTGAGGGCATGGGGGGCTGCATTCGGCGGGCGCAGCAAATTACGGATAGCTTGCCCCAGGCATACATGTTGCAGCAGTTCCGGAATCCGGCGAATCCCCGAATTCATCGGGAGACAACGGCTGAGGAGCTGTGGGCAGATACGGATGGACAGATCGACATCTTGGTGGCAGGGGTGGGGACAGGCGGCACCATTACTGGCGTGGCCGAAGTCCTAAAGCAACGGAAACCAGAGTTCCAAGCGATCGCTGTGGAACCGAGTAACAGTCCGGTGCTATCGGGAGGCAAACCTGGTGCCCACAAAATTCAAGGAATTGGGGCAGGTTTTGTCCCCCAAGTGCTACGGGTAGACCTGATTGATGAAGTGATTGCCGTGCCGGATGACCAGGCGATCGTCTATGGTCGCCGACTGGCCCGGGAGGAGGGGTTGCTTTCAGGAATTTCTACAGGAGCAGCTTTATCAGCGGCTATTCAAGTGGGTAAGCGCCCCGAAAATGCAGGACGACTGATTGTGATGGTGCAACCCAGCTTTGGGGAACGATATTTAAGTACTCCTTTATTCCAAGACTTAGAACCGAGCCTGGCAATGTTGCCAAGTTAGGGCCCAAGTTAGAGCGAGTGATGCAGCGTCCGCTCTAGCTTGTGCCTTAAAATAGGAGCATGGCAGATTCCAATCATTACGAGATCTTAAACGTGCAGCCCGCTGCGACCCAAGCAGAGATCAAGCAGTCTTACCGTCGCTTGGTCAAGCTGTTTCACCCTGACAGTAACCAAGATACGGCTGATCATGAGCAGGTGACTCGGATCAATGCTGCCTATGAGGTTTTGGGTGATCCCGATCGCCGGCAAATATACAACCGCACCCTAAAAGTCAGCCCCCCAAGTCGCAGGGCCAGCCCACCTGTCAAAAATGAGCCGTTGCGGAAACCGAAGCGCCGGGGACGGGACGCAGATCAACATTTGCACCAGTGGCTCCGTCAAGTCTATACGCCTGTCGATCGTAAACTTTGGCAAATTCTAGCGCCCCTAAATGCCGAATTAGACCAACTGTCTGCCGACCCTTTTGATGACGACTTAATGGAGGAGTTTCAGGCGTATCTCCAAGACTGCCGAAGCTCTCTAACTCAGGCTCAGGTTATCTTTCATTCCTTGCCCAATCCATCGACGATCGCGGGAGTCGCCGCCTCTCTTTACCACTGCTTGAACCATGTTGGCGATGGCATTGAAGAACTGGAACGGTTTACTCTTAATTACGATGACTACTACTTGCACACAGGGCGAGAGTTGTTTCGTATTGCTTCTGGGTTACGTCAAGACGCGCAAGCTGCGATCAAGGCAATTCTGTAGGCAATAATTTTAGAGTAATAGACGATGTGCAACTTTTCCGAACCGCCCTCACCCCAACCCCTCTCCCAGAAGGGGAGAGGGGCTAAGATTTGGATCGGCTCTCCTTCTCTCACTAAGAAAAGGGGATGGGGGATGAGAGCGGATTTTAAGTTGCACGTTACTTAGCAATACTGTGCGAACCATAATCTGTGTGAGTAGATGATGAACCCATCCCTAGTGGCTCCTGCGCCGATCGTCCCCTTGGAAACCATCACATTGGATGTGAGTGGGATGAAGTGTGCTGGCTGTGTCAAAGCAGTGGAAGACCAGTTGACTGCTCATCCAGGCGTGCTGAATGCTTCCGTAAATCTGGTCACTGAAGTGGCCACTGTGCAATATCAGTTGGGGAGCCTCGATCCGATCCACCTAGCCAAGGATCTAACCGATGTTGGCTTTCCGTCCCAGCCTCGGCTAGCGAGTACCTCCTTAGAAGAAGGAAGTTCTCTAGAACAGCGACAACAAGCGGCAACTCGTCACCAACTCTGGCAGGTTTCGATCGCGGGAGTGTTGCTCTTTATGTCTGGCTTAGGGCACTTGGGACAGTGGGGCTTACTCACAATCCCCGGTTTAAGCAACATTTGGTTTCATTGGGGTTTGGCCACGCTAGCGCTCCTGATCCCTGGGCGATCGATCGTTGTCGATGGCTGGCGAGGAATCCGCCGCAATGCCCCCAACATGAATACGCTAGTGGGCTTGGGAACGCTCACGGCCTACACCGCTAGCGTGGTTGCCCTCGTGTTCCCCCAGCTAGGGTGGGAGTGCTTTTTCGATGAGCCAGTCATGCTGGTGGGATTTATCCTTTTGGGAAGAACTCTGGAGCAACAGGCGAGAAATCGAGCCACGGCTGCCTTGCGAACCCTAGCTGCATTACAGCCTAAAGTTGCCCATTTAATCAAAGAGGGAGGAGCAGGGGAGCAAAATCTACCTCTGTCAATCCCTGTAGAACAAGTGCAGGTGGGTCAACGATTACAGGTCTTGCCAGGGGAGAAAATACCTGTGGATGGCGAGGTGCTAGTTGGGCAGACAACTGTGGATGAGTCGATGCTGACGGGTGAGTCTTTACCGATTTTGAAGCAGCCTGGAGATGCGGTAACGGGGGGAACGCTGAACCAATCCGGGGCGATCGTCCTCCGGGCTTCCCGCACAGGCAACGACACAACCCTGGCACAAATCATTGCCTTGGTTGAAACAGCGCAAACTCGCAAAGCTCCCATCCAGCAGTTAGCCGATCGGGTAGCAGGGTACTTTACCTACGCAGTGATGACCGTGGCTGCCCTCACCTTTGGCTTCTGGTACTTCATTGGCACCCAATTCTGGACAGTAAACGCTGTCGTGCCGCTGATGCACCATGGTGTCGGTCACACCATGGCAGGGATGACGACCCATAGCTCCCCCTTGCTGATTAGCCTCAAGCTGACGATCGCGGTGCTTGTGGTTGCCTGTCCGTGTGCTTTGGGCCTTGCCACTCCCACGGCGATTTTGGTTGGCTCTGGCATCGGGGCAGAACACGGGCTGCTGATTCGCGGTGGGGACGTTCTGGAAAAAGTGCATCAACTTGATACGATCGTGTTCGACAAAACAGGTACCTTGACCACAGGACACCCCGTGGTAACAGATATCCTTTGCTTTCAGGAACCCGATGCCATCCCTGATCCATCCCTCACCCCTGATGCATTGCTCCAACTGGCGGCAACTGTCGAGAGTGGCACTCGACATCCGTTAGCAGAGGCAATTTTGCAGCAGGCCCAGCAGCGGGCCTTGCCCCTTTTGCCCGCTCAAGACTTTCAAACCCATCCAGGGCTGGGAGTTTCTGCCTTGGTAGGGGGAAAACTAGTCGTGCTAGGAACTGAGGATTGGCTGGGGCAACAGGGTATTTTGGTAACCGATCGCGCCCAAGCTCAGGTACACTCCCTGGCTGCTGGAGGTAAAACGGTTGTTTGCGTGGCTGTAGCTGGTGTGTTGATGGGATTCATTGCCGTGACGGATAGCCTCAGACCTGATGCTCAGGCTACGGTAGCCACGTTGCAGCAGATGGGGCTACGAGTCTTAATGCTGACTGGGGATCGCCTGGAATCTGCCCAAGCCATTGCTCAAGCGATCGGATTACAACCCGTGGATACCTTAGCGGAGGTGCGTCCCGATGGGAAGGCAGCGCAGATTGCCCAATTGCAAGCCCAGGGTCACTGTGTCGCAATGGTCGGCGATGGCATTAACGATGCACCTGCCCTGGCTCAAGCCGATGTCGGTATTTCTCTTCACTCAGGCACTGACTTGGCGATCGAATTTGCTGGGATTGTACTGATGCGCGATCGGCTTCTGGACGTTGTAGAATCTATTCGCCTTAGTCGCATCACCTTTCAGAAAATCAAGCAAAATTTGTTCTGGGCCTTTGCGTACAATATTTTAGGAATTCCTCTAGCTGCTGGTGTTTTATTACCCTTGCAGATTGTCCTGAGTCCTGCGGCCGCTGGAGCTATGATGGCCTTCAGTTCCGTTAGTGTTGTCGTTAACTCACTGCTACTACGGCGTATTTTTACCAAAACCGAGAGTTGACGTTAATGCTTCAAGATTTAGTTCCGAAGCATTAAGTGCAAAATCCAACTTTGGCGAACGCCCAAAGCACTCAGTTTCCTAGTAGTCTGTCAATCATTAATTGACGGGTAGTTGAAAGCCGGGGGTTAGTTGGAGTTAAATTTTGAGGGTCTTCGACCCTTCAAAATTTTCTTGACAGAACACTAGGCTAACCATCCAACGGAAGCTGATCCTCCATTATCAGATGTTGCTCGGTGTCTCGATCGGTGCCTATCTGTACCTGTGAGATCGGAGAGATCGGATGAAAAGGTTGGATGAAAAATCAATGGTTTACCCGATCGCAAGCCCGGTGACCGTAGAGCATCTAGGCGTATTTTCCACTTGGCAGACCACCAGACTTATGCAATACGGTTGTGATTTGCAACTCTCTCACTTTAAACTCACCCAAAGGGCAAGTTTTTATCCTAAGCAATAAATCAATGAGCTAAATATGTTGACGGTTTTTCCATTAAGTTCTTAATATAGACAAATTCAACCCATGGTGTTGAATTTGAGAGTTTGAATCTATCAGGATCATGCTTAAACGTCTAGGTTTATGGTGAGACGTGAGTTAAAGCTCAGCCCTAGCCTTTAGTGAAGCGACTTATTAATAGTTATAGTTATTTGTCCATGCCACCAGAACTTCATCCTCATCACCGATTAATCATAGAAGACGATAAAGGTCGGCGAGAGTTTACACTCAACAACCCCGTTTATTCTATTGGCAGAGACCCTAAATGTGATATTCGTTTGGTGTCACAATTTGTTTCTCGCCGACACGCAACTTTGGTTCAGCTTCCCCATGAAGACGGGATCGGCACAACCCACTATTACCGAATTGTTGATGGGAATCTCAAGGGCAAACCCAGTGCCAACGGACTTTTAATCAATGGGCGCAAGTTACAAGCCCATAATCTTCAAGATGAAGATGAGGTTGTCTTCGGGCCGCAGGTGAGGGCAATTTATTACCTCTTCAACCAAGATCCAATCTCGACAATTCCACCCGATGAATTTGACATCACCCTGATTAGCCCCAATATGGTGGGTGATCCCGAAGACTCAGGCGAGGAGGATGAGGATGAGGATGATTTAGATGATTCAGTAGTCTACTAATAGCTGCATCGTCGATCGCCAAACAATTAGACTGACTGTGAAGCTGTGGAGGAGCGTTCATCTATGGCTTATAGCGAGTTTACCCTGCGTAAGGCGCGTCAAGAGTTAGGGATTTCCATCGCAGAAGGTGGACGGTTTCTGCCAGACGTGAAGACGATCGCCGCTGATGCATTGCTACAGCAGGAACTGGCAGAAGGCTTACCCCTAGTGTTCTGTCAAGAAAGTCTTGAGGGGTCGAAGACCCTCAAAATTTAACTCCAACTAACCTCCCATCTTTCAGCTACCCGTCAATTAATGATTGACAGACTACTAGTGCTAGCGCGGGGGAGCGAGAAGTCCCGTTCTGAGTGTGTTATCAACCCCATGTTGACCACAGTGCGGCGGTTGCTCAACCACCAAGTCAGCTTGTTTTCTGGGGAAGACTTTACGGTTGATCCAGCTTTGGGACTCAATGGGATTTGGACTTTTTGATTAGCCGATCGCCCACGCAGCTTAAAATCGAGGCACCTGCGATCGTGATCCTTGAAGCAAAGAAGGAAAACCTGAATGGTGGATTGGGTCAGTGCCTAGCTGAAGTGGTTGCAGTCCAAACGTTTAATGCAGCCAAGAGCCAGCTAGCTTCTACAACCCACGGCTCAGTGAGTAGTGGGACAGCCTGGAAGTTTCTCAAGCTCACAAATCAAACGGACACGATCGACTTGGCTGAATATCCTCTGCCTCTCGTTGAACAAATCTTGAGCTTTCTCATTTGGATGGCGCAGGAAGGTTAGTCAGAGAAAAGAACTATAACCTCAATGAAGAGACTTTATCTGTATCTCTTCATTAGCCACTTAAGTAATTTAGCCTGCTACGCTTTCAATTAATCGCCACTGATTATTTTTCACTACAGCTTGACTCACGAGGTCAAATATACTGCGGCAGTGATTATTAACTTGTAAGGGTAGTTCCTCGTTCTTGATCACGAAGTTCATGCGAATTTCTTCATCAGAAGCTGTGGATTTATCAATTAAAACTTCTACGGTTACCAATTTTGCAAAAGAGATATTACCTGGCACTTCCCGCGCCATCATGTAATCTCCTGTGTCGTAGATAACATCCAAGTTGCAGGATTCCAGGATCTCAGTCAGTAATCGCTGGAGACTCTGGAGCGGAACTGCAACGGTAAATAAGCATGTATAGCGAGCCATAAGCAACTCAAACGCTGGATTTCAAAAGATTACCTCAAAGCTTCCTCATCATACCTTAGCCCTCAGGACTCTCCGGGTTTTTTAGTGGAGGGAATTGCCTTCGAGCAGCGCTTCATGCTCGATCACAAACACGTTTGAGTAGAGGTTGGCGGCAACCTGCTGCCCTTGCTGAGTCAGGTTTAAATAGCTCAAGGCATCCTTGACATAGGGGTAAACGCCGTGCCAATAGAACTTGGGATAGTTTTTCCGCAGGTCGTTAGGGTTGCGGTAACCCAACGCTTTATTGACCCCTGTTTCCTCAAATTCATAGAATAAAGCGTTAATTTTTTGGAGGTAGCGTGGGTCGCTAAGTTGCCCGATTAAGTCTGCGGCGCGAAGCAAACCGGGATAATGGGTGGTGTCTTGGTGGTCTTTGGCAGCGGGAACAGGGAAACGAGTTAGCTCCATGTTGCGCTGAATGATGCTGGCATCCAGCAATCTGTGGCCGCCAAAGCGCTCTTCGACGAATAGTTTGCCGCGATCGACATGGTAGGGCGTGAGACCGGCATCCGTTGCTCCGGAAGGCAGGGCAACCAGGGTATCATCAATGCCGGTGGCACACAGGTTGCCCCGGTCTTGCAAACAGACTCCCTTGACGTAGCCAATGTCATGGCACACTAGGGAGACGAGGAAATGCAACCAATCCTCAGCAGAAACAGCCCCTTCCCGAATGTGCTTACCTCGCAGGATTTCTTGCCCTACTAGGGTTACTAGAATGGTGTGTTCTACATTGTGGTAAAGGGCATCACTGTTGGCAATATTCTCCAAGGCCGTGCTGCCAGCCCAGGAAATGATATCTGCATAATCAGCTTTCCAACTGCCATAGGTTTGCCGATAGGCTGCTCTAAGCTGTGAGACAAAGTGGTTGATGAGAATTTCCGTGGCATTGAACATGGGAGTCTCCTTCGCAGACGGCTTCAAACCGAGTTTTGGGTGAGTGCCAAGATGGGGATGAAAAGGAGCGACTGTAGACGATCGTCCTCACTCGATTTGGTGGATTCATCATCCTACAGAAGTGATTTTGAGGCGGCAGCAACAGGGCTTAGATAGGGGCTAACCAAAGGGACAAGTTGCGAATGTAGGTGTGAATATCTTGTAGCACACGGGGTGCTTCAGCGATGCCATTTCCTGGCAATTCGGAGACAAAGCTAGGACAGCCTAAACTAGGGTTCCAATTGTAGTCGCAGAAGTGGTGGAAGGTGGATGCAGCGACGGCCCGTCCCCGCTTGTCAGTTTCTGAGGAGCGATCGAAGGCAATGGCCAAGTTAAACGATCGTCCTGAAATGATACTTTTACCCGTGGCAATCACTTGAGCGTGGGGTTCGCCAAGGGCAATGCCAATGCCCCCTTCGTGGGGATGGGCTGGGAAAAATTCAATGCGTCCCGATGGGGCATCGGGGTTTTGCAGCAGGTCATGCAGGGGCTGAGTCGGGGTAATGACTTGGGAGTCGCCATTGCGCCCAGAGTGGTAGTTGGGCCAGGAGATATTGGTTGTATAGACATCATCAATGCAGCAGCGGGTTGGGTCGGGGTCGGGGTTACGGGAGTGAAAAAAGTTGACTGCTCCCAGTCCGGCTATGTGACACAGAGATGAGCCTAAATCTTGGTGATCCCGTGCCGCCAGTACTCCACCCCCGTGTTGCTGAAGGGTTTCGATCGCCTGACACTCGTCGGAGGTTAAGCCATTGCCCACATCCACAGCAAATAGCCAAAGTTCGTCAAAGTGGGTGCGATCGAGGGTACTCAAAACAGGGTCATTTTCACTGGCGCCAGTTGCCCGATCGCGGGCTGTAACGTGGTAAAGCGGATTTCCCAAATCATCTTTCAGTGAGGCAAGATGTGCCTGCAACAGGGAAAAGCGTCCAATATGCCAATCATCTTTAATGGCAGGAATGGTAGTCTGCATCAAGATTCGGATGGGGTTTGCCATAGGAGGGGTTGAGGTGAATTTGTAGGGAATTAAATTAGTTCAATGTCTGGAGTGGGATGGAGCGGAAAGTTTCCCAGCCCCGCTAATGCAGACAACCCATGGGATAGGCTAGGGGAAGTATTTGTTGTCAATCAACTCGCTGCTATGTCCGCTGATATTTTGCTTCGTACTGCAACGCCTCAGGATGTACCTCTCCTATTTAAACTGATTCAAGCCTTGGCGGAGTACGAAAAACTCTCCCATGCAGTGGTGGGGAATGCCGTAGATTTAGAGGCTCACTTGTTTGGTTCGCGTCCTTATGTAGAAGCGATTCTCGCGGAGCAAGCTGGGCAGGGGGTGGGATTTGCCTTGTTTTTCTATAATTATTCTACGTTTTTAACAAAGCCAGGAATTTATCTGGAAGACTTATTTGTGTTGCCAGAGTACCGAGGGCAGGGAATTGGGAAGGCATTACTAATTCATCTCGCTCAATTAGCCGTGTCCCGTGGCTGCGGGCGGATGGAATGGAGTGTATTGGATTGGAATGAGCCGACGATCGCCTTCTACCAACATTTAGGGGTCTCAGTTCTCCCAGATTGGCGCATTTGTCGCCTGACGGGAGATGCGTTGGAGCATTTGGCAATGAGGAGTGAGAGGGTGGGGGAGTAAGAGGGTGAGAGGGTAGGAGGGCAGGAGGGTAGGAGAGTAGGAGGGCAGGAGGGTAGGAGAGTAGGAGAGTAGGAGAGTAGGAGGGCGAAAGTTAAGGACTAATGAAAGAATTATGATTATTTGGGTTAACGAACAAATTGATCCGTCTGGGATTCTCTATTCGTGTATTGCGTCGTGTAGTGAAGACCACGCTAAGGCTTGTCATGAGTCCTTTGAGCGGAATTTGACGGAGGTGCAGAAGCAGTCGGGGTGGGTGGCTAGGCTGCGGACGGTAAATTCTTGGGATGAGGTTCCAGCTAGTGCCCTCAAGCTGGATTAAGGACAGACGCAAACTGGCTATGGAGAAGGTTGCATAACGGGTGTTCTGTCTGAAACCTCCAATGGTACTCCGGCTTATTCGCTGCCTCGATATGGAGAAGGTTGTATAACGGGTGTTCTGTCTGAAACCGATTTAATTTCCATCCTTATATATTTCCATCTCTAGTAGCCTGTCAATCATTAATTGACGGGTATCTGAAAGCTGGGAGGTTAGTTGGAGTTAAATTTTGAGGGTCTTCGACCCCTCAAAATTTTCTTGACAGAACACTAGGTGATGTGAAACCTCACGTTTCTACCCAGAGATTTCTGGTCGATCAGCAACACCTATTAACCAGAATTCAGGAGGGTCAAATTTCCGAGGAAGTGCTAAAGCGATCGGGCGAAAATTAAAAGTGACCGCAATGGTACGGCGGCACGATCGCATCAATCAGCCTACCTTTAAGTAAAGTGTCTAAAACTTTCTCTATAAATCCATAAGTGATGGAAGCTTTTCTAGCAGGTGACGAGGCAGGAAAGGAGATGCAACAGTTAAGATCCTTTCCTGCCCATCCGATGACTGCCCCTTTTGATATGTCAGGCTATGAAAGATTACAGGATTTAGCCCAACTAGCGGCTGAAAGCTGTGGCATGGCGATCGCGCTCATCAGTCTCATTGAGGGCGATCGGCATCACATCATCGCACAGGTGGGGCTGGGTGCGATCGATTCATTCCATGGCTGCAATTTCTGCCTTGACCCCAGTCTGCAAGAGGAACCTCTAGTGGTGCCAGATTGTGGGGTTGACGATCGCTTCGCAACAACTCCCCTCGTCATGGGTCTCGTCCCAGGGGTGCCTCCCATTCGTGCCTATGCCAGCGTTCCCATCATCAGCGCTAAGGGTTCCGTCTTAGGCATCTTTTGTGTGATGGATACCACATCGTGTCACCTCAGCCCTGGGCAAATTTCGCTATTGCAGGGGTTGAGCCGCCACGTAAAGGCGGTCTTGGAACTCCAGCAGACCGCTCAGAATTTATACCGGATGGCGGTCAAACAATCGCTGCAAGCCACCATTACCCAAGTCTTAACAGAAGCCAATAGCTTTCTAGAAGTATTACCCAAAATTCTTCAGGTTATCTGTGAAAACTTAAATTGGGATGGGGGCGAGTTCTGGCAGATTGAGTCACCGACGCAGCCACGGGAGCATCTCGGTTTTGTAGAGGATACGCCAAAACCCCCTCATCCCCCAGCCCCTTCTCCCCTCTTGGGAGAAGGGGAGCAAGATCCAGGTCCCTCTGCCCATCTGGGAGAGGGATTTAGGG
>JARCMD010000514.1 GCA_030248885.1 Leptolyngbyaceae cyanobacterium MP9P1.79 | reverse complement strand
CTCCTTCCCCCCAGCCTGTAACGCCTCCTAATTTTGCCAAAACCCAACTTCAGCAGACCACCGCTCGGTTGCTACATGTTCAGAGCAACGTCACCTTAGAACTCTCTGCCAACCTCAACTTGATTCACATCGGTAAACCCAACGAACAAATCCCTCCCGACATTGATGTGTCTGGGTTTGCTGATGCTGATATTGTGTCCAGGGTTCATGCTGACATTCGAGTTGAGGGCGATAGCTACTACTTGGAGGATGTAGGCAGTTCCAATGGCACTTACGTCAACAATCTCCCCCTGCATCCGGGCGATCGTCACCGCCTGCGTCCAGGCGATCGGATCTCCCTAGGCAAAGGTGACAAAGTCAGCTTCCTATTTCTCATTTAGAACGTAATTTCAAGCCGATCGACTATATTTCTCCCAATCTAACGGTCAAGACTGAGCAGATCGGGTAATCTGTACATAATGATGTATCCAGGTTTGCCGATCTGCACCTGTCTTTTGCATTGCCTTTCGCAATTAGGCATTTTGTAAACGTAAGTGGAACAGTCAATCAATGCTTTAAACCTCTTGAATAAGGGGGCTTAGCCCCCTTATTCAAGAGGTTTTTGCAAGACTTTTAGCGCTTAGGATCGTCTCTTGAATAAGATAAGATCTAATTTTTAGACAGGGCGCTTAGCGTTCCACTAAGAGACTAGAAGCCTAGCTTTACAGGTTATTAAATTCATGATCCTGAGCTTCTGGTCACTAATAGGCAACGTGCAACTTTCCAGTCAAAGTCCTCTTTAAGCGAGGGGCTAAAAACATCGTTGCACATCGCCTATAAATCGACAGAGCGCTAATAGCTTGGAAGTTCTGTGAATTAGTAGGTCTTTACGTATCATCATTAGCATGTCACTTATTTACAGTGTGACCCCAGAAACGGGAACTGAGGAAAGTCTCTTATGCTGATTTGTCCCCAATGTCAGTTTGAAAATCCAGATGCCAACAACTTCTGTCAAGAATGTGGTGTCTCGCTAGCTCATAAGGTTTGCGATGACTGTGGTAGCAAGGTCGCGTTTGACGTGAGGAACTGTCAGGTGTGCGGCGCTCCCACTGGCACAATTTGGTGGGCGATGGTTCGAGGGCAGATTAGCCCCAGGATCGCCACCCTAGCAACAGATCCCTCGATCGCCACTCCCTTGACAACTGCCACTCCAGAACCAGCAGATGATCCGTCCCCCATCCCTTCTCTATCTCAATCTGAGGCTCAACTGAGCAACGCTGAAACACCAACTCAACCCAGCCTAACTGAGCCAAACCTAACTGAGCCAGAATTGGATCATTCTTTAGATGCTGCTAGCCCCTTGGTTGACCCGATCGCCACTCCGCAGCTTGCGGCAGAACAACAGGCACCACAGCCATCTAACCTGACTTCAGACCCAGAACCGTCTCCTTCTCTTACCTATTTGGATTCCCAGCATCGCTATCAGATCTGCGAGGTTGTGGCTTCGGTTCATTCACCTGAAGGAACTGCCTTGACTGAAGTAAAGATGCGAGTGTTGGATTGTCAACCGTTCCAAATGTCTTTGCTGGAGGTGCTGTTTAGCCAAAAGCCAGATATGGTGTTATCCAGCCCTGAAGCTACCGGGTCTGAAGCTACGAATTCTGACCCCGTACCCGATGAGAAAGACATGGCTTCTGGAAGCGAGACGATCGGCACCAGTGCCACAGTTGATACAGAATCACCTCCGTCCTTAGCCATTCCCTCGATCGCCCAACCCTATCTTGCCTTAACCACCCAGTTCTACCAGGCTTTACCCGCAATTCATGATGCCTGGGAAGACCAAGGGCAACACGTTATTCTCCTGGAAGATCGTTCCCATCTGCCGTTGCTGCTGGATTTATGGCGAGATGACCAGACTCCCTTACCTCAGATTATCCATTGGCTCCGCGAAATGACTGAACTCTGGGCAGCCCTAGAACCATGGCACTGTCGCCAGAGCTTGTTAGTGATGGACAACCTGCGAACCGATGAAGATGAAATATTCTGCTTTCAATATTTACATCCCGACCCGCCTGCAACGACCCTAGCTTTAAGAGACTTGGGGTGGATGTGGCAGGAATTGTTCGCCCAGTCTCAGCGCACCGTTTTGGGCCCTCTGTCTCTCCTGCTACGTGAACTTCAGTCTGGAGTCGTCGAAACACTGCCCCAGCTACAATCGCGGTTGGAAACGATCGCCCATGCCATGCAAGACACCTCTGCTCCCTCAGAAACGATCGCTGCATCTTCTGAATCTGAGTCGGCTTTAGCTGACCCCAATAGCTTCTCAGAGGCTGGCCCTCCGATGCTAACCCAGCCAGTCTCAGCAGACCTAGATGCCACAACTCCCCCTACCCTAGACCTGCCGCTGACCATCCAACCGGAAATGGGGACGAGAGACGATGGAGATGGGGACGACACCCCTACCGTCGTGCTGCCCATGCAACTCATGTACATTGAGGACGCAGGTCGTACTGATGTTGGCCGTCAACGCGATCACAATGAAGACTACTTTGGGGTACAAACAGAATTGATGAAAGTGGAGGGGCCAACAGGGCGAACCCTTCACTCTAGAGGGGTTTACGTCCTCTGCGATGGCATGGGAGGTCATGCCGGAGGCGAGGTCGCCAGCGCCCTAGCTGTGGATACAATCAAACAATATTTCCAGACACACTGGCTACAAGAACCCGTCACAAAGCCAGATGGATCTAGGTTACCGCCCTCAGAAATCCGGTTGCCCAGTGAAGAGAGCATTCGTGAAGCTGTACAGTTAGCCAATCATTCCATTTACGACATCAACCAAAAACATGCCCGTTCGGGCAGTGGACGGATGGGCACTACCCTGGTTTTGTTACTCACTCAGGGCAATCAAATAGCTGTGGCCCATGTGGGAGACAGTCGTTTGTACAGTTTGAGCCGCCGTAAAGGACTGGAGCAAGTTACAACCGATCATGATGTTGGGCAACGCGAAATTCAACGGGGAGTCGAGCCATCGATCGCCTACGCCCGTCCCGATTCCTACCAACTGACCCAGGCCCTGGGACCACGGGATGAGCATTTTGTGAATCCAGATGTGCAGTTCTTAGAAATGAACGAAGATACCTTGCTCTTGCTCTGCTCTGATGGATTGGCCGACAACGATTTGTTGGAAACCCACTGGCGCACTCACCTTGAGCCACTGCTTAGCTCCCAAGCAAACCTAGAGCGGGGCGTTGCTCAACTCATCGACCTCGCAAATCAGTACAACGGCCATGACAACATCACCGCGTTAGCCATTCGGATGAAAGTGCGGCCTAACCTGGAAAGCTTGAGACCTAAATTATAAAAATCAAGCGATCTTCCGGCAAGGGCATACTAGAGACTGTAGGGGCGTTCGCGTAGCGTGTGCTTTGCACTTGGGCTTCGGTGATGATCTTCTGGTCAGTTCAAACGTCTATTTGTCAAAGGTTTATTTGCCGTAGCTGG
>JARCMD010000513.1 GCA_030248885.1 Leptolyngbyaceae cyanobacterium MP9P1.79 | reverse complement strand
TGGCTTTCAGCTATCCGTCAATTAATGATTGACAGACTACTAGCCCGATCGGTAAACCCGCCCGTACAGAGGAATGCGACGTGATTCAATCCACGATCTTTAGTAAGGCTTTTGACTACTGTAGAAAAGTAGGATTTCAAGCCGTGCGGAATATACATCGAAAATACGCTGCTAAATGCAGATACATAACCGTTACATATATGGAGCAGCATCTGAATTAATCTCAAATGCTCAACCCGTCACGACAAAATTCACGAGTTTCCCTGGCACTACGATTACCTTTTTAATCTCCTTGCCTTCGAGATAGCGTTGCGCCAACTCAGAGTCACGGGCATACTGCTCCAGTTCTGCTTGGGTCGCTTGGGCTGGGACTTGGATGGTGCCTCTGGTTTTGCCCAAAATTTGAATCACGATCGTGGCCTCATCCTTCACGAGCGCCTCTGGATCAGCGGTGAGCCAAGTTTGGCGGTGAACCGAGGTGGAGTAGCCGATCGCCTGCCACAGTTCCTCAGCGATGTGGGGTGCAAAGGGAGCCAGGAGCAAAATCAGGGCTTCAATGCCTTCGGTGTAGACGGGGGAATCCTTACAAGTGGTGTCAGTCAAGGCGTTGCTCAGCTTCATCAACTCTGAAATGGCAGTATTGAACTGATAGTCGCCGTCCAGATCTTCAGTCACGGCTTGAATCGCGGTGTGAATCGATCGGCGCAACTCCTTTTCCGGTTTGCTTAAGGTCGATTGCTGAATTTCGCCTGGGATTCTGTCTGGGCCGTCAATCACCAAGCGCCACACCCGATTGAGGAAACGAAACTGCCCTTCCACATCGGCATCGTCCCATTCCAGATCTTTCTCTGGTGGAGCCTTGAACAGCACAATCATCCGGGAGGTATCCGCACCATACTTGCCCACCACTGCTTCGGGAGGAATGCCGTTGTATTTGGACTTCGACATCTTCTCGTAGAAGACTTCCAGCGGTTCCCCAGTCTGCGGGTCTTGGGGCTGCTTGGGGTCTACCTGATCAGGCGGTACATATTTTCCAGTAACCGGATTTTTGTAGGTCACTGCTTGCACCATGCCTTGGGTCAGCAGCCGCTTAAAGGGTTCATCGAAATTGAGCAAGCCCCGATCGCGCAGCACTTTGGTGAAAAAGCGGGAGTAGAGGAGATGCAAAATTGCATGTTCGATGCCACCCACGTACTGGTCTACGGGCATCCAGTCGTTGGTTTTTGCGGGATCAAACACCTGCTGATCATTACTGGCATCGGGGTAGCGGAGAAAATACCACGAGGAGTCGATGAACGTGTCCATCGTGTCGGTTTCCCGTTTGGCCGCCGTGCCACAGGTGGGGCAGGGGACATTCACCCAATCCATTTGGGCTAGGGGCGAGGCTCCCCGACCCGACAGGGCAATATTTTCGGGTAACTGCACGGGCAAATCTGCCTCTGGCACCGCCATGGCTCCGCAGTCAGGACAGTGAATAATCGGAATCGGGGTGCCCCAGTAACGTTGGCGTGAAATCAGCCAATCGCGCAACCGATATTGCACCCGTGCCTTGCCCCAGCCATGCTCTTCGGCTTTGTGAATGATGGCAGTTTTGGCGGCGATCGACTCCATGCCATCAAACTCAGCAGAATTGACGACAATCCCCGGATCAGTGTAGGCGGCTTCCAGGGTTTGGTTCGCCTTACCTCCTGGTGGCACAATCACGACGCGAATGGGCAGATCCTTTTCTGTGGCAAATTTGAAATCACGCACATCGTGGGCTGGCACCCCCATCACCGCGCCCGTGCCGTATTCGTACAACACATAGTCGGCGATCAGAATGGGCACCAATTCCCCTGTGAAGGGATTAACCGCCTGTCCCCCCGTAGCGATGCCCTGCTTGGGCTTGTCTTCGGCGGTGCGCTCCAGTTCGCTTTGACTGGCAACGGTTTTGATGAATGCGTCCACATAAGGGTGACGATCGGCGGTTGTGACTTGCAGGGTTAGGGGATGCTCTGGAGCCAGCACGAGGTAGGTTACGCCGTAGACAGTATCGGGGCGGGTGGTGAAGACAGCAACTTTTTCGGTGGAATCGACGATCGGGAACTCCAGGTAAGCTCCGGTGGATTTGCCAATCCAATTAGCCTGCATGGTTTTGACGCGATCGGGCCAGCCACTGAGCTTGTCGATGTCTTGCAGCAACTGTTCTGCGTAATCGGTAATCTTCAAGAACCACTGACGGAGTAATTTGCGCTCTACGATCGCCCCAGAACGCCACGATCGCCCCTGGTTGTCCACTTGCTCATTTGCCAACACCGTTTGGTCGATCGGGTCCCAGTTCACAGCGGCTTCCTTTTGGTACGCCAGCCCTGCCTGGAAAAATTGCAGAAAAATCCATTGCGTCCAGCGGTAATAGTCGGGGGAACAGGTGGTGACTTCTCGGCTCCAATCAATGGAAAAGCCCAACAATCCTAGCTGCTGCTTCATTTGGGCGATGTTTTGCTCAGTCCATTGGGCGGGATGGATGCCACGCTCGATCGCTGCATTCTCGGCAGGCAGCCCAAACGCATCCCACCCCATGGGTTGCAACACTCGATAGCCCTGCATCCGCTTCAGCCGCGCAATCACATCGGTGATCACATAGTTGCGCGTGTGTCCCACATGCAGGCTCCCCGACGGGTAGGGAAACATGGACAGGGCATAGAATTTTGGCAGATCCTTCGCCTCTGGGGTGTTGTCTAACCCCTGCTCTGCCCAAATCCGCTGCCACTTTTCCTCGATCGCCTGGGGATTGTAACGATCCACGCTAAGAAACTCCTACTCGATCGCTGTTTTCGTTCACTCTAGCCTACAAGTTTAGCTTGCAAACCCAACCCGTAAACGTTGAAGAGCAGACCGATTTGCGTCAGACACGTTGAGCGTTCGATCCATACACTGTGGTCAGGAGATTATTGCTGGGTGGAACTGTACTAGCAATTCTCATTTTTGAGGTAGCTGTACTACTTTTGGTGGTTTGAATGTGATTTAAAAGTCTGCCTAGTTAGGCTTTTCAAGGGATTTTGGTAGTAACAGGCTAATACGCCAGGGAAATACGATTGCCCCCAGCACTGCGAACAATGGCTAAGGTGCGGGTGATTTGACTGTAGGGTAAGCGGGGATCAGCCCGTAGAATAAAACCGCCCTTGGGATTTTTGGCCATGTATGCTTGCACCTGCTGAGCAATTTGGGCTTCGGTGCTCGGTTGGTTGTCCAGCAGCAATTGGCCTTCGCCGTTTAGTTGAATGACGATCGGATTCACAGAGGGTTCAGCAGCGGGTGGGGACTTGTCTCGCTGACCCCCATTTTGTCCAGCGGTGGGCGGGGGTTGTTTGGCGGAGGTTTCTTTGGTTAAGACTCTGGGAGCCACAATAAAGTAGGTCAGGATAACCATCATCACATCCAGCATGGGCACCAGATTAATCTGAGGATTGCGGGAGTTTTGCCGTTGCTGGGATTTAAATCGCATGGAACTATATAACGACGGGATGATTAAGAAGATGTTTTTAAGGCCCTAATTCTGAGGGGCTGGGGGGCGGTTCGGGCAACAATTCATACCCTTTCAAATAACCTCTAAGGCTGAAGTTTGGTGCTGGGCAGTCGGGTTTGGACTCGTAAGCTCGGCTCGTACCAGAACTGGCGATAGATTAATTCCAATTCGCCACCAACGCTGGAAAAATAATAAATTTGCTTTGTTTGAAAGGTCTGAAAGATTTGAAAAAATGCCTGGGATACGATCGCAATGATCATTCCCGCTGCGGTTGTGATTAAAGCTTGGGCAATTCCCAGAGCCAGTTTGCCTGCCTCAGATCCTGTGACATTCCCCAAGCTGAGATTATTGAAGACGTAGATGAGTCCCGTAACGGTGCCCAGCAGCCCCAATAGCGGCGCAATCCCGATCGCGGTTTCCAGGAACCGATCACCCTTACGCATCTGAGAAAATTCCTTATCACCTGTTGTTTCCAGCGCCAGCCGAAAGGTTTCAGGGGTGGGTTGCCTGAGTTTCAATGGCGCAAGCAAAAAGCGACCGATCGGCAAATGTTGGGCTTGGTGAGCAGTGCGAGCAGCTTTGTCCAAGTCTTGCTTTGCCGCCTCTAACACATCCTGCACAATCTGGTCTTCCTGCGTCAGCAACTGAAACCAAAACCACGATCGCTCTAAGACACAAGCCACACTGGCGATCGACAAGCCAATCAACGGCACCATCAAGGGCCCGCCTTTCACCAGAAAATCTACGGCATTAAACATAGCTCACAGCACAACAGTTAACGTCTCAAGTCCTACCATAATCCAGACTTCGCTCCACAGGACTCAATTCAGGGAGATCCAAATGACTCTCCCGGGAAAATCCTGTAAGCTGCGTCAGCAATAGCGTAACCCATCACTCGGCTCAACCTTCTTATCAAGAATGCGCTACAGCACTCACCCTTCACCCTTCACCCTTCACCCCAAGACTACTAGTCAGGAACGATCGGGCTGATATGGAGTTCCCCAACGCCCCGATATTTTTCCCAACGCTAGACAGCAAGTGTCTCGAAGGCTGCATTCGCCCCATAATGAGAAGTAGCGTTTACACAGCTTAATCATGGCGAGAGACTTGCGGGGATTCATCCAACAGCTAGAACAGCGGGGGCAATTGCGCCGCATTAGTGCCCTCGTTGACCCAGACTTAGAGATTGCCGAGATTTCCAACCAAATGCTGCAACGGGGCGGCCCTGGCTTGCTGTTTGAAAATGTTAAGGGTTCTGCGTTCCCCGTGGCCATCAACCTCATGGGCACCGTAGAGCGCATCTGCTGGGCGATGAATATGGAAAAGCCAGAGGAACTGGAAACCCTGGGTAAAAAATTGGGGATGCTCCAACAGCCCAAACCACCCAAGAAAATCTCCCAGGCGATCGAATTTGGCAAAGTGCTTTTCGATGTACTGAAAGCCAAGCCAAGTCGGGACTTTTTTCCGCCCTGCCACCAAGTCGTGATCCCAGACGGTGAGCTAGACCTGAACCAACTGCCACTCCTGCGCCCCTACGTTGGGGATGGCGGCAAAATTATTACCCTTGGCTTGGTCATCACCAAGGACTGTGAAACGGGCACACCGAATGTGGGAGTTTACCGCCTCCAACTCCAGTCGAATAAAACCATGACCGTGCATTGGCTTTCAGTGCGAGGCGGAGCGCGACACCTGCGGAAGGCAGCCGAACAGGGAAAAAAACTGGAGGTGGCGATCGCCCTTGGGGTTGACCCGCTCATCATCATGGCTGCCGCCACCCCCATTCCTGTAGACCTGTCTGAGTGGCTCTTTGCGGGACTCTACGGCGGCTCTGGCGTAACCTTGGCGAAGTGCAAAACGGTGGATTTGGAAGTCCCCGCCGACTCAGAATTTGTCTTGGAAGGAACAATTACTCCCGGTGAAGTGCTGCCCGATGGCCCCTTCGGCGACCACATGGGCTACTACGGCGGTGTAGAAGATTCGCCCTTGGTGCGCTTTCACTGCATGACCCACCGCAAGAACCCGATTTATTTGACGACGTTCAGTGGTCGTCCCCCCAAGGAAGAAGCGATGATGGCGATCGCCCTCAACCGCATCTACACGCCGATTCTGCGGCAACAGGTGTCAGAAATTGTGGACTTCTTTTTGCCCATGGAGGCTTTGAGTTATAAAGCAGCAATTATTTCGATCGACAAAGCCTATCCTGGTCAAGCCCGCCGCGCTGCCCTGGCTTTCTGGAGCGCCCTGCCCCAATTCACCTACACCAAATTTGTAATCGTAGTAGACAAAACCATCAACATCCGTGATCCCCGGCAAGTGGTGTGGGCCATCACCTCCAAGGTTGACCCGGTGCGCGATGTGTTCATTCTGCCCGAAACCCCCTTCGACACCCTGGATTTTGCCAGCGAGAAAATTGGTCTGGGCGGTCGCATGGGCATTGATGCCACGACCAAAGTGCCGCCGGAAACCGATCACCCCTGGGGCGCACCCTTGGAATCTGACCCCGATGTGGCGGCTATAGTGGCGCGGCGCTGGACGGAGTATGGCTTAGCCGATCTGCAACTGGGCGAGGTGAACCCCAATCTGTTTGGCTACGATATGAGGTAGCCAGGAACCGGAAGGGCGTTCGCGTAGCGTGTGCTTTGCACTTAGCATCCGGGCAATGACCTTCTGGTTAATCCAGGGCTTATCTGCCGGATGCTTCGCCCCTACAGCGGGACTGTTGCATATTATTTAATCCATCATCCTTTTATGCCGATCGTCTACGAGGCTTGATCCATGCCCTCTCCCTTTCCGGGAATGAATCCTTACCTGGAGCAGCCCGACCTGTGGCCCGAAGTTCACCACTGGCTGATCACGGGGATCGCTGAGTCGCTCGTTGCCCAACTGCGCCCCAAGTATCGAGTGGCGGTGGAAAAACGGGTTTACCAAACTGCGGGACAGGAGTCTGTATTGGTGGGAATTCCTGATGTCGTTGTGGGCCGATCGCTGACTGCATCTATCTCCACTCCCCCAGCCATCACCGCTGTTGCTGCTCCACTTTTGCAACCGATTTCTGTCACCGTTCCCATGCCGGAAGAAATGCGGGAAAGCTATCTGGAGGTGCGAGAAGTGGGCACAGGCGAAGTTATTACCACAATCGAGATTCTCTCTCCCGCCAATAAGCGATCGGGGGAAGGACGCAGGGTCTATGAGAGCAAGCGGCAGAGAGTCTTGAGCAGTTTCACCCATCTCGTCGAAATCGATCTGCTGCGATCGGGGGAATCTATGCTAGTTGTGCCATTGCCAGGTTCAGAGCCAAATATACACACCTCCTATCGAATTCTGGTCAGTCGGGGCGATCGTCGTCCCAGCGCTGACTTGTATCGATTCAATCTGGCAGACCCCATTCCCGCGTTTCCGTTGCCACTTCAGCGAGAAGACACTGAACCGTTGGTAGAGTTGCAACGCCTAGTACAGGATGTATACGATCGTGCTGGTTTTGATTTGGCAGTGGACTATAACCAGGAGCCAGTGCCGCCGTTGTCTGAGTCAGAAGCAGTATGGATAGATGAATTGCTGCGATCGGCAGGATTGAGGCATAGCCCATGAGACTATCTTCAAACCCATGACCGATCGCCCCAACCTTTCCCCCACCCATCATTCAGCCATGAAGCCAGGGCGAGTCGCTACAACCTCTGTCATCTGGGGCACGGCAACAGGCATGGTGGCGCTGTGTATTCCCATGTTGGCGCTGGCTCCCAACAGTGTGATTGTGCCGCTGGCGGTGCTTTTGGGTGCCACGATCGCCACCGTCACGATTTGGCGCAATACTGCATCGACGGACGCGAACTTGGCGCTTCTCGCTGACTTGAAAGAACTAGAGCAACGAGTCAGCAACTTGGAGGTGATCTGTAGTAGCGATCCAGACTCTGCAAAATCCCATCTACGTGATGCTGAAGATTAGTCTCCTAGTTTTGGCAAAACGCCCGGAAGGGCGAAGCATTGGGGCGATTACCTTTTCCGTTACCTGAAATCTTTTACCCAATGCTTTGCCCCTACAACGCGATGAACCAGAACTGGAAGTGGTGAGGACGATCGTATAGGCTAATTCCAAGATAGGGGTAGGGGCGAAGCATTGGGCTGACAACCTCTGCCAATGTCCAAAAATCTTAGCCCCAATGCTTCGCCCTCAGCGCCATGCCATACTTGCTGGACATCTCAAATTTAGGCTCTCATAATTGGGATGTGCCAAACCTAAATCCAATTTTGTATAAAGTGAGACTTTTATGTTGACTCGTCGAAATTTGATCAATTTGACTGCTGCTTTGATAGTGGCACTAACCGTCGTGAGCTGTGCCGGAAAGACTGCCTTGACCACTGAGCAACAAGCCTATGCCGGAAAATGGGTCGCCTCAGATGGTACTTTCGTGCAGATTTACTTAGATGGCGGCGGAGATGTGAAAACCTCAAACACAGAAGTTACCGGAGGCGCGACCACCCTCACTGCGGACACGCTCAAAATTGGTTTGGGGCCGCTCAACAAGGAGTTCAAGATTACTCAGCCACCCAAGGAGGAGGATGGCAAGACGACAATGGCGCTTGACTCCGTGACTTATACCAAGCAGTAGATGTTAAGGAGATTTCTAGAAAAGTTTATACCAGTCCCCGCAAGGGCGAAGCATCCGGGCAATAACCTTCTAGTCGATTCAAGGCTCTGGCTGCCGGATGCTCCGCCCCTACAGGGGTAACATCTCTCTCGGAAATCTCCTAACTCTGTACGAATTCGGCCACTTCTAGGGAAATTTTCCGTTCAACGCGGGCGATCGTCTCATAGGTTTGCTCCACCGCCTCCGCTTCCACCGAAAGCGAGGTAATGCCCCAGCGCACAAATGACTCAATTAGGTCAGGATACTGGACTGGGGCTTGACCACAAATGGAGCAGGGAATCCCTAGCTGCTTGGCAGACTGTATCAGTTGCTCGATCGCCCGCATCACTGCTGGATGCCGCGCCTCAAAGGTGGCAGCCATTTGTCCCTGATCCCGATCGGCCGCCAGAATCAACTGGGTTAAATCATTGGTGCCGATCGAGATTCCCTGCACCCCTGCCTTGACGTAATCGGGCAACAACCAAATAACTGAAGGCACCTCTGCCATGATCCATAGTTGAAAGTCCGGCGATCGAAAGAGTCCCGACTGTGCAACTCGCTCCCGACAGAAGATAAACTCCTCCACCGTTCGCACGAAGGGCAGTAGCACTCGTAAATTGTCGCCTCCCGATTGCTGCACCTGGACGATCGCCGCCAACTCTACATCAAACAAAGCGGGATCGCGCATGTAGCTAAAGGTACCCCGCATCCCCAGCATCGGGTTCGCTTCCGACAACGCGCCTCCTGCCAACGCCTGAAACTCGTGGCTGCGTATATCCAGGGTGCGATAAAACACGGGCCGGGGAGCAAACACCTGGGTAAATTGCCGAATCTGAGCCGCGATTAAATTCACCAGTTCCGACTGTCGTCCCTGTTTCAGCCATAGCTGGGGATGTTGCTGGTCTAATGCTCGCACCAGCATCAGTTCCGATCGCAACAGTCCCACGCCCTCAACGGGCAGATGCCGCACTCGCTCCAGCGCACTCGCTTGACTGAGATTGACTAAAAGTTGGGTGGCGATCGGGGTATCTGTAAACCGTTGTGGAGGACGAGTCAAATGCTGCTTGTCCACCACAGCGTTAGCATCAGCCTGGGATGCACTATAAACTGCGCCCCTGTCGCCATCCAACAATACCCACTCACCAGACTGGAGCAACTGCGTCGCGTTCACGGCTCCCACGATCGCTGGAATCCCTAACTCCCTGGCCACGATCGCCCCATGGGACGTGACCCCGCCTTGTTCCGTCACAATTCCCGCTACCTTTTCCAAACGGGGCAACCACGTCAGCAAAATTGTTGATGCCACTAAAATCACTCCCGGTGGTAAATTCAACACTCCACGGGCATCAGTCACAATCTGAGTTTTAGCGACAACCTGCCCACCCGCCGCCGCAATCCCTTGCACCAATAACCTCTGGTCAGCCTCAGTTACGGGCCTTGGGCAAGGCTGGGGACTCACAGCAGGAGGCAACGGTGCTAGCGGCGTAGCTTTGGTGAGGTAGAACCTTGGCTCCGCTGTTGCCGCTGCTTGGCAAAATGCCCACTCCAGTGAGAAGGTCTCGCCAAGAGAAGGTCTGAGGCTTTGGGCCAGTTGCACCAGTGCGTCCAACTCCAGAGCCGACAACACATACTGCTCCTGCTGTCCCTGGCTAGGTAGATAGGTTTGGAGAAACGGCGGCGTATGGGGAAGGTTCATTTCTGCCATTTCTGTGGAGACCCAATTCTCTATCCCTCCTGGTTTTGATCCGTAGGCGAAGCCCTTGCTGCCCAATTGCTGGCTTTGCAGGGCACCAGTTTGAGCCTCAACGCGGTAAAAATCTGGGACAACTTCCCCCCGCCTTAGAGCGATGCCCAATCCCCAGGTGGACTGGATCTCGAAGCTGGTAGCCGTGGCGTGTAACGTTCCAGAGGCGATCGTTGTCTGCATGGGTTGGACTAAAACCGCCAAATGCAAGTGGTGCAATTGCAGATTCAAACGAGTCCAGCAGAGGAGACTCTTCGCCCGAAATAAAGTGGCCCAGCTCTGCTTCAGTCCTGCCTCCACCAGAGCCACATCTGGAGGACAAATGGGTGCATCCCATAGGTCAGTCCATCGTTCAGTTGTCGCTGCATAGTTAGACGAAATATCGGATTGCACAGACAGCGAAGCCCGGAGAATCAGAGTTGGTGCCTGTAACTGTGGAATTTGAGCGGCCAGTGCTGCCACCCAATGACGGGGTAAGTCAGCCGCCAAGATTTCCTGCTGCATCCGTTGAGCAATGGTCTGAAGCTGCCGAAAATCATGGACGTTTAGATGCAAAGAAGAGTCTGGCAAGTCCGCGAATAATGGCTCTAGCCAGTTCAAATTGCTGAGAAACTCCCGCATCATTTGGGCAGGTAGCACAAATCCCCCGACTACTGGATAACCTTGCTGTGCTAGCTGGCTGAGGTGAAAGGCTTTTTCTCCCACCCACGGCCGATCGCTTACTCGAATGTTATCTAGCCAGTAGAGGTCATGCACGGCGATCGTCGGGAGACTGCGTTGATAAACGAGGAGACTGGAAGAGAGGACAACCCAATTACGTGAACAGAAACCGTCAAATCCGATCGCTTTCTGGGGATACCCCTCACAATAACGTGTTGAAGTATATTACCTCTTGCCTCATTATTCCCTTGCCTCGTCATTCTTGCTCACCCCTTGCTTTCTGGAAAGAGGATAACGCCATACCCATTAAATCTAGACCTACTATTAATTCCCGCCAAAAGTCTATATACCCTTCACCCATCCACCCATCTACCCATCTACCCATCTACCCATCTACCCATCTACCC
>JARCMD010000098.1 GCA_030248885.1 Leptolyngbyaceae cyanobacterium MP9P1.79 | reverse complement strand
GGCCTTAAAGCCTTTCAGGCATATATGAAAAGGGGGCGAGTGCAAGGTCTAGGGCATTTATCAGACACTCTCCAAGCTTTTTAAGAGATGTTGGTAATGGCAAGCCCAAGAAGGGAGAGGGACTTCAATCCGGCTCCCCTTCTCCCCTTTTGGGAGAAGGGGCTGGGGGATGAGGGCAGTCCCCGCATTATGTTAGAAGCCTAAGTAGTTACCATTTTCTGTAACTACTCAGCCTACCCTCACCCTAAATCCCTCTCCCTAGGGAGAGGGACTTCAATCCGGCTCCCCTTCTCCCCTTTTGGGAGAAGGGGCTGGGGGATGAGGGCAGTCCCCGCATTATGTTAGAAGCCTGAGTAGTTACCATTTTCTATAGAATCTAGACATTGTTCATCAGCGATCGTTGATCCAGATCACTGTTGAGAACCAAGGTAGGATCTGGAAGCCTGATTGGGTCAAATTTCTAGGAAATACTGGTGATGACAATCCTGTAAAAGGGAGATAAAAAGTAGGGATATCGCCTTATCTTAGGAATAGATATTTTAGGAATAGATAGGCTTCAGAAGGATGCAGGAATGGTAACTCGCCAAGACAAGGCAACAGATCCTGAACCATTCAGGATTTGGCTGATTGCAGATGATGATGAGACTCGGACTTCCCTGGAACAGGCTCTCAACCAGCATTACAGCTTAGAGATCATATCTGATCCGATCGCCATCCCCTCGATCGCCCCGCCTCCTAACCTCATCCTTAGCGCCATGCAGCGGACTGGGCTAAGCAACGCAGAGCTAGTGCAACAGCTACGAGCAGCCACCCCCCTAGACGTTCCCATTATTCTGTTGGCGATCGAAGGTGCAGGAAACCGCATTGCTGCCTGGGAAGCCGGAGCAGATGACTCTTTAACTCTCCCCTGCGCGACAGATGAACTCCTTGCCTGTGTCAACGCCCATTTGCAACGATCGCAGCGGCAGCAGCTACAGCACCACAAAGACACCCATCAGCACCACACCCAAACGTTACACCATCAATATTTCCAGCAGGTCGCTGATACAACTCCCGGATTCATCTATGTCTATGACTTGGTAGAGCAGCACAACGTTTACGTCAATCGCCAGGTCACTACAGTTTTGGGATATACCCCAGAGCAGATTCAAACCATGGGATCAGCCTTGCTACCTCATCTCTTGCATCCAGAAGACTTTGCCCAACTTCCCACCCACCTCTTGCAATTTCATACGCTGGAACCAGGGAAAGTACTGGAATTGGAGTATCGGATGCAGCACGCCAATGGGGAGTGGCGCTGGTTTGTCAGTCGCGATGTTGTGTTTAGCTATGATGCCGACGGGTCAATTCGCCAAATTTTGGGACATATTTACGACATCACCGATCGCAAGCATAGCGAGGAAACGCTGCGATGCGAGAAGGAGCGCTTTGAACTAGCCGCCGCCGCTGTCAATTGCTTGATTTACGATTGGGATGTGGCCACTAACATCGTGAGCCGCACGGATGGTTTGACTCGGATTTTTGGCTACTCCTTGGCAGAGGCAGAGCCAACCTTGGAGTGGTGGACGGAGCGGGTTCACCCAGAGGATTTGCTGAGACTGAATACGCAATCCACCTCAACTCTGGCGACGCAGAACCGCTACGCCATGGAGTATCGAGTTCGCAACCAGGCAGGGGAATATGTGTATGTGTTGGATCAGGGGCTAAGGCTGCGGGATGCGACGGGGAATGTCTTTCGAGTGGTGGGCAGCACGACAGACATCAGCGCGGCGAAGCGAGACGAAGCCGTGCGGAAACAAGCGGAAGCGGATTTGCGAGACAGTGAAGAGCGCTTCCGAGCTATGTTTAACCAAGCAGCCGTAGGAATTTCCCAAGTGGGGTTGGAGGGACGCTATATTGCGGTTAACTCAGCCCTGTGCAAAATTACGGGCTACAGTGACACAGACCTGCATCAGATGTCCTACCGCGACTTGACGCACCCAGAGGATTTGCCCCAGGAACTGGCTCAGGTCGATCGCCTCCTGGCACGGGAGATTCAAAATTTCACGATCGAAAAGCGCTACCTTCGCCAAGATGGCACCTTAATTTGGGTGAGCCTAACTACCTCTATGGTGTGGAATGAACAGGGGCAACCGAAGTATGCGATCGGCATTGTGCAGGACATCAGCGATCGCAGGCGTAGTGAGATGGAACGCAAGCAGGCAGATGCAAATCAGCGCTTTTTAATCGCCGCCAGCACCCTCCTGGCAGCCTCCTTGGACTACGAAACTACTCTGTCCAATGTGGTGAATTTAGTGGTGCCCACCTTGGCAGATTGTTGCATTGTGGATATTTTTCGGGATGACGGCACCCTAGAGCAACTGACGATCGCCTGCCACGACTCAGCCCAACAAGCCACCCTCGACCAACTCCGCCAGCACTACCCGCCGCCTAAAGAACATCCTGTCATGCAGCGCCTACGGCAGGGAGAATCTGTGCTGCACCCAACCTTTCCAGATTTTCTGATCACGGCGATCGTTCAGAGCGACAGCCACGCACTGATGCCAGACGTGACACTGCACTCTACGATGGCCATTCCGTTGCTATCTCGCGATCGGGTCTTTGGCATCATCTGGTTTGTATTGACCCAAACCGATCGCCAGTATCAGCCAGCAGATTTAGCCCTGGCAGAGGATATCGCTCGGCGCATGGCAACGGCGATCGACAATGCTCGACTTTACTCAGAAACCCAGAAAGCAAATCGGATTAAAGACGAATTTCTAGCCGTCCTCTCCCACGAACTGCGGACTCCCCTCAACCCAATTCTGGGCTGGACGCGGTTGCTCCGCACTCGCCGCTTTAATGCTGAGGCCACCGATCGCGCCTTGGAAACGATCGAACGCAACGCCCTGTTGCAAACCCAATTGATCGAAGACCTATTGGATATTTCCCGCATTCTGCAAGGCAAACTCAGCCTGAGAGTGTGCCCGGTGAACTTAGTTTCAGTCATCGAAGCGGCAATGGAGACGATGTTTCTGGCCGCAGATGCCAAATCAATCCACTTCGAGTTTCAGGTGCTGGCTCATCCATCCCCAGCCAACTCAATCCCAAATTCAACTGCAGGGAATTTAGAGGACACGCCCACATTTTTCGTGTTGGGCGATCCCAATCGTCTCCAGCAAGTGATCTGGAATCTGCTCTCCAATGCGGTTAAATTTACGGCCGTCGGTGGACGGATCGAAATCCGCATCGAACGAGTTGATCTGAACAGCAAGGATAAAGGCGAAACAGGGACCTCCTTGGCCCAAATTCGTGTCAGTGATACAGGGAGCGGCATTGACCCAGAATTCTTGCCCTATGTGTTTGATTATTTTCGGCAGGCAGACAGCACCACCACTCGATCCGTTGGCGGCATGGGGCTTGGCTTGGCGATCGTCCGGCATCTGGTGGAACTCCATGGCGGCGTTGTGCAGGCAGCGAGTGCGGGAGAAGGGGAGGGCGCAACCTTCGTGGTGCGGCTGCCACTGATGCAGCAGGAAAGTGGGCAAAAAATCTATAGTCGAGATGCCACCTCTCTTAGCGATATGGACTCGCTGCCATTGCAGGGATTGCGGGTGTTGGCAGTGGATGATGACCCCGATTCCCGTGAATTTGTGAAATATATGTTGGAACAATATGGGGCGATGGTCACGCCCGCTGCGTCGGCGATGGAGGCGATCGAAGTATTGTCTACTCTCCATGGGTCAGCGGCTCACCCTCCATTTCACATCCTAGTTAGTGATATTGGTATGCCTGACCTCAATGGCTACGACCTCATTCGCCAAGTCAGATCCCTTGAATCTAGCCTAGGTGAAACGATCAAAGCCATTGCCCTCACTGCCTACGCTAGAGAAGGAGACCAACAGCAAACGATCGCCGCTGGATACCAAACACACCTCGCCAAACCTGTGATTCCGGCTCAGTTGGTGGCAGCAATTTTAGAGCTAATCGCGCAGTGAAGAGGAAGTTCAACGGCTCGATCGTAAATACTCTCAGGAAATTTCCGTTAGGAAATTGTTCGTAAACACAAATTGCGCCCCGATCCGCCCCCCAACCCCCAATTCTGGGGGGCTTTCAAGCCATTTTTGTTCAAGATCGCCCAGAATTGAGGCTTTTAAGCTTTTCAGGCATACATGAAAAGGAGGCGAGTGTAAAGCTACACGCTAATTTACAAACATTTTCTAATCTAAATCCTCTTCCGTTAGATCAGCGTCTTTCATAATGCTTCTAAGCGTACCAGTTGGCAAATCTCTATTTCCATGAACAGGAATGGAGAGAATAGCGCTTATGCCTTCCTTCGCGTAGATATGGTGGCTGCCAGTGATCCGTTTCAACTCCCAACCATAGCGCTCAACAACTTTACAGAGAGCTTTACCAGACACAGATTTCATACAAACAGATCAATCAGTTGCTTTTCTGGCTCAAGTTCCTGCTCTTGGCTGGCAACTTCCAGCCAACCTTGCACTGCGTCTTTGAGCATTTCCAACAATTGTTCGTAGCTCTCTCCCCACGTATGACAACCTGGAAGAGCAGGCACAGAGCCACACCATACTCCGTCTTCTTGCCAAATCACTGCTTTAATTTTCATGAGTGACTCTTACCACAATATGCTAGATATCCTAACGCGATATACAGAATTGACAAAAGAGCGAGGATTACCAGACAACTAGGCGTTCTTAAGATTAAACACTCGCCACAGACTTTTTGCCGATCAAGAAGTAGGTTGCCATCTCCCCCTTTCCTTTGACCTGAATGGTGCCGCGCTCTGTGAACTGGTATCGATCGCACAGTCGTTCGTAGGTTTCAGCCGTGACTTGAATACAGTCTGGAATACCGTGGGACTCCATGCGGCTAGCCGTATTGACCGTATCACCCCACAGATCATAGATAAACTTTTTGATCCCAATCACCCCTGCCACAACGGGGCCGGTGTTAATGCCAATGCGGAGACTGACCGCTTGCTGATGACTAGCATTAAACTCGATCATCACCCGCTGCATCGCCAACGCCATTTCGGCAATTGTCTCAGCGTGATCAGGGCGGGCGATCGGCAACCCACCGACCACCATGTAGGCATCCCCGATCGTCTTAATCTTTTCCAACCCATAGTATTCAACACATTCATCAAATGCAGAAAAAACGTAGTTGAGTAAGCTCACCAATTCCACAGGAGAAATGCGATGGGAAAGCTCTGTAAAGCCCACAATATCGGCAAATAAGACTGAGACTTCTTCAAAATTGTCGGCGATCGTGTGGCTATCTTGCTTCAACTTGTGGGCAATGGCGGCGGGCAAAATATTGAGCAACAGGCGCTCCGACTTTTCCTGCTCCAAGCGCAATTGTTGCCGCGCTTCAAACTCCAGTTTTTGCAAGCGCTCATAGAGAAAGACAGCCAGGTTGCAAATGAGGCAAAACCAAAATAGATACAACACAGAGAGTTGATCCAGCAATGGTTTTCCAGGTTCGCCCAACCCCAGGGCCCAATTCACCCCAAAGTAGTAAGCCAAAACTCCCACCTGCGAAGCCAGATGCAGCCTCCAACGCACCGGAATCAGCGTTGCCTGGGTGAGGAAAACCAGCGTCCAGGCAAAAATTCCGGGCAATGCTACTCCCCTCAACGTTGCCCAAACCTGTTCCACCAAGGTCACCGACCAGGCACACCCCAAAAATATCAGCGCGGGGTGGCGACGACCGATCGGATGTTTGAGCAACGCCAGACACGCGATCAAACAACCCTCGACCACCACAGACATTCCCAACCAATTAGTGGTGGGATTGGTGGAGCTAGTGACCGAGCCAAGCAGGTTTAGGGTGATGAAGGTGAAGTAGGCGACGATCGCCAACCCCAACCCCAATTGCAACCGCTGCTGGAGAAAGCGCTGTTGCCATACCCCGTAGTCCACTGAATCGGCAAAGGTTAGGGCTTTGCGGCGTTGCCCCATCCAAGAACGCAGGATTGGAGGGAGTGGAACTGACCACGACTTTTTCACGCTATACTGCCTCAAACAAAAATTGGCTTTACAGAAATAGGCTTTGCTGAAAATGATAGAGCAGTTCAGGCTAAGAGGTGGTTGAAAAAGTGCAAAGTACACACCACACGATCGACCCTACACCGATAACATCTTTCTCAGACATCTCCTAATCTTCTCGCAACCCTTATAGTTCAATATCTCTCTGTTGAGCTAAGAGACGGGTGCCCTATGACTCTAGTGGTAAAACTTCGGGATATCGTTGATGAACTTGATATGCTCAGTGATGGGTTTCAAGCTTTCCTGAACAAGTACACAGGCAAATTAATTACCCTCAGTCGTGAGGAATTGGCAGCGGCGAAAGCTGGAGATGATCTCAATGCTTACTCTGACTGGGAGCCAGAAGCCATTCAAGCAGCCCAAGCCATTTTGAACACCGATGCCTACTTGCTGCTTCCTAGCACAGTTGAGATTCACGAATACTCGATTATGGAGCGATTTTGCTATGCGATCGAGGATACTGAATTACGTAGCGAACTACTGCGTCAAATTAAAGGGTCAGGTGCATTTCGACGATTCAAGCATACGATCGATCGTCATAGCCTCGACCAGGACTGGTATCGTTATCGGCAGCAAGCTTTAGAACAAATAGCCATTGACTGGCTTAACGAAAATAGAATTGAATATGAGCCAGGATCTGGTTAATGATATTTAAAGTAATTAGAGTTTAAATGCAGCCTTTTGGAGAATGATATGAAACTGCCACGAAAACCAAAGCAATGGCTCTCTGAAATCCAACATGCCGTTGATGCTGTCTATCTTGAGCTAGAGAAGCATGAGCAGGGTGGGAAAAAACAGTTTGAAGCTGTCCTAGATGTTGTGATCGGCAGAATCGCTGAACGTCGAGGAATTGAACCCGCCAAGATTGGGGAAAAGACAGGAGAAATTGTAGAAGCTCTGGGAGAGTACTTGAAGAGTGTGCCCCAAGAAAAAAGGGATTGGGCGGGAATCGTCACATTTCTCTATGTAAAGTATCACCAGGTCTTAGACTTGGTGAATGAGCAAGAGATGGCTGGAATTCTCATTTCTAAGGATCAGGAATTGCATAAGTCCTAAAAGTTTGAGATTTAGTCAGGGTGAAGCACACCCTTTGAGAAGCAAGCTACGGGCAAAAGCCTTTGAAACTCAATCATATCCTTTTGCCGAATGCTATCCTTCTGTCGCAAAATGCTCAGTGCAAAGCACACGCTACACGCTACACGATCGACCCTACAGCAGTGACAGCTTTCCCGGAAACCTCCCAAAGACATTAAACAGGTGGCATGACTGTGGCGATCGGCCGATCGCGGTGTTGCCGATAAATATTGAAATCGCTGTCCAACGTCATGACAGAAGATTCTGGATATAACTCTGCCATCCGCACCAAACAAGCATCCGCTAGGGACATCGGTACAGATTGGTAGCGGGTCATCAATTGGCGAATTGCTATGACTTCATGATTGAGATAAAAGGGAAGATAGAGGATCTCAGTCCCCAGTAAGTTTATGACTTCCTCTTGTCCACGATGGACATTTCGCAGTAGGAAACAGGCTTCCACAATCACAGCCTCTCAGGTCAGCAGTGGCAGAGTGCTTGTAGACCATTCTGTGGTTACCCAGGCATGAAAATTGTCGCGTGGATTGATGAATGCAACGAGTGGTTCCGTATCCAGCAGGATTTTTCGCCTCATTATTGCCCAAATCCATCCATATACTTGGGATTTGTTGATAGATCGGGCGGGCCATCGCCGACAACTCCCATTGCACTCTGGGCAGCTTCCAAAGCTGTCATCCCTTCCCATCTATTCGAGGGTGAGATGCTTTTATGCGATCGACTCTCTAAAAACTCGACAAAATCCAACACTTCCTGTTGCTTGTCTGAGGGAAGTACCCGCAACTTTTCAATGACTGCCTGTTCAATGCTCATTGTCTTTGCCTCTCTTTAAAAACAACAGTCTTCTACCTGTGATTGAGAACAATTATCGCAAAGTCTCCCAGGAGATTTCCAAAGAAGTTGATTCCAGGCAACGGCAGGGCGACGCATGGGTTAACTTGCCACTGTAGGGAAAATGAGCTACCTTAGCAG
>JARCMD010000007.1 GCA_030248885.1 Leptolyngbyaceae cyanobacterium MP9P1.79 | reverse complement strand
CATCCCCCAGCCCCTTCTCCCAGTGGGAGAAGGGGAGCCGGATTGAAGTCCCTCTCCCTGGGGAGAGGGATTTAGGGTGAGGGTAGGCTGAGTAGTTACGACAGACTACTAGCTAACATCGGGGTGTAGAGAAGTGCGAGTACCAAACCGATCGTAGTAACAGGACAAAATTGAATCCATTTTGGCTTTACCCGCTGCAACTGCATTTACTTTATCAAGAAACTTCGGATCAACTAGGTAGGACAAGGGTTGCTCTACTTGATTAAAGAACTGCATCGCTCCGATCGCCTTTTCATCCCACTCTGGATAAAAATGCAGAATATCATCAGGCATAACTCTCGTTCTAGAGGTTCCGAGTTCACGGATACATTCAAACGGTTCGTCCAAATTCAAGTAGCCATAATCATCAGTCAACTCTTCTCCCGGATAAATATCTCTCACTGCAAGTTCAAATTCGTAGGCTGTGCTGATACAACTCGCATCAAAACTATGGTTCACATACCGGGCGATATCCCAACACAACACATATCTCCCTTGGCTGTCTCGATAGCAGTATTTCAAAAGCTGATTCCGCATCGCCTGTTCCAGAGAGTTGATGTAGGACTCCTCCAGCTTTTGATCCAAGTCATCTAATATCCAGGTAATGGTTCCCTGGGGAATGTACTGAGTTGCGAAGACACCATAACCAATCTGCTCACTGATGTAGCGCAATTCTGTGTGGGGATGCATCATGGAGCGATTTCAAGAGTTAGGAGTCGAGTTATCACCATAGCCTGTAACATTATGGCGTTAGCATTGCATCATCAATAAACTTTGTAGAAATGATTTTTTTGAAATAAAAGGTATGGTACAGATTTTGCATCTTGACTCTAGCCCTCGTGCTGAGCGTTCCCACTCCCGGGCGTTTTCGCTGGAGTTTGTGACCGCGTGGCAGTCTACGCATCCCGAAGATGGGGTTACCTACCGAGATTTGGGTCGTTATCCGGTGCCCCATGTGGATGAACCCTGGGTAGCGGCGGCATTCACTCCCCCAGAAGCCCGATCGCCTGATCTGGCAGCAGCCATTGCTCTCTCCGATCAACTAGTGGATGAGTTTATGGCGGCCGATCGCTACGTGTTCGGGGTGCCCATGTATAACTTCGTCGTGCCCTCAACCTTTAAAGCCTACGTGGATCAAATTGTCCGTTTGAACCGCACCTTTAATATGGATGCTTCTGGTTACATCCCTTTAGTTCCACCAGGGAAGAAGATGATGGTCATTACGACTCGTGGAGCCAGCTACTCACTGGGTAGCCCCGCTGCCGCCTATGATTTACAAGAACCCTTTATTCGGAACATTTTTAATTTCATTGGTGTAACAGACATAACCTTTATTCATGTAGAAAATATCGACATGGGGGATGAGGCCCGCGAACAGGCATTTGCCAGTGCCCACGTTACGATTCAATCTGCCGTGGCAAGTTGGTAACTCAGAACTCTAGTTAGAAGTCAGAAGTTAGAAGTCAGAAGTTAGAACTCAGAAATCGGAACTCAGAAATCAGAACCTAAACCCCAAACTCCCCACTATGTTTCTCCCACCTGGATTTAAGCAGCACTCGATCGCCACGACTCTGGGACAAATGGTTTATTACGCACCCGATGCTTCTCCTTGGGCTACTCCAAGCACAACCGAGGAAAATCGATCTGCTGAGGGGAAAGCTGCCCTGGAACCATTGCTCTTTTTCCACGGATTTGGCGGTGGCTCATCGGCTTACGAATGGTCTAAGGTTTACCCCGCTTTTGCCACAGACTATCGAGTTTTGGCACCGGATTTAATCGGTTGGGGTCGATCGGATCGCCCCGCCAGGGATTACAAAATCGAGGACTATCTCACGACCTTAACTGAGTTTGTGGAGCGAACCTGCGATCGTCCCGTTTCTGTCATTGCCTCTTCCCTCACTGCTGCATTTGTCATTCGGGTAGCGATCGATCGTCCTGACCTGTTTAAATCGCTTATTTTAGTCACACCCTCTGGATTGTCGGACTTTGGCGAAGATTATACCCGCAGTCCCTTTGCCCAAGTCGTCAGCACGCCCATTCTCGATCGCTTTCTCTACAGCACTGTCCTCGCCACTTCCTTTGGCATTCGCACCTTTTTAGAACAACGCCAATTCGCCCGTCCAGAGCGGATTTACTCAGAAATTGTGGAAGCTTACCTGGCATCAGCCCAGCAACCCAATGCCGAATATGCGGCTCTTTCCTTCGTGCGAGGAGACTTGTGCTTTGACCTCGCCCACTACATCACCCAACTAATGATCCCCACTGCTATCCTTTGGGGCGGCAAGGCCCAGTACACAGAGTCGTCGATCGGTCGCCGCCTCGCCAATCTCAACCCCGAATTTGTCCCCTACTTTGAACAAATCGCTGATGTAGGACTCACGCCGCAACTGGAACTTCCTGGGGTGACGATCGGACTCATTCGCCGATGTTTAAGCATATTGAGTTAATTCTTGGTAGAAGTTTCCAGTTTTTCCTTGCGTTCACTGTAGCGATCGGTCAGGTAATCGACCTGCTCCCGTAGCAATAGGGTGAATTTGTAAAGTTCCTCCATCACGTCAATCACCCGATCGCGGTAGGGCGAATCCTTCATCGTGCCGTCTTCATTAAATTCCTGGTAAGCCTTGGCAACTGAAGATTGATTGGGAATCGTAAACATCCGCATCCAGCGGCCCAGCAGCCGCAAAGTGTTAACCGCATTAAACGACTGAGAACCGCCACTCACCTGCATCACCGCCAAGGTTCTGCCCTGCGTTGGTCTGACTGCTCCCATAGTGAGGGGAATCCAGTCAATTTGGTTTTTCATGATGCCAGACGTTTGACCATGCAGTTCTGGACTCGACCAGACCTGCCCTTCCGACCACAAGCTTAACTCTCGTAGTTCTTGCACCTTGGGATGGGTGTCGGGCACACTCCCATAGATCGGCAGTTCTCGCGGGTCAAAAAACTTGATTTCTGCCCCAAACTCTTGCATGATGCGGGCTGCTTCCTCTGCCAGCAGGCGGCTGTAGGAACGATCGCGCAAGGAACCATAGAGAAACAGGATTCTAGGAGGGTGGTCAAACGTAGTCATGGAAATAAAAGTAGAGTCTGGCTTAGAAATGAATAATGTAGCTTACTTCATCCTGCTGCTAACTCTTGCAAGAAGGTTGTTTGAGCCTCTCGCAGCTCAGCATTTGGGTTAGCAGTTTGGATGACCTGCATCGCGTTGTCATAGGATGAGCCAGCGCGAATCAGATAGGCTGCTAGCATGGTTCCCGTCCGGCGGTTGCCACTGGTGCAATGCACAGCAACTGCATGACCCAACTGATTTTGCTGCTCAATAAAATTTTGCAGTTCCTCAATCTGCTCCTGGCTTGGTGCAGTTCCCCCTTTCGTGGGTAGCCAACGATAAGGGATATTCTCCTGCTCATACACGTCAAGATTAGCGGGATCATCCATGACAGAGACGATCGCCCCTACACCTGCTGCTTTTAGTTCCGTAATTTCTGCTGGAATTGGTTTCCTGACTCCAGCCAGTTTGCCTGGAACCACCCACCACAACTTTTCTCCGATCGGTTGTTCCATTGGTATTTCCTTAAAGATTGGAGGACAAGTCGCTGAAGCTAAATTAGTTTGACGCTAATGCTTGGAGAAACAGCGCTTGAGGTTCTGGTAGCTCAATGCTTGGGTTAGCTTTCAGAATCATTTTCATCGCATTCTGATGAGATAGACCCGTGCCGATGAGGTATGCAGCCATGATTGTTCCGGTTCGATGTCTGCCCGTGCTGCAATGCACTGCCACGCCGCGACTCAAGCCATTTTGACGATCCACAAACTCCCGAAACTCCTGCATCTGCCCTTGGCTCGACACAGAGTCTATGGCGATCGGCAACCATAGATAGGGAATTCCTGCTTGCTTATGGAAATCCAAATTGGCAGCTTCGTGAAACATAGAGACGATCGCCCCAACGCCTGCTGCTTGCAACTGGGGTAGCTCTGCTAGCGTTGGCTTTCGGACACCCGCTAACTTACCGGGAACAACCCACCAGAGATTCTCTTGAATTGGTTAATTTGATTCTGACTCCATTGCCATGATTCAACATCAGAAACAATTTAAGGGGTACCTGACTGGTTATCAGTCTTAGCTTGAAATACTGCCTGTTTACGGAGCAACTCAGAAATCGTCACATCTGGTTGTGGAGTTCCGTCAAACACAGTGCCAATTTTTCCCTTCGCAAACTGGGCGGTGGTAATCCGATAAGCTCCTTCTGGCAAGGGAATATAGCCAACAGCAGCCGATGCTGTCTTTGCATTTTGCAAGTAGTAATGGACAAATTTTTCTAGTGCTGGCTTGTCACGAATTGACTTGAAACTGACATAGATGAACAGGGGACGAGAAAACGGGTGATATTGAGCTTTTTCAACTGCCTGACGAGAAGGCAGAACCGCACCTTTACCGTTACCCCGATCGACTGCCAACGCTTTGAGCCGTTGCAGATTGGCTTCATAATAGGCAAATCCAAAGTACCCCAAAGCATTTGGATCGTTTGCTATCCCTTGTACCAGCACGTTGTCATCCTCACTGGCCGTATAGTCTGTGCGACTTGCCTTCGTGCTACCACTCGTCACTTCATTGAAGTAGTCGAATGTGCCAGAGTCGCTTCCGGCTCCAAACAGGTTTAGAGGCCTATCTGGGTAAGAAGATCGAACCTGGTTCCAATTAGTGATTTTGCCCTGAGCGGCTGGCTCCCAAATCTTCTTGAGTTCAGCCATCGTGATGTCTTTTGCCCAGGTATTCTGGGGATTCACGGCAATTGTGAGGGCATCAAAGGCAACGGGAAGCTCATAAAAAGCGATACCTGCCTTAACACAAGCATCCATTTCATCTTGCAGAATGGGCCGTGATGAATCACTGATATCAGTCTCTCCTGCACAGAACTTACGGAATCCGCCTGTTGTTCCAGAGAACTTGACATCCACTTGTACATTCTGTCCGTCTGGGGTTTTGCGGTATTCTTTGGCGACTGCATCAGAAATCGGATATACCGTACTTGATCCATCGATCAAAATTGTTCCAACATTCTGGGTGGTTGTGTTTGCAACGACCTGAGTGCCTGCACCTGTCTCAGGAGTTTGAGTAGTTTGACAAGCAGACAGCATCAAAGCAGTTGCCGTGACCCAAACTACAGCAGATTGAAGCCTACCCAATAAGTTAAGTGACATAGGAATTATTGTTTGTTAATCATTAAACAGAACTGGATAGAAAAATGAGGGTCTTACAGAAAGTTGGTGACAAGGATTAAAAGCGATGAGTCGGATTGATTTTACTCTTTTTTGGCTTTTTCTGCTGTATAGCTCAGAACCTATCTCTATCATTTCAAATAAACTTGATTTGTCAAGCCAATCAGCCGATCTGCAACAAAAGATAATCTCAAAAAAAATTGATGGATTAATTGTTGTCTCAGCAAAGACGAGCAGGCAGAATAGAGCTAAATCGGCGATAGTCTGCCAAATATTGTTCAAGGACGACAAACTGACCCAGATTTAGGCTGTAGTAGATCCAGCGTCCCTCTTGCCTGGCTCGAACAAGCTGGGACTCTTTCAGCACCTTGAGATGAAAGGAAAGTTTCGATTGAGTAACGGTGAGAGCGTCACACAAATCGCAAACGCAAATCTCTCGGTTTCGCAATAAATCTAAAACTTGCAGCCGCAGGGGATCGGATAAAGCATGAAAGCCCGAAACAACTAAAGTTGATGGAAGAGCGGATGTTTTTCGCATTGAATTACACTAAGTTTTATTGAAGTAATACCTATTGTAGATTTGAATTGCGGCTGATGTAGGAACGATCGCGCCATGAACTAGTGTTCTGTCAAGAAAATTTTGAGGGGTCGAAGACCCTCAAAATTTAACTCCAACTAACCTCCCAGCTTTCAGCTACCCGTCAATTAATGATTG
>JARCMD010000097.1 GCA_030248885.1 Leptolyngbyaceae cyanobacterium MP9P1.79 | reverse complement strand
TCACCCTAAATCCCTCTCCCTAGGGAGAGGGACTTTGAATTCCGGTTCCCTTCTCCCTAGGGAGAAGGGTTGGGGATGTAGCTTGCTTCCCGAAGGGTGGGCGGATCGGAGATCTGCAAAAGTGAGATGTACCCGTTGGTAACTCCTCTGCCCATGATGGAGTGACAGATGGCAGGTTTTCATATAGGCTCTAAAAATGGTTGAAACGGGTACTGTAACGATTTGAATGTGATTGTGGCATGTAGTGAGCTATGTGTTCTTGTCCTTCATTCAGGGATCTCAGCGAGATTGATTCAAATTGCTAGACGAATTTAGTCCTCACCTCTCACCGCCCTATCAAACCGAGGGCAGCAGCCAGACCTTGGGGTTGGAATCCACTTTGCAGGAATTGCAACTGCATACCTTTCAAGCTGACCTAACCTGTTCGGGACGGGCTGTTGCTGAGGTATTTGAAGCTTATCCGTTGCTGCCTGGAGTGATTCTGATCGAACAGGGACAGTTTGAGGGTATGATTTCCCGCCAGCAATTTTTGGAATATTTGCTGCGTCCCCACGGTCTGGAATTATTTCTGCACAAACCGCTGAAAATTCTGCACAGCTACACCCGTACCAAGGTGCTGTTGTTGCCTCAAAGTACGACGATCGTTGTAGCTGCTCAGTATGCCCTCCGTAGATTGTCAGAGTTGCAGGCAGAGCCGATCGTGGTTCAGGTCGAGCCACAGGACTATCGGTTGCTGAATGTCCATGAATTAAATATTGCCTATTGGCAAATTCGTGGCATTGAAACCCAGGTGCGTTATGAACGCACCCAAGTCAGAATGATTCAAAGCGACAAGATGGCAAATCTGGGGCGACTGGTAGATGGACTGGCCCACGAAGTTTTAGATCCCGTAAGTTTTATTTGGGGAAATCTGACCTATCTCACCATTTACAGTCAGGGCATCTTGCAGCTCATAGCTGCCTATGAACAGCACTTACCCGATCCTGCCCCGGATATTGCGGTTATTGCAGAAGAAATTGAGTTGGACTACATCAAGCAAGACCTACCCAGGGCGATCGAAAGCATTAAGGTTGGGGCCGAACGCTTAACCAAGCTGGCGACGAGTTTACAGAATTTTTGCCATATTGACGAGGTTTATCCCAAACCTGCTGATTTGCATGGATCTCTAGATGGAATTCTGCTGTTGCTCAAAAGTCGGCTGACCACTGAGATTCAAATTGTCAAAAACTACGGTCATTTGCCGCCTGTGCATTGCTATCTCGGTCAACTGAATCAGGTGTTTATCAATCTCTTGACCTATGGAGTAGATGCCCTGCTGGATCAGGCAGTGCGCCAAAAGGTTTTGCCAGAGCTAAAAGGTACGATCGCTCCTCCCGCCACCGATCGAGAGCCACGCATCGAGGTGACCACTAAGGTTTGTCCTCTGGAAGGGAGTAAGGGAGAGTCGCAAGACCCAACTATGCTATTGCCGCGTTGGGTTTCCATTCGCATTGGAGACAATGGCCCCGCCTTGTCCCAAGAGTCGCACCGCCAGATTCTAGAGTCATTTTCGGTGGCAGGACGGGCGGCCCAAGAAAACAGCTTAACCATGAGCTATCAAATTGTGACAGCAAAACATGGCGGCAGGCTGAAGCTCCGATCGCCCTGGGCTTTTGTGGGCAACCAAAGCAGCGCTCAACCAGGCAACGCTCTGGCTCCCACCGATACTTTGCAGGGCATTGGCACGGAGTTTGAAATTCTACTGCCTTTGCTTTAGAGATTGCCAGAAAAGTTGATACCAGGCACCGGAAGGGCGAAGCAGTCGGGCGAAAAACTTTGAAACTTAATCAGGGCCTCTGACCGACTGCTTCGCCCCTACAGGGGTAACATCTTTCTCGGAAATCTCCATCACACTTTTCAGACAACCTCTCAGGCAGGTTGAATTTGCTTGTAGGTTACAGATGAGAAACTAAGGCAGAATTAAGATTCATAAGGTTATGTGCAACTTTCTCGAACCGCCCTCACCCCAACCCCTCTCCCAAAAGGGGAGAGGGGCTAAGATTTGATCGGCTCCCCTTCTCCCCTAGGGGAGAAGGGGCGGGGGGATGAGGGCAGACTTTAAGTTGCATATTGCCTATTCAATGAATCTACTGCGTTTACTCCTTAGCTGATTCCTATGAGCGATACTGTCTTGGATGTGCGTGACCTGAAAATTCAATTTCCGACGAGCGATCGGCCTGCGGTGAATGGAACCTCGTTTGAGGTGAAGCGGGGACAGACGCTGGGAATTGTGGGGGAGTCTGGGTCGGGAAAATCGGTGACGGCGCTGGGAGTGATGGGGCTGGTGCCCAACCCCGGCAAGGTGGCGGCGGGGCAAATCTGGTTTCAGGAAGCGGGTGCTGAAGCCGTGGACTTGACCCAGCTTACACCGGGGGAAATGCGGCGCTACCGGGGCGAAAAGATTTCGATGATTTTTCAGGAGCCGATGAGTTCCCTGAATCCTGTGTTTACGATCGGCTTCCAACTGGTTGAGGCCATTTGTCTGCATCAGGGCGTGACCAAATCCAGTGCCCGCAGACAGGCGATCGGACTGTTGCAAAAGGTGAAGTTGCTTGCCAGTGATGTGGAACTACAACAACGGTATCGGGAGGAGTTTTCTGCCCTCAACCCAACTCAACCGATGCTCCCCGATCGCGAAATTGAGCAGCGGGTGAATGCCCAGAAATTGGCGTTTCTCGATCGCTATCCCCACCAGCTTTCTGGTGGTCAACTCCAGCGGGTGATGATTGCCATGGCCATTTCCAACAACCCCACCCTGTTGATTGCCGATGAACCAACCACTGCCTTGGATGTGACCGTGCAGGCGACCATTTTGGATTTGCTGCGGGAGTTGCGGGATGCTGCTAAAACTGAGACCGGGCAACACCAAATGTCGATGATGTTCATTACCCACGACTTGGGAGTGATTGCGGAAATTGCCGATGCTGTGGCGGTGATGTACCAGGGAAACATTGTGGAATATGGCCCGGTGTTGGAGGTGTTTGCCAATCCACAACATCCTTATACCAAGGGCTTATTGACCTGTCGTCCCCGCCCCGATCGTCGCCTCAAGTATCTACCCACAGTCTCAGACTTTATGGAGGTTGTGACCAGTCCTACGGGCGAGCCGGTGATTCAGGAGAAACCGCTGGATGTAGACCAAGCATTGCGCGTCGCCACGGAAATCAGCGCGGCGGAGCTAGAAGCACGACTCACTCAGCTTCAGCAACAGTCCCCTCTCTTGTCGGTGCGGAATTTGCAAGTTGCCTTTCCGGTACGAGGCATTCTGGGGCAAACGAAACGCTATGTGATGGCGGTGAATGATGTGTCCTTTGAGGTCTATCCGGGGGAAACCTTGGGATTGGTGGGCGAGTCGGGATGCGGCAAAACCACTCTGGCCCGCGCCCTGTTGCGCTTAGTGAAATCCACGGGGGGTGCAGTTTTGTTTGAGGGGCACAATGTCTTGGCGTTGGGGGCGCAACCGCTGCGTCAATTGCGCCGCGAGATGCAAATTATCTTCCAAAATCCCTTTGCATCCCTCGATCCTCGCATGAGTGTGGGGGATGCGGTGATGGAACCGCTGCAAATCCATGGTGTGGGCAAAACTGCCCAGCAGCGCCGGGCCCGATCGGCGGAACTCTTGGAGCGTGTTGGACTAGACCCCAAGCTGATGTCTCGCTATCCCCACGAGTTTTCGGGGGGGCAACGACAGCGGGTGGCGATCGCCCGGGCCCTGGCGCTCAATCCCAAATTCATTATCTGTGATGAATCGGTTTCTGCCTTGGATGTGTCGGTGCAGGCGCAGGTGCTGAATTTGTTGAAGGAGTTGCAAGCGGAATTTGGCTTGACTTATATCTTCATCTCCCACGATTTGAGTGTGGTGAAGTTCATGAGCGATCGGATTTTGGTGATGAATCAGGGCAAAATCGAGGAAATCGGGCCCGCCGATCGCATCTACCACGATCCCCAAGCTACCTACACCCGCCAACTCATCTCCGCCATTCCCCTCGGTAGCCTGGAACGCATCCAAGCCCGCCAAGCTGAGCGATCGGCCGTGGGGTAATGGTCTATAGAACCCATTTGGTATCTAGCCTGTAACCCTTAGCAGAATACGATTTCAGCAAATTGACTGCTTCCGCTGAAATGCCTTCTCTAAAGTACAAATATTTTTAGGTTAGGCTAAATACTATTTTGAGTGCCCGATCGACTTTTGCTAATGCGTCTACTCCCAATTCACCACGCACCCTAACGAGCCGTTGCTGATGGTCGATCGGGCGAGTTTGCAGACGATCTGCGATCGAACGTTTGGTTAGCCCATTTTCTGTGGGTGGCTCCAGCTCAACATTGGTCACAATCTGGGACTTCTTCTCACTCCATTGAGTAATGGGCACTACCTAAATGACTGGCACACGAGCATTGTAGACATCATTCGTGACCACAACGCAAGGGCGAGTCTTCCCCGTTTCCGAACCTTTTGTGGGTTCCAAATCAACATCGATAATTTGACCACGCCGCAATGGAGTCATTCCTCCCACCCTACGATCGCACTATTCGTTAAAACCTTTAACTCCAAGTCTGCTTGATATTCCTCTGCATAAAGATCGGCAGACGCTTCAAGCTGCTCAAGCTCCTTTTGCAATTTAGTCAACGCCAACCAAACCAGCTCCTCCCGATTCCGAAACCCATACGCTTCGGACTTTTGGATAAACTGCCACAAAGTCTCGTCAAGACTAAACTGCGCTTGAACCATAGGATTTTCCACCTGATTAGGGGTGTATTCGCCCAATTCTAACAGCCGATCGACTAGCGATCGTCTCCTCTCAGAACCCAGAATTTTGCTTGTAGGATGCAGGGCATGAGAAACCGTTTGTGTCCAAGAGTAAGTTCGATCGCCCCTCCCCTTGCTCCCCCTGATGCCCATTGCACCATCAATTCAGCCCTACATTGCACTAGACGATCGGGCGATCGTTTGCTACGCTGAGAGGATGTTTGCCGCCATCATAGCCATTAGCAAACATAAATCAGTAAATCAAGCGAGTAATACGACAAGTATTTTGATGAAGTAGTGTGATGAAGTGATGCAAGTAGCTGTGGGTGTTTAAAGCAATTGGAATTCATACTTAAAGGGGAAGTTGTCATGATGAAATCAACTTTATACGCCACAGCAAAAGTTTTGCCAGGAAATACAATTGAAATCCACACTCCAAATCTTTCAGTAGGGCAAACTGTTGAAGTAATTATTCTAACTTCAGAGGCTAAGCCCTATTCTTTTCCTATTGAGGAGCAAACTTCATCTCTAGAGCAGCGTCTTGCTTTTCTCAAGCTACCCATGAGTGAACGTAGACGCATTCTCGAAAGTCAAGCTGAGACAATTCTGGCTCACTATCAACAGGATTCTGCATGGCAGGAGTTAATGGCCGGTGACATCATCAACTACTAGCTCTGATCTACCAAAGCGTGGAGAAATCTGGCTGGTTAACTTTGATCCTACAGTTGGTGCAGAAATCAAGAAACTACGCCCTGCTGTTGTGATTAGTTCCAATGGTGTGGGCAAACTTCCGATCAAACTTATTGCCCCAGTGACAGATTGGAAACCATATTTTTCACAAAACTTCTGGCACGTTAGAATTGAACCTGATGCCTTGAATGGACTAACTAAGACTTCTGCAATTGATGCTTTGCAATTAAGAGGTCTAGATTTACAAAGATTCATCCGCAAATTAAGAATTATAGGTGAGGTTGCAATGTCGGAAATTACCATTGCAGTTGTTACTGTAATTGAATTCGAGGTCTAACAACTCAAATGCCCTAGACAGTTGTGGGGTGTGGATATAGTTGTGAAGTTCGATCGCCCCGCCCCTGACTCACCCTGATGCCCATTGCACCATCAATTTAGCTCTGTGCTGCACTAGACGATCGGGCGATCGTTTGCTACGCTGAGAGGATTGTTTGCTGGATTGAGCTAGATGTCAGTCCCTCCTAACCTTTGCACTCAATCTCTGAAGGTTGCTTCTCTATTCCAAACTGGGCAACTTCAGTTATTGACCCATATTCTCATACTGGCATAACGCGAGAATTGTCATAAAAAATCAAGAATTAATTTTTTATGGGCATACCTTTTTGCTAAGCTAGTTTATGATTTTAGAGATGTAATTTGACCAACACATTTAGATATCATGCTAGACATTGCAGCACTTGCAAGTACGCTTACGGGTCTTCTAGCTCCGGCGTTACCATATCTCTTAAAGTTTGGTGAACAAGCTGGAACAGAAGCGTCTAAGAAAATAGGTGTAGACGCTTGGGAACGGGCGAAGACTTTATGGGATAAGCTGCATCCTCGTTTTGCAAAAAAAGCTGCCGCTCAGGAAGCTGCTACAGACGTAGCGGATGATCCAGCTAGTGAGGATGCTCAGGCAGCATTAAGGCAACAGCTTAAGAAGCTTCTGACTGAGGACAGCGGTTTTGCATCAGAATTAGCAAAGGTTCTAGCAACTACAATAACACCACCATCTGGAACAGCAATTAACAGTTCAGTCAACGTAGAAGGTGGTGGCGTTGCTTTTGGTTCTGGTGCAGTGGTGAATAGTTCAGGACCTATTAGTGGACGAGATGTGAACGTCAACAAGATCTAAGTCTACATTTTTAGCATTACCCTTAGCAATTTTTAGTGCTTGGTAAATTCTTGAGGATTTAGGAGCAAGCTACGTGAAGAATGAAGATGTTGTAGATCCCTGGTCATCAAAATCCTGTGAACCAGAGAATTCCAATAGTGATGTCAGCCAAAAATCTTCACATCCCTCTACTGAGGAAGAAACTTCTTCCTCAGTACCAGTTGATGCCGAACAAGTAATTAAGTCCATTGCGGATAACTTACTACAAGATAGGAATGATAGATCTGATGAAGGAAATTCGGAGAAAACCTCTGAAGTCCTAAAGCATACTTCATTGCGAGGGGTGCAAGTAGTAATTAATTACTATAGCAATGTAGATAATTCAGTCAATGTTGAGAGTGGTGGTGTCGCTTTCGGGGCTAAAGCTGTCGTCAACAACTCAGGTGCTATAGCAGCAAGAGATGTAAGCAGTCAAACGGTAAATTCATGTGCAGATATACTCTCAGCCCAAGCTCCTGGTAGGGAAGCTGATGAAAAAGTTCAAGATAGCGAGGTAGATGTTTTGGCTCTTTCACTCTCGGCGAAAGTTGAGTCCTGGTTTGAAAGCCATCAAGATTCAGAGCAACGCATTTTAATGATCACCCTAGCAGTTTTGAATGGGAGTAACTATCAAGTTGCTATCGAGGCTAGCACACGATTGAAATGCTTAATTTATCCACTATCTGACCGAGAAGAATCATTAGCTTCTGGAGTAGTTCAAACAACTACTAGGCGTACTAAGCGGCTTGAGGAGGTCTATGCTCATTTGGAAGACGGATACGAAAACAAAGAGTATGGTCAGGATCGAATTAAGCGGGTCATATTTGACGAGCCTGATCTTCAGTCTGCTGTCTTACAATACATTTGGGAAGAAGAAGATGTTTACTGTAATCCTATTCTCACTTGGATAGAAGAATTAGGATCTCATTCTAGTTTTGAAATTCGGATTGTAGCCGCCGCTGTAGCAGGTGAGCTTAGTTCTTATACATTTGGCGCAGTTAAAGATAAAGTCTTTCTCCCTTGGGCAGAATCGGACAAGCCATCTATACAGAGACTCGCTGCTTTAGCTTTAAGCGTCCCAGCGTACAACGAACGTCAAGATGTCAGTCAGCAAGCTTTAAAGCTAATTAGTCATTGGAGCAGCTTAACAAACTCACCAAAATTACGTTGGACGGCTATAGTTGCTTACGGTACTTACGTTGGATTACGCTTTCCTAAACTTGCTCTTGATAAATTGTATGAAGCTGTTCAATCTGACGATGGACGTTTCTTCTCAATCATTGCTGAAAGCGTAGTTAACTTATTTGAAACTAGTAAATTTATTTCTAGCCAAAATGTCATTGTTTTAACTGCTCTCGAAAAATGGACAGAGCAAGCTCCTAAAACTCCAACACATCGGCTGGGTTCCCTCATATTTATAGGAATAATGCACGAATCTAAGATATCAGTTCCTTCTAATAATAAACAGATACCAACCCTGCTATTTCTGTCTACAGAATTTCAGGAGCACGAAGACTTAGTCATCCGTCTTCTACAACGTGTCTTAAACCTGAAGTTGACCCGCAGTGTTGCGTTAGATGAAAGTCAAAGATGGTTAAAGTTTGCTAATGGCGATCGCTCACTATGCAAAACGATGGGAAGAATTCTCTTTAAGATATGCAAAACGGGTAATGATCGAGAAAGGGAGCGGATTGGAGTCTGTCTCAGGAAATGGGCATCAGACGAGCTTTCTTGTGCGTGCGAAGTCTTTTCGGTTTTAAAGCAGAAAGAGTTGATGTACATTAGGAGCGAACGAAATGGCAGATTATAATCCAATTCTTGCAAAAGAAGATATAAGGCAGCGATCGCCGTTTGATAAACGCCTTGTACCAGAGGCGAATACAACACTTGTTTTCTACCGAGAAGGTCAAACCCCACTTGTGATTGAACCTGGAGGTCAAGCTCCACTGCGTGGGCAACTGATGTTTGGGAAATACAATTGGCTTTATAAAGTTGATAAGAGCGAATTCTTTTGGAATTTCCAATGTAACTTGCCTTCTAAAACAAATGCTTTCAACTTTAAGGCTGACGTGCAGCTTAACTGCTCGGTGATTGACCCTGCAATGATCGTCCAACGTAACATCACTGACGTTCGCCAAATTGTACAACCTCTAATTGTCGAGGCTATGAAAGCTAAAAGCCGAGAGTATGAGGTTGATGAAAGCAATATAGCAGAGGAAGCAATTCGAGTTCACGTGAACCAGAGAGTTTACGATGAAGGTTTCCAACTCAACCGTTTCGTTCTGGATCTCTCATCCGAGAGGCAAATCACTGACATGATTAGAGAGAAAGAACTAGTCAAACGATCTTCTGACCTTGAGAAAACAAAAATCACTGAAAAGAGTGACGTAGAGCGCACATCTCTTCAAAAAGATACAGAGCTAGAAAGGCTCAGAATGGAACAAGACAAAGCTCAATTGGAGCGATTGCAGTTCAAGATGGATTTTTACAATACAGCTCTTCAGTCTGGCAGTTTGATGATGCTTGCAATGCAGTTGGCTAAAAGTCCTGATGATGTTTTAGTCGTAGCACAGTTGATTAGCCAACAGGATCAATTTGCTGCTACTAATCAGCTAAACCTGTTGAAGGTAATGATAGAAGGAGATGCAATTGAAGGAGCACAGCTTGGTGAAGTAGGTAAGCGAGTAGTGCAAAGACTAATTGGATTAACTGAATCTTCTAGACCTGCTTTGCAGAGTGCATTGGCTGATAGTTCTACCACTTCACAAGCTGTACCGATTGAGAACGAAAGTAATGATAATTTGTCAGATGAAGTTCCGGATGAATTTAGTCGATGAAGTAAAAGCATTAATGGTTTACATGATTGCAAGAGGGACAAGCACTTATGCTTATGGTTAATCTCCTGCAACCGATTACACGTTCCATCTGGGAACCTTTATTAGCCGTCTCAATGCCGTGGCAGCTTTTAGTGGTTACATTAGCTTTTTTATTTTTTACCCCTCTGTTTTTGCTGCGGATCCTACCGTGGTTGCTTACAAATCTCTTAAAAATAATTCTTGCGATCGCTGAGGCTACCGCTCAATTGCTGCTTTGGTGCTTAGGTTGGATAGTACAAACAATTGGAGGAGGCGGTCGTACTCCTCCAATTATCAACCTAGTCGATGACATTTTGGCAGAAATACCACTGTCCATTCGCAAAGCAAAAGACTCATCAGCAAAACTATCAGCGACTACGTATACAAAACGATGGATTTTCCGAAAAAAGATTTTGTATGCTCTACCGCTGCTTGTGATACCAATGTGGTTTATGCGTCCTTGGCTAGGTAGTATTACTCCAGTAGCAAGCTTGATTGATGGAACGATAACTTTTTGGTGTTCTTTTGAACATTGGGCAATGACCGGTCAGTGGGCACCATCTAAGCTGACTTGTACCTATCCAGATGATCCATCTCCCTGGAGCTACACCCTAAAAGGTAAAGAATATCGATACAAAAGAGAAATTTTAGAATACACTCGTACCATTGAAACTAACTCTAAAGATATTAATGCATATTACAATCGGGCGAACAGGTATTTGGAGTTAGATGATATGACATCAGCTATTAAGGACTTTACTAGAACCATTGATATCGACCCTAAATATGTTCCTGGGTACACTGCACGAGGTAACACTTATCTAAAATTGGGAATAAAGTTGGGAGATAGAAATCGAGTAAAAAAATTTGCTTATGATGATTTCAAAAAATCTGTTGAAATAGATACTAAGTATGCTCCTGGTTATGTTGGTCGTGGAGATGTTAATCGATACTTAGGAGACAAAGAAGCAGCCCTGAAGGAGTACAATAAGGCGATTAAGCTAGATTCTAAATATGCACCTGCTTACTTCAATCGAGGCAAGCTTTATTGTGACCGTTTTGGCAATCAGGAAGCAGCTACCCAAGACTATGAGTTGGCTGCAAAACTGTTTCAAGAGCAAGGACAAGACAATCGCTATAAAGAAGTCATAAGTTTTATTAGAAAATTCTCCATCTATGAAGTTAGAGAAGGAGATGGGCTAACCAAGATTGCTCAAAATTATAATGTTCCTGAAGATAGTATCATCTCAATCAATCAAAATACCTATCCTTCAATTGCAACAAATAGAGATGATATTAAGGTTGGCTGGAGGCTTAAAATCCCTGTTTGTAGGTGAATCAGTTGAAGACTGAGTTTCACAGAAGAAGATTGAGTTAGCTACTAGCCAATTTGCCAGGGTTGGAGAGAGTTGAGCATCAATCCAACCCTTCATGCCGTCAATCTAGGAAAGTCAGTGCTTCGGGCGGCAAAGAGCAGGCGAGCTTGAATATCTGCTAATTCCAAATCTGGGAAGTCTGCTAAAACTTCAGTCACACTCACGTTCTCAGCTAGCAGTTCTAAAATATCGGCGACTCGAATTCGCATCCCTCGAATGCAGGGACGATCGCCCTTGGTTGTGTCTATTTTATCAGGCAACGAAGCATGTTGAATCGTCAGCTAACAACGCTTATGTACACCGATCGCACTGTTTATCTTAGTAGTGTGCGACCATAGTTCTAGTGTGAGGAAGGGCGATCGTTATTTCTACAGTGAGTATCAGCACTCAAAAACGAATTAAAAACTGGGCTTTATCAGCAAGTGATGAGGAACTTAAGAATGTACAAAATATCGCAGGCAATGTATCAAGATGGCAATCTCATCTTGAGTGAAAAACTCAACTCCGATATGGAAGGCAAGCACCTTAGAGTAATTATCTTGGGTACTGATGATAGCAAAACTAAGCAGGAGCGATTCTTCCAATTGGTCGATAAACACGCCTTTGCTTTGCCTGTAAATTATCAGTTCGATCGGGCTGAACTTTATGACCGATAGAGTACTGATAGATACAAATCTTTGAGTTTATCTCTACGCCAAACAGCCTTCAGATAAGTATTTGAAAATCAGACAAATTGTTGCTGATCACATGACTGCTATTCTGATCAGCACTCAAATTTTGGGTGAACTATACCATGTTCTAACGCACAAGAATTTTGTCCCTGTGTCAGAAGCAAAAGACATCATCTTAGAGCTAATTGCCAGCTTCCCAGTCCTTGAAATTGATGTGCTGAAGGTTATTCAAGCTCTAGAAATCAACTCAAAATATGGCTATTCTTATTGGGACAGTCTAATTGTGGCTACAGCCTTCCTCTCTAATTGTGGAATTCTTTATTCTGAAGATATGCACAATGACCAATTGATCGAAGGAAAAACAAGAATCCAAAATCCTTATATGTAGCCTATGAGCCTTGCTGCTTGTTGCTATTTAGATAGCAGTGAATTCATACCATACCACCTTGGGTCAATACCTTAACTATATCCAGGTGTCGAAGCATGGGAACCCGATCGCACTGTTTATCTTGTTGGTGCGCGACCATAGTTCTAGTGTGAGGAAGAGCGATCGAAGTTCTCCATACAGCTTATTTGATCATCTCCATGATGGTGAAGCGCACTTTGGTGCAATGGGGCTGGATAAAACGCCAGTAGAGGCGTAAGAGATTTCTGAGAAAGATGGTTCTGTAGGGGCGAAGTATTGGGTAAGAGATCTCGAATGGCTGTACAGATTATTGCCCCAATGCTAATTGCAAAGCACACGCTGCGCGAACGCCCTTCCGGTGCCTGGTATAACCTTTTCTGGAAATTTCCTTAAACCTTGAACAGCAGTACGAGCTAAATTTCATCTACCTATAGTTACACCTAGGTTAAGAATTCGGGCCGCCACTCTAGTAAGTGTTAGCGTTGACGAAACTATACTTGTGGCGCTAAAAGTATGAAAATGCTGACGGGTTTTGCACGATCGCAGCACTCTAACATCCTGCGGGGGGCTGCTTCATTAGTCGCGTCTATGGCGATCGTCGCCAGTGTCCATCCTGCCAAAGCGACTTCGCCTCAATCCAGGCGGGCGATCGAATCGGCTCCCATTACCGCAACCGTAACTTCGGCTCCCGTTGCCCAACCTATCCTGCGACAAAATCCCTTACACCTGCAAGCAGGTAGCCAATCCTACCAGAGTATGGAGATCGGGTTGGGCGCGTTGATTCCGATCGTGTTGGTGGGAGGAATTGCTGCCGTGTTGCTGTTCCAAGGCGGACTGGGATTAGTCGTGATTGGAGAGCGAGAAGTTGGAATTGTGGTCAAGAAAGTCTCCTTCTCCGGTCGCAATCTGCCTCCTGGTCGTTTGGTTGCCCTCAACAACGAAGCGGGTTACCAAGCAGATACCTTAGCTCCCGGTTGGCATTTGGGCTATTGGCCTTGGCAGTACAGCGTTCGTAAGGAAACGGTCACCGTGGTGCGTCCCGGTGAAATTGCCCTAATTGTGGCCGCAGATGGCAATTCTTTGCCTCCAGAGCGGATTTTGGGTAAGGTCATTTCCTGCGACAACTTTCAGGATGCGCGCAAGTTTTTGACGGGAGGGGGCGAAAAAGGGCGGCAACTCAATGTGTTAACGGGGGGAACCTATCGCATCAACACCGCCCTATTTAACATCATCACCTCTGCCAACGCCGCAGCAAATGGCCTTTCTCCAGAGCAACTCCAGGTGTATTCGGTTGCACCCGATAAGGTGGGTATTGTCACTACGTTTGATGGCACCTCCATTCCAGCGGGTGAAATTGCCGGGCCGATTATTCCTAGCCATGACAACTTCCAAAATGGACAGGTGTTTGTGAATGGGGGCGGCTGCCGAGGCTTGCAGGAGCAGACGTTGCTCTCTGGCTCATGGAACCTGAACCCGTGGTTTGTGCAAGTGGAGCAGGTGCCCATGACGGAAGTGCCGATCGGCTACGTCGGGGTGGTCATTTCCTTCGTTGGGAAGACCAGTGAGGATGTGAGTGGCGCGGCCTTCACCCATGGTAACTTGGTGCGTCCTGGCAACAAGGGCGTGTGGACAGAGCCACTGTATCCTGGCAAGCATCCGCTCAATACACGAGTCATGCGGACTGAGTTGGTGCCGACAACGAACATTGTGCTGAACTGGTCGGGCCGCACAGAGCGCCATAGTTACGATGCCAAGTTAGCTTCCCTGTCGGTGCGATCGAGAGATGGCTTCGGGTTTGACTTAGAAGTGGCGCAGATTATCCATGTGGGCGCGTTGGATGCCCCCAGGGTGATTTCTCGCGTGGGTTCCATGCAAAACTTGGTGGATCACATGTTGCAGCCAACAGTGGGTAACTACTTCCGCAACTCTGCCCAGGCTTACACGGTGCTAGATTTCTTGATTGCCCGCAGTGAGCGTCAATCTGAAGCCACGGAATATATCAAAACCGCCCTGCGGAGCTACGATGTGCAGGCGATCGACACCCTGATTGGCGACATCAATCCGCCCGCTTCTCTGATGCAAACCCAGACCGATCGTAAAATCGCCCAGGAACAGCAAAAAACCTACGAAGTCCAGCAAATGGCCCAAACCCAGCGTCAGCAACTGGTGCGGGAAACTGCCCTCGCCGACATTCAGCAGGATATGGTGAAATCTGAGCAGGGGGTACAAATTGCCCAACTCAAAGCCAATGCCAGGGTGAAGGAAGCAACGGGTGAAGCCGAATCCATCCGGGTGACAGGAGAGGCGAAGGCAGAAGCTTACAAAGCTGGGGTCATTGCTCTGGGTGCCCAAAGCTACACTGCCATGCAGTTGATGCAAATTGTCGGCGATCGGCATGTCCGCGTGGTGCCGGATGTCTCAGTCACCAGCAATGGCAATGGCTCTGGCATGGTGGATGCCCTCTTGGGGATGATGCTCCGGGGTGAAACGGATAAGCTCCATCCTGGAATCAAACCGAGTCAACCTGAGTCAAACCATGCTGAGCCGATCGGAACAGCAAAATTAACTGCCTCTGGAGATGGATCATCTTCCGTGCTAAATCCCTTTCCTGAGTTGAGTTAGTCCAAGTAAGCTTGCTCTGGGAGCATCTCAGTTTTGTAGAGGATACGCCAAAACCCCCTCATCCCCCAACCCCTTCTCCCCTCTTGGGAGAAGGGGAGCCAGATCCAAGTCCCTCTCCCCACATGCTTGTCATTACCAACATCTCTTAAAAAGCTTAGAGAGTGTCTGACAAATGCTCCAGACCTTGCACTTGCCCCCTTTTCATGTATGCCTGAAAGGCTTT
>JARCMD010000512.1 GCA_030248885.1 Leptolyngbyaceae cyanobacterium MP9P1.79 | reverse complement strand
TATGTTATCGTTTCCTGTCTCAACTGATGACACTTTTGGAAGGGATGTAGGCATGATGAGGTTGCTGTCGGGTAACGGTGGGTATGATGTAAGTCTGACGAAACCTTCAGCGTTTCTGTAATCGGCAACAATAAGGTTTAGCAATAGTTCGGACATTTTTGCGATCGCTAGCCCTCATCCCCCAACCCCTTCTTCCAGAACGGGAACAGGGGAGCCGGATTGAAGTCCCTCTCCCCTCTTGGAAGAGGGATTTAGGGTGAGGGTCTATCCTAGCTGTACAACAGGGTTTCCAGCACCTCCACAAAAATCCGAAGTATTGGTTTAGAAGGTTTCTAGAAAAGGTGCAGTTATGACAACTACTTTATTCGATCGCACATTTCGCGACAGCGACGGCAAGATTGTTCTGGCTCAGGCACCTAACCTGCCGCTCATTGTTTGGCTAGTCGCAACGCTGCTCAAGCTTGTGCTGACCAGCGGCAAAATTTATACTGGGTTAGATTTGGTCGCCTTTGGCTCCCTATTCACCTGGGCGTGGCAGGAGTTGTTTCAGGGAGTGAATTACTTTCGGCGGGCACTTGGATTGATGGCGTTGGTGGGCATGTTTGTGATGAGGCTGCAAATGGGTTGAGTTTGAACCCGATCGCCACTATGACTGATGGATTTTTTAGGTTGTGAATCCTGAGTTATGGAAATTAGAGCCTAGAAAGTTAGGCGATGGAGTGATGGTTCACCACTTCAATGTGGCGGCATTTGGGCGAGAGAATGAGGCAGAGTTAGTCGATCGTTTACGAGGCATTACCTTTACCATGTCGTTTGTTGCTGTTCAATCTGAGGCAATTGTGGGACACGTTTTCTTCAGTCCAGTTGAGATCGCAGGGGAATGTGCTGCTGATTTACTTGTGCTGGGATTGGGGCCAGTCGCCGTGCTGCCAACCTATCAGCGACAGGGAATCGGGTCGTTGCTGATTCGCTATGGCTTAGCAGAGTGCGATCGGTTGGGTGGCAAAGCGGTTGTAGTGTTGGGAGATCCGGCGTACTATCATCGGTTTGGATTTACGACAGCAAGGGAGAAAGGACTGGGCTGTGAGTACCCTGTGCCAGATGAGGCGTTTATGGTGTTGGAGTTGGCAAACAAGGCATTGGTAGGCTACATCGGAGTGGTGAAATATCGCTCAGAGTTCAATGAGTGTGAGTAGCGATCGGCGATCGAAATCAACCGTCTAAAAATGCTTGGCTTTGGACAATGTTGTAGAAACTAGTCTACAGAAGATACCCTGTAAAAAAGATATCGGTAACTTCTATGTCCCCATTGGCGGCTGCGATTTCTTCACCTCTTAGAATTGTCTCGTTGATTCCCAGTGCGACAGAGATTGTGGCAGCGTTGGGGTTGGCAGATTCCCTGGTTGGCCGATCGCACGAGTGTGATTACCCGCTAGCTGTGCAGCAATTGCCCATCTGCACCGCCCCCAAATTCAACCCCGCTGGCAGCAGTGCCCAAATCAACGATCGCGTCACAGACCTGCTCCAGTCGGCTCTGAGTGTGTACGAAGTCAAAACAGAGTTGCTGGAACAACTCCAGCCCACCCACATTTTGACCCAAGCCCAATGTGATGTGTGTGCGGTTAATTTGGCGGATGTGGAGCAAGCTGTTGCGACCCTCACCCACTCCCACCCCCAAGTTATTTCCCTTCAGCCAGATACGTTGGGGGATGTGTGGGGTGATATTCAGCGGGTGGCTGAGGCGTTGCAGGTGAGCGATCGGGGTCAACAGCTTTTAGCGAACTTGCAAGGGCGAGTGCAAGCCTGTCAGGAAAAATCCCAAACCCTGGTTAAGCCGACCGTTGCCTGCATTGAGTGGACTGATCCCCTGATGGCGGCGGCGAATTGGATTCCTGAACTGGTGACACTGGCGGGGGGCACGGCGCTATTTGGGTCAGTGGGGCAGCATTCTCCCTGGTTATCCTGGGATGCCCTGAGTTCGGCGAACCCAGATGTGCTGATTTTTATGCCCTGTGGCTTTGATCTATCCCGCACCAAGCAGGAAGTGCTACCTTTGACCGATCGCCAAGAATGGGCTGACCTGCGATCGGTGCAAACGGGGCAGGTTTATTTCACTGATGGCAATCAATACTTCAATCGCCCTGGCCCGCGCTTGGTGGATTCCCTGGAAATTTTGGCTGAAATCCTGCATCCTGAAGTATTTCGCTTTGGATATGAAGAAACTGGCTGGGAACAGTTATCGATCGCAGTCCAGATGTATTAGTCTGTTAAGGATAGATGAATTAAGTAAGTTGGAGATTGGGTAAAAAACCATTCCATATTAAGGCTATGTGCAACTTAAAATCTGCCCTCATCCCCCAGCCCCTTCTCCTGCTGGGAGAAGGGGAGCCGATCTAAGTCTTAGCCCCTCTCCCAAAAGGGGAGAGGGGTTGGGGTGAGGGTGGTTCAGGAACATTGCACATCGCCTATGCTATTTAATCCATAACTTTAAGAATGGCTTAGAGGCTGTCTGAAAAGGTACGAATTGTCGCCCGAACCGCCCCCCAGCCCCCCAATCCTGGGGGGTTCTGAGATCGAGGTCACCTAGAATTGGGGGACTAAGGAGATTTCTGAGAAAGATGTCACTCCTGTAGGGGCGAAGCATCCGGCAGATAAGCCTTTGAATTGACCAGAAGGTCATTGCCCGGATGCTTCGCCCTTCCGGTGCTTAAATTTCAACCCACAGCACAGTTAGATCGCATGGCACAACCCCAAACTTCACCCAAAATCCCTAAACGGGTTTCCACGGCTCTGATCAATGCTTTAGGGGCAGGAGTCGTGCCCAGAGTTGGGTTAGAGCAAATTGCTGTGGGTCGAGAAAAAGAAATGACGACCCTTTTGCAAGACCTAGAAAATATTGCCGGGGGCGGCGCTGCCTTTCGCCTAGTGATTGGGCGATACGGGGCAGGCAAAAGCTTTACCTTGCAACTGGTGCGAAACCATGCGATGGAACAGGGGTTTGTGGTGGCGGATGCCGACTTGACCCCCGATCGCCGCCTCACGGGCACCAACGGCTCTGGGGTTGCCACCTATCGGGAACTGATGCGGAACATTGCCACCAAAAGCCGACCCGATGGCGGCGCTCTGGCTCCCATTTTGGAGCGTTGGATCGCGGGCATTCAAACCCAGGTGGCCCAGGACACGGGCGCGAAGCCCAATGACAGCGGGTTTGATGACCAGGTGGAAGCCAAAATTCGTGAAGTGGTGAAGGATGTGGCGGATTTGGTGAACGGGTTTGAGTTTGCCAATGTGATTATTGCCTACTGGAATGGATATCGGGCGGACGATGACCCGAAAAAGGAGGCGGCTCTGCGCTGGCTGCGGGGGGAATTTGCCACGAAGACCGAGGCGAAGGCAGCGCTAGGGGTGCGGGTGATCATCGATGACGACAGTTGGTATGACTACATCAAGCTGTTCGCGCGATTTGTCGCAGACATTGGCTACAAGGGACTCCTGATGTTCCTAGACGAAGCAGTGCATCTCTATAAAATCAATACAACGATTTCGCGCCAGAATAATTACGACAAACTGCTGGCGATGTTTAATGATGCGATGCAGGGGCGAGTGACGAACTTGGGGACGCTGATTGGCGGTACGCCGCAATTTCTGGAAGACCCCCGGCGCGGACTCTACAGCGATCCCGCTTGGCAACGGCGCACTGCTAAAAGCCGCTTTATCAAAGTGGGGTTGCAGGATATTTCTAGCCCCACAATTCGCCTAGAGCCGCTGACCCAGGAGGAAATCTTGCTGCTGTTGCAACGCTTGGCTGAGGTTCATGTGGTGCATTACGGCTACAAGCAAGCCCTGGCGGAGGCGGATTTGCGGAGCTTTTTGCAGGCGATCGTCAGCCGCTTGGGTGCCGAAGCCCTCCTGACCCCCGGCGAAATTGTCCGCGATTTCATGAGTGTGCTAAATCTGCTGCACCAAAACCCCCAGTTGACCCTCGCCCAACTGCTGCAATCCACGTTCCAACCCACTCGCGCTGGGAAGGATGCGACGGTGGAGGAAGGGAGCGAATATGCGGAGTTTACGGTGTAGGGATGGGTTAGGGGGTTAGGGGGGAAGGGTGGATG
>JARCMD010000096.1 GCA_030248885.1 Leptolyngbyaceae cyanobacterium MP9P1.79 | reverse complement strand
GAGGTGGATCAAGATAACGGAGTCTGCCCGGATCGGTTCAATGCTCAGTTCGGTTTTGAGGAGTTCGACGACGGGTTGGGGTTCTCCTAAGACCCAGGCAGCGAAGCGTTCGGGATGTTTTTCGGACAGAAGTTTGCACAGGTTATCGAAAGGCATAGATAAAGGCAGTTCTCACTTTAGGAGGATAAATTTAATAACCTGTAAAACCAGCCTTCTAATCTCTGAGTAGCACGCTAAATATGTCACTAAGAATCAGGGTAACTACTCAGGCTGCTAGCTCAATGTCGAGCCTGCCCTCATCCCCCAGCCCCTTCTCCCCGTGGGAGAAGGGGAGCCGGATTGAAGTCCCTCTCCCTGGGGAGAGGGATTTAGGGTGAGGGTAGGCTGAGTAGTTACGAATCAGGAATTAAATAAGTTTCAAAAGTTCGAGATTTTCTAAGGGCGAAGCATGCGGACAGAAACCTTTGAAACTCAATCATATCCTTTGGACATAGCTTGATTCCCGAAGGGTATGCTTTGACCATACATTTGAACTATTTCATGTTATTGAACCCATAATTCTAAGCAATTGCAGAGGACGATTTGGGCTTAGCGAAAATCATACGTCCTGCCGAAGTTTGCAAAGCGCCTGTCACCACCACCTGCAAAGCATTTCCCACATAGTTTCCCCCTTCTTCCACCACCACCATCGTGCCATCCTCTAAATAGCCGATTCCCTGGGCTGGTTCTTTACCTTCCTTTGTAATCTTTAGATCCAGACTGTCACCTGGTAGATAGGCGGGACGAATAGCTTGTGCTAAATCATTGACATTTAAGACTGGAACGCGTTGTAGGCTGGCGACCTTATTTAGGTTGTAGTCATTTGTGAGTAAGGTCGCATTGATTTCTTGGGCTAGCCGTACCAATTTAGCATCAACCGTAGGAATATCGTCGTAATCAGCCGGGTGAATGAGAATGCGTTCAGGATAATTGCCCTTCATCTCATTGAGAATATCCAATCCTCGCCGACCCCGTCCCCGCTTCAGATCATTGGCAGAATCGGCAACTTGTTGGAGTTCTTGGAGGACGAACTGGGGCACAAGAATTTGTCCTTCTAGAAAGCCTGTATTGAGCAATTCATTGATGCGGCCATCGATAATGCAGCTTGTATCTAGAATCTTTGTCGTAGAGGGGCGGAGTGTGCCTTCGGCAACCAGCATCGTCTCCACAGAGTTAGGATTAATCAGCCGCAGCAAGGTGCGTCCGTGTGCATCTGCCAGAGAAATACCGGAAAAAGCAAAGATAATACTGCCTAAAACAGCGATGAGCGGCTTGATGAATGTAAATTCCCAGGGAATGGGCAGCAGGAAAATTGGAGCCAACATTAAATTGGCTACTAGAAGACCTAGAACTAGCCCAACTGCTCGACTGAGAATCATATCGACGGGCATGGCGCGAACTCTGACCTCTAGGCGACGGTAAGACTGTTGAGCAACGAGTCCTCCAGCGCCCCCAATGATGGCTCCAAAGCCCGCCGTTACCCAGCTTAGGGCTTCTTGATTCGTAACTTGCTCCAAAACAGAAATTGGGAGAGCTTCTACGCCAAAAAAGCCAATCCCTGCTCCTGCTAGGATGAATGAAAAAATAATAATTGCATCAAGCATAAGACCATTCTTTTATGGATGTAAGAACGCTCCTAGTGGAGGATTTGGATCAAGGCTGAGTATCGTTCTTAGAAGAATGGCTACACCTCCATTAGGGGCGGCAGATGGGGTGCAGGAATTCTAGAAACTGGGTTCAGCGCTTATCAGGTTTCTTCAAATTATCCCTTCATACTATATCGATCGCCCTCATCCGCTACGTTTTGCTGACTTTCTCCAGAAATGCCGATCGCATTCTGTGGTCTCCCGTCAAATTCGGTTCACTAAACTTCTCACTAAACTTCGCCCAGGCAAATTGTGCAGTCTCGTCTTTCCTTTCCCATTGTCCATGCTTTACCGCAGAATGACCTACCGATCACGGCCTATGTGCATATTCCCTTCTGCCGCAGACGCTGTTATTACTGTGATTTTCCGGTAGCGGTCGTAGGCGATCGGCTCCGGGGGGAAACATCGGGCACGATCGCCCAGTATGTGGATTACCTTTGCCAAGAAGTTTTACTGACTCCCAGATTGGGCACTTCTCTAGCTACGATATTTTTCGGGGGCGGCACGCCTTCGCTGTTGTCTGTGGCTCAGGTGGCGCGAATTTTGCAGACGTTAGATCACCAGTTTGGAATTGCATCCGGGGCAGAAATTTCCCTGGAAATTGATCCCGGCACCTTTGATCTGCCTCAACTACAAGGGTACTGTCAGTTGGGGATCAATCGTATCAGTTTGGGAGTGCAGGCTTTTCAACCAGAGCTGCTGGCGGTGTGTGGGCGCACCCACCAAGTCGCTGACATCTTTACGTCCAGGGCATATTTACAAACAGCAGGAGTGACGAATTGGAGCCTGGACTTAATCTCTGGGTTACCTCACCAAACTTTAGAGCAGTGGCAGGATTCCCTGAAGCAGGCGATCGACCTCAATCCCACCCATATTTCAACCTATGACCTGATTGTGGAGTCGGTCACTGCCTTTGGGCGGCAGTATCAGCCGGGGGTTGAGCCGTTACCCACGGAAACGATCGCCGCCCAGATGTATCGCACTGCCCAGCAGATGCTCACCCAAGCGGGATATGCCCACTATGAAATTTCTAACTACGCTAGATCGGATTATCAGTGCCGTCACAACCGGGTCTATTGGGAAAACCGCCCGTTCTATGGATTTGGGATGGGAGCAGCGAGCTATGTGGGGGGCGATCGATTCACCCGACCGCGAAAGACAGGGGAGTACTACCAGTGGGTGGACGATCGCAAACAGGGGAAACCCAGGGAAACGATCGTTCCAGCGGCGACAGAGGTGCTGCTAGATACCCTGATGTTGGGTTTACGATTAGCCGAGGGGCTAAGTTTGCCAGCCTTGCAAGCCTGCTTCGGAGCAGATGCGGTTCAGCGAATTTTGGAGTGTGTGCAACCCCACTGTCGATCGGGTTGGGTAGAGGTGAAGGCGATCGGCTATCTACGGCTAACTGACCCTGAAGGATTTTTATTTTCTAATACGGTTCTGGCGGATTTATTTTCTGCCTTTGAGCCGTAATTAGAGCCAACTATTAGATCCGTGGGATCTCATGTATTCATTCTCCCGTCAGGCATAATTGTGTCTCGGAGCGTTGCCCCTACTAGATTTGTGGTACTCATTTCCACCCTAATCAGGTAAGCCCCATCCAGATTAGCGTCTTGGAGATTCGTGCGTGTCAGGTAGGCATCGGTGAGATTGGCATTGCTCAAATTTACCTCACTCAAATTTGCCCGACTAAAATCCGCTCGACTTCCATTCACCTGGCTCAAATTTGCCCCCGTTAGGTTAGCCTTGCTGAAATTCGCTGCGGCCAAGTTTGCCCCTTGCAGATTGACATTTTGCAGATTTGCTTCAACCAAATTGGCGCGGCTCAATTTGATGTTTTTGAGGTTGGCATCCTGAAGATTTGCCTCGGTCAAAATGGCATCGGTGAGGAAGGCATCCACACAGGTTGCTTCCGACAAATTGGCGTTTGTGAGAATGGCTTCCCGCAGAATGGCTTCTCGCAAATTGGCGCGGCTGAGGTCAACACCGCTCAGATCTGCACCGGTCAAATTCACGCCTCGGAGGTCTGCCCCCCGGAGGTTTGCCCCGCGTAAGTTGGCGCTATCGTAGGCACGGCGCTCTACCCGGAGGTTTGCGCCCCGCAGACAGGCTCCGCGTAGGTCGGCTCCGCGCAGGTCGGTTCCCCGCAGGTCAGCTTCAATGAGGTTGGCATCCAGCAAGCTTGCCAGAGTGAGGATTGCGCCCCGCAGATCGGTGCCCTGTAATGCAGCACCGTGGAGATCAGCATCGTTCAAGTCAACGCCGCTTAGGTCTGCCTGGTTTAAGTTGGCACCACTGAGGTTGGCGTGGGCTAGGTTAGCTCCTCGCAGGGTTGCCCGATTTAAGTAGGTCAGAACTAGACTGGCGTTTTGCAAGTCAGCATGGGACAGATTAATTCCGATTAGGTCAGCACTTCGCAGGTTTATCCCAGTTAGGGTTTCTCCATTGAAGTCAGTTTCTCCACTTGCATAGCGTTTTAGCAGTTCCCTGGCATCCATACTTGTCAAATTACCCAGCGATCGCATTAGGTTTATAGCAGAGCCTAGGGTCGGGATCACTCATTCTTCATCGCGTTTCCTAACCGGAAGTCAACGGTGTTGAGAATGCACTGTCCCAGAGTCCGATTATGGAAAGATGACTTTCATTGTCCTATAGATCTGGCAATGACTTCTTATTGACAATGGGGGGAATGAACGGATGAGCATGGCGATCGATTTCTGGTTCTGAGTCTGATTCTGGTTCCGGTGGCTCAATGAAAGTGGACTCATCTTCAGGGAGAAGCTGGCAGGTGGGGTCATCGTTAGGGGGAGCGATCGAGCTTGCCCTCAGGGGTGGGGGAGCAATGAAGAACTGGCAGGTGTTTTCATCGTCACCCTGGTTTGAGTTGGCATTGGGAGTTGTGGCTCTAGTTTCCCCCAGCACTGATCGATCCCTTGGGCTGGCAGAAACCTGCGATCGTTCCGTAGCATACAGCGGCTTCATCGCGTGCAGAATGGCATTGGCGGCCCGGACACTTTCTTCAGGTTCCTCCAGCGATCGAGCGGTGCCATAGAGTTTAAACTCCAAATCCATAAAGGTTGCGTGGGACTGAAACAGTTCGCCCAGCAACTCATTAAATTCATGGCTTTTGATCACCGCCCACCCCCTATCGTTGGGTGCCAGCTTGTAGTACAACGCTGAGAAGGTCAGCAATTTAGACCGGAGTGGATTGGCATACTTACAAATCTCCAATCGCACATCAAACAAGTCAGGCATCTCCCTCAGTTCAGGCTGCAATTCAGGCTGCAATTCGGACTGTAGCAGTTCAGGATCAGGCGTTTGGGCATCCCGTGGCTCTGAACGCAGCAGTTCAGTTGGCTCTGAATGGAGCAGTTCAGTTGGGGGTTCTGATGCTTGCGATGCCAAGAATTGAGGAACCAATAATTGGGAGACTTCTGGGTCTGGGGCGGATAGCAGGTCTGGGGCTGTGGGTTGAGGGTCGGGGGGAATCGAGCTAACTGCTGATGGGATGACAATTTGGGTTGCTACCGCAGTGGTGTCTGCATTGGGATGACTGAATGGATTGGCTAGGGTTGACTCTACGCCCTGATTGCCAGGATATAAGGAGCTGACGCGATCGAGAATCCGTTGAGCCAATGCTGCATATTCAGCTTGTTTGTTCAGGGTTTTAACCACCGCATCTAGGGAGAAAGTCAGATGTTGGAGGGTGGGGGACAACTCCAGCAGATTTCTGAGGAGATCTTTTAAGTTCAGTGCGTCGAGGCGATCGGGGTCACTTTCCCACACATCCTGACAAACACAGAGGATCAGTTTTTTGATGCGTCTCAGGTCTTTATCCTGTTCCAACTCCTGCACCACCTCGCTGTAGCGGTCTTTAGAGGTTGGTTCTTGCTGCGGATACAGGCTGGCAAAGGTACGCAAAATAATGTCGGCGACAGCAGCATATTCTGCCTGCTTACTCAGACTGCGAACAATATTGTCTAAATAAGCCTTGAGGTGTGTGGAGGTGGGCGCTAAGCGGTGGAGTTCTGGCACTAATTCCCGCAGGTTGACCCGTTCCAGCGCAGTCGGGTCGGTCTCCCAACGATTTCTACAGACACATAGAATAAGTTTTTTGATTCGAGATAGTTGCGGCGTGTAGCGTCCCAATTCCCTTGCTACTTCACCAGCGGGATCAGGAGCGGGGTTGAAGAATGGAACTTCGTAGGGCGATCGTCTCACTTCCAGTACCGTTGGGTCAGCATCCGTTGGCGCACCAAAGCGGGTCATTTCTTCCTGAGACGCTGGCAGAATGCGATAAACCGGCACAACTTCTTTGATATTCTTCAATTCCCGTGGGCCCAAATAGACCGACTTAAACGTCATGGCATTTTTCACCACATCGTAAACAGTCTGGGAGACACAAATTCCCCCTGGTTCTGCTTCGGTTTGGAGCCGAGCGGCAATGTTGACCCCGGTTCCCATCACGTCTGTTTCGCTGATGAAGATATCTCCCAAATGGATGCCAATGCGATGCACCATGACATCTGTATGGGGCAGAAGGGCGGCGGCATCTGCAATTTGTTTCTGAATTTCCATCGCACAGGCCACTGCTTTAACCGCACTGATAAAGTACATCAGCAACCCATCTCCGGTGTATTTCAGGACTCGCCCTTCGTAGCGCTGGCACAGGTCTGACATCAACGCTAAGTCACGCTGGATCAAGCTAAGAGCGTGTTCTTCGTTCTCTGACATTCGGGCAGTGAAGTTAACCCCGTCAGTGAAGACGATCGCTGCCAGGGAGCGTTGTCCTTTCATGCTGGATAGCAGTACATCATTTTCCATAGGTCACTGATTGGGTTGGAGGAGCGATACGTTGAAAGTTAGAGCTAGCACCCTCCATCCTATCGATCGCCAGAGGGAAGGCATCCCAACAAAACTAGATGATGGGGATCGGGCTTCAGACTACGTTTCTTATGCAGTTGTACATGCAATATTGGTAAATTCTGGACATTAAGCGTGCCATCAGAGATTACGATAAATCCTGCTCTTCTATCCATTCACTCGGTTCACCAGGGTAGAACCGATCGTCCAAGAGCGCTGCCAAACTATAAGGGCATGCGGTTGGGAACGTGCGATGGGGTAAGTTAGTTTCCCCAAACGCTAGCTCAACTCCTTTAAGATATGCCCTATGCCTTGCTTCTTCAACGTATGGCTTGAGGCTGGGATTGTCTTCTAGGAGTTCGGCAATATCCAAGCGTTGAATGCGTAGGGTGGACAACCAACTCCGGCTACGATATTCGGGTTGATAGTGCCATTTCAGCAAGTGCCCCATCAAAATACTTAAGCGGTTGCGAAGTTCTTGGCGTTGCTGCTTCCCCAGAGATTCGACCTCCTCAATCAGATTTGGTAAGTCAAGCTGGCTCCACTGCTGGTCACGGAGTAGCGTCGCCTGTTCCTGTGTCCAAGCGTAAAAATCAGCAGTGTAAAGATTGAGCGTAGACATTAGGAGGTCTTGGTGTCGTTGAGCTTGTTTCGGGCGTGGACATCAACTAACTCTGACCACAGTCTTGGCGCTGATTTAAACCGTTTTGAAAAATCAAAATCAGCCTAATTAATTCTAGGCTGATTCACAGAGGAATGACAGAAGCTATTTTTTAGGGAAAGCTTGGGTTCGATCGCCAAGAAACTTGCAAAAATTTTCATGGAGACGATAGAAAGGAGTCAAGTCACACCACGCACCGCCCCACCTTTATAACTGCTCCCTCAAGAGATTTCAGCATCTGTAGGCACGACTGCACTACTGGATAATTGCGCCAATGTGCCCGTTCCGCTGGTGAGGGTTGCGGATGCTGTATTTTCGTAGGAATTGTTTTTCTCGATCGGCTTTAACTGGCGCATCAGGCTTGCCATTTCCAGGGCATTCATCGCGTACTCCCAGCCCTTGTTGCTTTTGATCCCCGCCCGTTCCAGAGCTTGCTGCATCGTATCCACTGTCAAAATCCCAAAGATGGTCGGGATGCCGGTTTGAAATCCCACGGCGGCAATTCCCTTAGCGACTTCAGCGGCTACGTAGTCAAAATGGGGCGTTTGCCCACGAATGACTGCCCCCAGGCAAATAATGGCATCGTAGCGCTGAGTGCTGGCTAGCTGTCGTGCGATTAGGGGCACCTCGAAACTGCCCGGCACCCAAACGTAGTCTACCTGAGAGCCATGGGGATCAACGTCTACCCCGTGCCGCTTCAGGCAATCCTGGCATCCTTCCACCAATTTGCTCGTCACCAAATCGTTGAATCGACCGATGACGATCGCAAACCTGAGCGCTTCAGCTTGAGCAAAATTCCCCTCAAAAACAGCCATGCTAGTTTTTAGCCTATAAATTTTTAGTTGATAAAATTAGAGGGTTATAGAACCAGAAAACCTGCTCTGGCGTACTATTTCACCACCGCAGTCAACTTAACCAAACGCCTTAACTAACCAAGCCGCACGACTACAGCGATCGAGGCTCTAGCCTACACAACCAGGTAATTCAACCCTCCCACCACAAATACCAGCAACAACCACACGCCAGAGCCGAGCAAGATCAGGGTTTTGGATTGACTCCAGTTTTGAGGGGAAGCGTAGGCAACTGGAACCGCAATCACCATGACAAACGACAGGGCTACCAGAGCAGCTAAGGCAATTTGAAACGCAATTGATAACATGGGTTTTCTCTCAGTATTCTTTATTTTAAGACAACAATTTTATTAAGCATTGATTGAGCAATACTTCGGACAGTTTTTGTGGAGGTGCTGGAAACCCTGTTGTACAGCCAGTATAAACCCTCACCCTAAATCCCTCTCCCAAGAGGGGAGAGGGACT
>JARCMD010000511.1 GCA_030248885.1 Leptolyngbyaceae cyanobacterium MP9P1.79 | reverse complement strand
TAGAATTCACATTTTTGAGAAATCTTCGATTTCTCAAAAATGTTGGTAATGACAAGCCCAAGAGGGGAGAGGGACTTCAATCCGGCTCCCCTTCTCCCATTCTGGGAGAAGGGGTTGGGGGATGAGGGCTAGCTGTCGCAAAAACGTCCGAACCATTGCTAGAACGGGATTCTGGCAGAAATAATTGTATAAGACTCTTAATCTTTGGTTTAGCACCCCAATTTTTACTTGGTTGATGACTAAAGAGCATCCCCGTAATGCTAGTCAATGCGAAGGAAGGGAAGCCGGGCATAGACTCCACGAGGATCATTGAGCGATCGTAAAATTTGCAGATCCTGCTGGAGCTTTAGAAATTCTTGGGTGAGGGCATCAGGTTGTACCTGTGGTTGAGACGCAACTGAACTTGTTAGTTCCTGGAATAATTTTGCTTGAAAGTCTCCATTCCGAGGATATTCATCCAATCCCCAATCGTCGCCCACCTTTGCCCGTTTCACTGCATCTTGGATCGCCTGATCCAAACCGCCAATCTCATCTACCAGACCGATTTTCTTAGCCTCCGTACCCGACCAAACTCGCCCTTGAGCAATCTGCGCCACCCTCGCTTTGGGGATTTTGCGTGACTCTGACACTTTCGTGAGGAATTGGTCGTAGATCCAATTCACCACTTTTTGATTGATCGCTAGCTCTTGCGGGGTTTTGGGTCGAGAAACGGTGCTGATGTCGGCGTAGCGGCCGGTCTTCACCGTATCCCAGGTCACTCCTTGACCGTTGGCTAGTTTTTGCACATTGGGCAAAATTCCAAATACACCGATCGAGCCGGTGATGGTGTTCGGTTCTGCGAAGATGCGATCGGCATAGGTTGCAATCCAATAGCCCCCCGATGCAGCCGTATTTCCCATAGAAGCCACCAGCGGCTTCACCTTCCGCAGAGCAATAATCTCCTGCTGAATCACATCCGAAGCTGTCGCGCTGCCCCCAGGACTATCAATTCGCAGCACGACAGCTTTGACGTTCTTGTCTCGTCGCAGTTTTCGTAATTGTCGGACTAGGGAGTCACTGCCGATCTCGTCATCCCCGCCCTCACCACTGACAATATCGCCTTGGGCGTAGACGATCGCGATGCGATTGTCGCTGTCGGCATTGCCCCTAGAAGATTTGGGAGTTGCGGTATCGCCCTCATCGAAGGTTCTAGCGTAGCTCTTGAGGCTAATTTGATTAAACGATTTGTCTTTTTCGGTGTTGCCCGTGAGTTGCTTTAAATCAGTCACGACTTGATCACTGGAGGCAACCTTATCCACCAGCCGCTGTTGCAGTGCTTCTGAGGCGATCAGAGTGCCCTGATTGTCTGCGATCGACTGCACCTGCGCCGGACTCAGCTTCCGACTCTTCGCCAAGCTACCCACAATCTCGCCCCAGAGGTCGTTGAGCAGTCTTTGAGTTTGCTGTCGGCTGGCGGGGCTATTTTTCTTTAAGAGTAGGGGTTCAACCGCAGACTTATATTTGCCCACCCGTGTCACCTGAATTCCCACTCCGTACTTTTCCAGTGCCCCTGCCAGAAAAATTGATTCTGCGCGTAATCCGTTCATTTCCAGGGTGCCGAAGGGGTTCAATACCACCGTATTTGCCACGGATGCCAGGTAATATTCCTTTTTGCCCCAATCAACATCGTAGGCAACGATCGGTTTCCCTGAGGCCCGAAAGCGCTCCAACGCCTGCCGCACTTCCTTCAGGTTGGCATATCCCGTGCTGGGCGATCTCAAGTCACCTTCTAGGAACAGTCCCACAATGCGCTTGTCGCGGCTGGCTCGGTCTAGGGATTCCAACACCGTGCGGAGGGCGATCGTATTTGAGTTTCGTCTGCTGCCAATGACCGATTGGCGCAGCGCCTCATCGGGGCTAAGGTTTGACTCAGCATCCTTGACATTGAGCGACAAGTCAAAGACCAACATGGATTTATCTTTAACTTGGGGCCCTGAATTATTCAACGCCGCACTGACTAGCAGGAAAACCAACCCACCAATGCTAATGCCGCAGAAGATTGCCAAGCCAATGACGGTGGACAAGATGTTTTTCAGAAAGTCGCGCATGGGGAAAGGGGGGAGAGTTGGGGAATTAGAAATCGTCTAGCTACTCCTAAATCTAATTCAATCTTTAGCCGATCGCTGTAATGCGCCTGATTGTCTTAGATCAGAAAACGTAGCATTGCCCGTGCAGAAGAGAACGGTGGTTAATTCTGCGATCAGGGCTTGTGTGAGGGTATGGAGGGCGGCGGGATCTGAGGCCGCTTGGAGGAACGGCATAGCTAAGCCGCCCAGATTCGCTCCTAGGGCAAGGGCTTTGGCCACATCCAGCCCGTGGCGCAGTCCTCCAGAGGCGATCAGAGGCACATCGGGTGCAATGGTGCGGATAGTGGTGATGCACTCCGCAGTTGGTAGGCCCCAATCGGCGAAGGTGTTACCCAGCCGCTGTTGCAATGCATCCGTGGCCCGCTCTCCCTCAACCTTGGCCCAGGAAGTCCCTCCTGCCCCTGCCACATCGATCGCTGCCACCCCTGCTGCCAATAGCTTTTCTGCCATCGGTGCTGAGATTCCATTCCCCACTTCCTTGGCAATCACAGGCACGGGGAGCGTCTCGCACAGGGTCGCGATTTTGGCCAATAATCCACGAAAGTTAGTATCCCCCCGCGTTTGCACACATTCCTGTAGCGGATTAAGGTGAAGGATGAGGGCATCGGCTCCTAGCTCATCCACCACCCGCCGACATTCGTCAATGCCATAGGTGTAGTTGAGTTGCACAGCTCCTAAATTGGCGAACAACAGGATATCAGGGGCGATCGATCGCACAGCAAAGGTATGCATCACCTGGGGAGATTCGATCGCCACCCGCTGCGACCCGACCCCCATGGCAATCTGATGATACTGAGCGATTTCAGCTAAGCGCTGATTAATCTGCCTTGCCTGCTCGGTTCCCCCGGTCATCGAGGAAATGAGCAGGGGAGCCGCCAAGGATTTTCCCAGGAAGGTCGTCCGCAGATCGATATCACTGCGGTTTAGCTCTGGCAGACAACAATGCTGAAAGCGATACTGCTCCAGTCCATTAGTAGCTCCTGGAAATTGCACATCCTGCTCCAGACAAACCCGCAAATGGTCAGCCTTTCGCGCCTGAGTTGCCCACTCATCCCCCATCCTATCCTCTCATGGTCTAATTAATTCCACCCCGTCTCGCCCATCCACTTCTTGCAAGTAAACCTTGACCTGCTCATCCTTGGAAGTCGGCAATTTCTTGCCGGTGAAGTCGGGATGAATGGGTAGCTCTCGGTGGCCGCGATCGACCAGCACCGCTAACCATACCGCTTCCGGCCGCCCATGATCACTGACGGCATTCAGCGCCGCCCGAATGGTGCGCCCTTTGTAAATCACATCATCCACCAACACCGCAATCTTGCCAGATAAATCGAAGGGGATGTCTGTTTTTGCCGGAGTTCGCAACCCAATCTGATTCAGGTCATCGCGATAAAATGTAATGTCCAGCGCGCCAACAGCGACCTGCACCTGTTCCAACACTTCAATTTGGCGGGCCACAATGTGCGCCAAGGGCACCCCCCGCGTGTAGATGCCCACCAAGGCGAGGCGCTCAGGACTCCCGGCCCGTTCTACCAATTGAGAGGCTAAACGGGTAACCGTGCGTCGCACTTCTGTAGCAGACAAAATTTCTACAACTTGAGACATGGAATGACCAGCAACCCGCTACCTGATGACTAATAACCAATGCTCGATGCCCAATGACTCATGGCAATCACGGCCATTATCCCCATTCCCAACCAAATCAGAAAGCCCGATCGCGTCAATTGCAAGGCGTGGTGAATGCGATCGGGGGTGATGGGGCAGATCGCATTTCCCAACGGAGGTTTGGCCTTAGCAACGCCGCGATAGTAGTTTGTGCCTCCCACCTGGACTCCTAGAATCGCTGCGTAGACCCCCTCGCTCCAGCCAGAGTTGGGGCTGCTATCCTGGGGCGCATCTCGCCAACAGATTTGCAGCACAGAACGGGGTTTGCCAGAGAGCAATGCTAAGGTCAGCACCAGCAAGCGGCAGGGCACCCACGTCAAGATATCATCTAGTTTCGCACTGAACCAACCGAAGTCGGTGTAGGGCGCTTCTCTGTAGCCAATCATGGAATCTAGGGTGCTGGAGGCTTTGTAGGCGAGGGCGAGGGGAGCCGCCAGGAACAGGGTGGACGGGCCCGCCCCTCCTAAACTTAACCCTTGGGCTAAAATTGCTCCCACGATCGCATAAAACAGGGGAGCCATCACCCCATCCGTCGCATTTTCGGTGACGGTTTCGAGAACTGCCCGCAGGATATCTGTTGCTGGTAGATCTTCTGTATCACGTCCTACATAGCGGCTGAGGTGCTGACGGGCGGTGATTAAGTCGCCAGTGGCTAGGGGATGCAACACCTCTTCTGCCGCTGATCTGAGGCTCCGAGCGGCGAAACAGGATGCCAACAAAATACTCTCGATCGCGACACCCAGTAGGGGATGAAGCCGCGTCGCCACGAAAACGATCGCCCAACCGATGGCACCACTCCCCACAACTAGCCCCAATCCCACCCCGGTTCCTGCCAGCCGCAATGCCCTAGGAGACGTGAGCCGTTTGAGGCTAAATTGCGTGGCCCAGGCGATCGTCCAGCCCATAACCTGCACTGGATGTAGCCAACTCCCAGGATCGCCGATCGTGTAATCCAACAGGGCAGCGATCGTTAAAACCCAAATTAAATGACTCTGAAAAATTAGCTGAATTATATCCACTCAATTCATGAACGCTTGACAACATTTCAGATGCAGGATAATTCAGACAAAGGGGTATCACCCACTTAATCTAAACCGTTATTTCCAGGCAGAATGCAAGGCATTGAACCACCATGCTTGGAAATCATTAATTAACCATGTCCTCAACCAAAATCATTCCTCTACAACTTGATGACAACACCGTCATCTATATGGAAGTTCGAGAGGATTCGACGGCATTACCTCCCGTTTCCACAGCTAGCGAATCTAGTGAAGAAGTGAGACGCAGTGGACAAAAAGGATTCCCAAATCCAGCAACAGCAACCCAACAGCAACTCAATCAATCGATGCAGATGGTACAAAATACCATTCGTGCCTATACAACCTATTCTCTTAATGCCTTTAAAAACTTTGGGGCGGCTCATATTGAGGAAGTTGTGTTGGAATTTGGCATTAATCTCAGCGCCAATGGCGGGATTCCTTATATTGCCAATGGTCAGGCTCAAAGCAGTCTCAAAATTACCGTGAAGTGCGCTTACAAAGCATCAACTAGCCCCTAATGGGTGACGATCGCAACTGCTCTCTATGCCATGCTCTACACCACAAAATTTGTGGCTTCTCCCTGGGCCGCTTGCCAACTTCGAGCATCGTGGTAAAGGTCTTCCAGGGAAATACTGTAGAGGGCTTCTTTGAGTTTTTGGTGCAATCGATTCCAAAGGCTAAAGGTGACCCAATCTTCGGGTCGAGCTGCATCGGGAGTGTGCCGTGGTAGGGGTTCGATCGTTTCCCCCACGGCTTCGAGAATTTGTCCCAAAGAAATGTGAACTGGCGATCGGGCTAAATAATAGCCCCCCTGTACCCCGCGCACCGATTCAACCAATCCAGCCCGACGCATTTCAATCAGCAATTTTTCTAAGTAGGGAGCGGGTAGATCTTGGCGGCGGGCGATCGATTTCACAGAAGTCGGGCCCTGTTCTAATTGCAAGCTGAGATCGAGTAGCGCCTTGACGCTGTAATGCCCCCGTGTGGTTAATTTCATAACGTAATTTGAATGGCTGGTTTAGCGTCTAACGTTAAACGCTCTTGTGATTTCAAGTACAGGATGAGTTGATAACACTAACTGTTGGGATGATTGCAGAGGGATTGACGATCGCAGGGTTAAATCGATCGGACTCATGAAGATGCGTCCATGGCACGAAAAAAATAAGAAGGTCGAGGTAATATAGTTCTATTCGCTGACATCAAGTCAAGCATTAATGGCTTGGTAGGAGTCAGAGTAACGTTCAATGTACCCTCGTTAATTAATTGCATTTAAGTTAATGAACAAGAAGAAAAGGATTGATCCGCTGACAGGTGAGGCATTGCTTAAAAAGGTCAAAGAACTAGAGAGCCTGCCTGTAGAAGAAAGAGCCAAGGAATGTGGTTACTCCACCGTGACAAAAAGCGGGACTGAGCGAGTGAACATGATGAAGTTCTACATGGCGATGATTGAGGCGGATGGCTCAATTGATTTAGATGGCAAACAAAACGGGAATGGTCGCGGGGGGCGCAGTGCCAGCTATAGAATTAGTGTCCAATCAAATGGCAACTTACTGATTGGTTCAGCTTACACGAAGCAGATGGATCTGCAACCTGGAGATGAATTTGAAATTTCTCTAGGACGCAAACACATTCACTTAAAGCAACTCGATAAGCAAGAAGCTTCCTAACTTGAGCCGATCGACTTAGGTTTAAGAATTAGTTTGAGAATTTCCTTGATTTTGGTTCCAGGTTTGATGCTTTGAACCTGCCGTTACGTGCTGCAAAACAGACCGCAAATGAGTCATGAAGCGATCGAATTATGGCAACAGGGTGCAGATGAAACTAAAATCGATAGAACATCAATTTTATTTTGGTTGATTTAGTGAAAACAATTGATTGGACACAGATTGATTGGACAAGTATTGATTGGATGAACGCATCGGCTGGTGGACTGGCGATCGTGATTCTCCTGGGCGGCATGTTGATGATGTTTACGGGCATTTTCACCACGAAGCGCTAGGGCGTATCATCAACTGGCTGGTATTCCTGACGGAGCCTGGATTGCAGCCTTGAGCCTGTTTTTGATGGGTAGCCATGAAAGCCTTGCTCTGACTACATTCCAGATTTGAATGATGACACGCCCTAAGCTTTAACGTGAGTGTCTGATCCATTGCTACTCAAACCCCGCAAGTTTCAGCAGATCCACCTAAATTGGCGTAATATACAAAAAGTTTCTGCCGATCCACCCAATTTAGGGTGATATACAGAGAGTTTCCGTCTAGTAACAAGTTGGGCAGCAGTTGTGGTATCACTTGTGTTCCTGAGTGAGAAACTATTCTTAAAAGCATTGTTCAGGGAGAACACTCTGTATGTCCAAGTTCGACCTCGCAGTAACGCTGCGCGAGATCACTAAGGAAAACTGGCGTGATATCCTCCGCTTAAAAGTAGCCCCACATCAAGAGCAGTTCGTGGCATCCAACGCCGCATCCATCGCAGAAGCGCACTTTAATCCAGAGGTTGCTTGGTTCCGCGCGATCTACGCTGGTGATGTGCCAGTCGGGTTTTTGATGTTGGAAGACGACGTAGCTCAGCAAGAGTACTTTCTGTGGCGCTTTATGATCGGTGAGCAATACCAGGGGCGTGGTACGGGCGAAAGGCGCTGGAGTTGTTCTTCGCGCACGTTAAGACGCGCCCTGGAGCGGATGCGGTCGAAACAAGTTGCGTTCCAGCCTAAGGTGGTCCCGGCCCGTTTTACGAGAAGATGGGTTTTGTCTTCACCGGAGAAGAAGAAGAGGACGGCGAACTGTGTATGCGGCGCGAATTGTGATATAGAAATGGTATGTGGGTAGCAAGCCGCCCAACAATTCAAATGCAACAGACGGTTGAAAGTTGCTGGTGGTATTATCGAGGCAATTTGCCGCCGCTGATTTGAGCCGTTATGCGACTCCATATATCGGTAGGACGGTTTATCAAGATAGTCGGCAAAATGAGATCGAAAATGAACAGTTCAGTTTAATTATGCGAAAGTGGACAAGAGTACAAGTTATTGTTTTCCTCTCTACACTGGTCGCTTTGACAGTCGTTCTAGTTTTTGCTGAACTGATTTCGACTTGGCTGACAAACTGGGCTTTTATCAAAATTCTTGATGCAATCAGTAAATTAGGTGTGCTCATAGCAGTAATTGCATTTCTGGTGGAAATTCCCACAAGAAAAGAGCGAATTCAGACCGAACGAAAACGGGCGCACTTTGATTACTGGCAAGCAATCGATGCTGCTGCTGCCGCTGGCATTTCCACCAGCTATGCCCGAAAAATTGCACTAGAAAATTTGGCGAGTGATGGGGCTACGTTGCGTAATTTAGATGCTCCAGAATCAGAATTACGACGGATCAACTTGACGGGTGCTGATCTAGTTGGAGCTAATCTAACAGGCACAGATTTGACGGGCGCAATCCTAGATAAGGCTGACTTGTCTAAAGCTTCACTGTATCGGGCGCGACTATACGGTGCTAGTTTGTTGGATGCAAGACTGGATAGTACAAATCTGCGAGAGATTCTATACGATGAGCAAACTTGCTTTCCAGAAGATTTTGATGCCAAAAAAGTGGGTGCTTATCTGATTGCACCCTATGTTTCTCTACAAGGAGTTCAGCTACCAAAAGCTGTACTCTGGAACGTTGACCTTCAGGGCGCAAATTTGCAAGAAGCAGATTTTTCAGGAGCGCGATTTCATGGTGCAATGCTGAAGGATGTCAATTTCCAAGGGGCAAATTTGCAAGGAGCAAGATTTCGGAGTGCAAATCTAGAAGGCGCGAATTTGAAGGAGGCTAACATCCAGAGTGCCGATTTTGATGGAACCAAAGGACTAACGGTTGAGCAGATTAGAACAGCGTATCATTGGAAGGAAGCAAAATATAGCCCAGAGTTGTGTATTGCACTAGGAATCAGTACGGACACCGCATAACAAAATAACAAACCTGGTGCAGCGGACTGACCCAATCCTCTGGTGAAGTTGTGAAGGTTACTTGCAGCCGCTGACCGGGAACGTTATGATTCATTGCTTGGGAAAGCGAAATTCAGTAGTTATTGATTTCAAATACTAGGGCGTGTCATTAATTAGAATGATGAAAAAATAGGCATCTTGGGTGCTAATGCTTGCAAAAGCTGTGGAGAATGACGCAGATCCCCCCTCTCAGGTACTCAAGTGACCATAAGCCGTTAACTTAAGTGATGATACGCCCTAGGCACACAACCTTGACAATTGGCGTAAATTAGGAAACTATTCCATCTCCAACCCAATCGATCGCGCAAACCTTGATAACTAATCTCGATCGCTTCCTAGTGCGATCGTTGATCTTGTAGATTGGGTTGACGAAGGAAACCCAACAACTTCTCACTTGCATGATTCCATCACTTCAGCGATCGTCAGCTAACTGTTGCGTGTACAGGAAAGATTGGCGATCGTTGGCTTCATTTCAATGCTATCTACCGCCGATGACGATCGTCATTCCACTGAACTGATATAAGGAAGGGTAGCTATTTCTTGAGTCACTTCACTCTAGAGTTTGCAGCAGGTGGAGCCAAGGAAACATCTACCTGCTCTTCCTTAGGGTAGGATGAAGTTGGTTTTCAAGAGGCTACAGCTATGACTTTAGCGCCTGATGAACAAGCAGCGATCATTCGTACAGAGCGTGGGTTGACGATCGCAGGAACACGCATCACGCTCTACGACGTGATGGACTATGTGACAGAACACTATCCGTCAAAGTTTATCCGTGCCATGCTTGACCTTACTGATGAGCAGGTGAGTGCTGCGCTGTCTTACATTGAGGTACATCGTACAGAGGTTGAAGCAGAGTATCAACTCGTTCTCAAAGAAGCCGAGGAACTGCGGCAGTATTATGAAGAGCAAAATCGTGAGCGGATTGCTCGCATTGCTGCCAAACCTCCAAAGCCTGGAACAGAAGCGATTCGAGCCAAGCTTCAAGCAAGAAGAGCCAAGCTTGAATCACAAGCATGAATTTTCTGGTTGACCATAATTTACGAGGACACTCTGTTGTCTTAGCAGGTAGCCTTGCTGCAAGCGGTTGGCTTGAGCTAATCTCTATCCGCTTTGTTCTGTTTGAAAAAGTAGGTTTAGCGGTCACAAGTGATGATCGAGTTGTTTGGCAATATGCCCAGGATAACCAGATGATTCTAATTACCGCCAACCGAAGTATGAAAGGGAAAGACTCTTTGGAGCAAGTAATGCGTGAGGAAAACACTCCTATATCTTTACCTGTTGTCACAATAGGCAGTATTGATCGGCTGATGGCTGAACCAGACTATCGGGAACGTTGTATCGATCGCTTGGTTGATATAGTGCTTGACATCGAAGATTACCAAGGCGCACGGCGGATTTTCATTCCGTGATCGCTTAACATTAAAGTGCGATTGCCCTCGTGGATTGGGTTGATGAAGAAAACCCAACAACTTCTCACCTGAATGATTCCGTCACTTCAGCGATTATTACATCGAATACTTCTAAAAGTTTTTTCGGGCGCGGTTCCATAAGCAATTGGGTCACAGTCATACGTCACGTGCTTAGCAGCGTCTTGATATGATTGGCAAGATGTTATCGAAATAAGCTTGTGCCTCGGAGTGACATTGAGCGGATTAGAGAGAAGATTCGACTGCACCAATATGATATGTCAGCCCACGCAATGGAGGAAATGGCTGAAGATTTTCTGACCATTTTAGATGTAGAAGCAGCAGTTCTCAACGGTCAAGTCATCCGAGTTGAAAAGGATGACCCCAGAGGTACAAAACATATAATAGTGGGGACTGCGATCGATCAACCAACACATGTTGGTGTCATTGGGCGTTTTGCAAGTACTGGACGCTATTTAATCATCACGGTCTACGAAGTCACAGAACTTGAGGGCTAAGGATATGTATGGATACAGATGTGAATATTGCGAAGGCACGGTGCAACCCCGCACAGTTAAGCGTGAAGCATTCAAGCATCGAGATGGATTTGTCATTCTTGAGGATGTAACGATTGGAGTCTGCAATAACTGCGGAAATCGGTATTACTCAGCAGACATTCTGCATACAGTTCATGAGGTTGCAACAGGAGCGAAATCCCCGGAAAGGATCGACCAAATCCCGGTTACGCATTTAGAATCAGCGTAGTCGGAGCAGTATAACAACCCAATGCGGCGGACGTGCAGAGTCTTCGCGCTTCGTTTTAAGTGCGATCGTTGCTCTTGTAGGTTGTGTTGACGAAGGAACCCCAACAACTGCTCACCTGAATGATTCCATCACTTCAGCGATCGTCAGCTAACTGTTGCATGTACAGGATAGGTTGGCGATCGTTGATTTCATTTCAATGCTATCTACCGCCGATGACGATCGTCATTCCACTGAACTGGTATAAAGCGTAGGGCTTGAGAACACTAAAATTGCCAGTCCCGTAGAACACGATCGCTGGAGCCGACACATGAGAGACCCTGGTGGAGACCAATGATGAGGGTTAACTGTAAGGCTAGCTGCCCATGAACAGGCGTTGCTGGAGGCGATTGAGTCTCGCCTGGTGCAGAGTAGGGCGATCGTTATGCGGCTTAGATTTGTCGTACCAGGGTAAGGTTAAGCTCAACTGAATGCCGGAATTAAGTGGGCTACGTTAGACACAGCCCAAGGACTAAACTAGGAGAAAATTTACCAATCCCAATTGGCGTAATCACTGAGAATGGGCGACTCTAAGATATATGCGATCGTCTAACTTATGAGCGGAATTGACCGAGAGATTATCCCTGACCCTCGACCAAGCCTGATTGATCGCCATTTGCCCAACACCCTTCAAGTCCAGCGACTCCTTCGCAGAGAAGGCAAAGCGCATGTATTCAATGATCTCGAAACCTTGAAACGAGTCACGCAGGCTATCATTGCTGGTGGAGAGCTAACTGGGCTGGAGGATGAAGAAGATGATTACGAACGATACGGACTCTACTTTTCAGAGTCGATCGGTTACATAATTAGAGCAGACGGGAGCCAAACCTCTCTTTACTACGGCGAGATCAAAATCGTGAAGACAACAGGTGAGTATCATGCAATCCCACGCACCAGCCCTCGCAGAACAAGCTAAAACCTGGAAACTTCTGGAACTTTGGGTTGATCCAGTTCTTTTCCCACCTAAGATTCTTATGCTAGTGGGTGATCAAGATGGTACTTGCCATATTTTCAATCCTGCATTTGACTATAAGCTCGTAGTCACTCACTCTAACTATGAAGCTGCCCAAGACTGGCTTCTCGAAGATGAATATGAACGGGTGAAAGGTCAACTTTTAGCTGAAGAAGTTTTTGAGTAGGAACGCCGCATGACAATCTGGTTGGAGCGGACTGAATAGAGATCTTGGGAATGCTGCGAAAGTTATTAGCAGCCGCTCAACTAGAACGTTATGACTCATTGCTTGGGAAAGCGAAATTCAGTAGTTATTGATTTGAAATACTAAGGTGTGTCATCAATTAGAATGATGGAAAAATAGGCATCTTGGGTGCTAATGCTTGCAAAAGCTATGGAGAATGACGCAGATCTCCCCCTCTCAGGTACTCAAGTGATCATAAGCCGTTAACTTAATTAATGACACGCCCTGGCACACAACCTTGACACTTGGCGTAAATTAGGAAACTATTCCATCTCCAACCCAATCGATCGCACCTCCTTTAATGTCTAATCTCGATCGCTTCCTAGACCGCTTCGCGCATTTTGGCGTACACCTGGGTTTAGAACGAATTCAAACTCTGTTAGCCAACCTGGGCAATCCGCAAAACCAGGTACCCATCATCCATGTGGCGGGATCGAATGGCAAAGGTTCAGTCTGTGCCTACCTATCCGCTGTGCTAACCGAGGCGGGCTATCGCGTTGGGCGCTACACCTCGCCCCATTTGGTGGACTGGTGTGAGCGGATTTGTCTCAACGAGCAGCCGATCGCCCCCGATGCATTTCTGGCAAGCCTGCTCCAAGTTGAGTCAGCCATCGTTCCCGAAGCACCACCCACCCAATTTGAATTGATCACCGCGGCCGCCTGGCTCTATTTTGCTCAACAGCATGTAGATTTGGCTGTAGTTGAAGTGGGGCTAGGGGGACGACTGGATGCAACCAATGTCTGCGATCGACCCCTCGTCAGCGTCATCACCTCCCTAAGCCGAGAACATTGGCAACGGCTGGGGCCGACCTTGGCGGATATTGCCGGAGAAAAGGCCGGCATTCTTAAGGCGGAGTGCCCAGCCGCGATCGGGCCGCTGCCGCCAGAGGCTGAGTCCGTGGTGCGACAGCGGGTAAGCGAGTTGGGGTGTCCTGTGGTGTGGGTTGATCCAGCACAGAAACTGGAGCGAGATGATACTGATTTACTCTGGGCAGAATCACAGGGCATTCAGTATCCCTTGGCGCTTCCAGGACAGATTCAGTTGACCAATTCTGCCATTGCCATTGCCGCCCTTAAACTTTTGCAGTCCCAAGGCTGGGCAATGCCAGAGGAGGCGATCGTGCAGGGCATAGGTAAGACCCGCTGGGCAGGACGCTTACAATGGTTTATCTGGCAGGGGCAGCGGATTTTGATTGATGGGGCGCACAATCCTGCGTCTTCTGAAGTCCTGCGTCAATATGTAGATAGTTTGCCGCCAAGAACCGGGGCGATCGACTGGGTGATGGGAATGCTCTCCACCAAGGATCACGCGGACGTGTTTCAAGCCTTACTGCGGGAGGGCGATCGACTCTACCTGGTGCCCGTGCCCGATCACCTCTCCGCTGAGCCAACGCAACTGGCAACATTGGCGCAAACAGTTTGTCCCAACCTAGCCCATTGCCAAGCCTATCCCGATGTCTTCACTGCCCTGGATGCGGCGATCGATCCCCAAAAGTTAACGCCCCAAAAATTAACAGTTCTGTGCGGCTCGCTTTACCTAATTGGCCACTTTTTCAAGACAGGATTGAGAGGTGGGAATTAGAAATTGGATAAAAATTAAGTATTGAGATCGGCGTAATGCGTTACGCTCATGCGTCAGTTATGTTATTGGCATCTGGATCAGAAGTTTTGAATGCCTACTCTGCTGACCGTTGGCCCCTATCGTTTCTTCTGCTATGCAGGCAATCAGGATGAGCCACAGCACGTACATATTGAGCGTGATCAGGACGAAGCCAAGTTTTGGCTGGAACCCCTGCGCCTTCAGAGTAACCGAGGATTTAGTCGCAGAGAGATTAACCGCATTCAAAAACTGGTTGAAGCACATCAAGAGCAATTGCTAGGAGGCTGGAATGAATTCTTTACCGATTGAGCTAACTGAAATACCCGTAATTCAGCGAGTGACCGTCACAGATGACACGCTTTCTGTGGATTTGTCAGATGGGCGCACGATCGCTGTTCCCCTAGCCTGGTATCCTCGCCTCTTGCATGGCTCGATCGCAGAACGCAACGACTGGCGCTTCATTGCGGGGGGTAACGGCATCCATTGGCCTCAGCTTGATGAAGACGTTAGCATCAAGAATTTGATCCTGGGGCAACTATCGGGAGAAAGTCAGAAATCGTTTCAGCAGTGGTTAAGTCGTCGAGGAGCGGCGGTTTAATAGTTGAAGAACTGCTACACCATGCCTTCTGCTAAAACATGACCATAGAGATCATAGGGATCAGCCCGATCGATCGCCACTTGCACCAGCGATCCCAGCTTGGCTTCTCCTTGAACATAAACCAACCCATCGACATCAGGAGAAAAGCGAGCGGAGCGCCCAATCAACTCGCCAGTTTCTGGGTTCTCTTGCTCAATTAGCACTGGGACGACCTTACCGACTTCTGCCTGGTTGCGTTTCAACGAGATCGGTTGCTGGGCAGTCATGAGCGCATCGCGGCGGGCATCCATCACCGTTTGGGGAAGCTGATTGGGCAAGCTGTAGGCAGGGGTGCCTTCCTCTGGCGAAAAGGTGAACACTCCCACATGGTCGAATTCGTGGCGTTCGACAAACTCCTGAAGATGGGCAAAGTGGGCATCGGTTTCCCCAGGAAAGCCAACGATGAATGTGGTTCGCAGCACAGCGCCGGGGATGGCAGTTTTAATGCGATCGATGATGCGATCGTTGACCTGTCCCTGCCAAGGACGATTCATCGACCGCAGCACTTCAGGGTGAGAATGTTGCAACGGTAAATCAAGGTAAGGCAGCACGTTGGGCGTAGATTGAATTGCTTGAATCACCCCTGAAGTGAGTCCGGTGGGGTAGGCGTAGTGCATCCGAATCCAGGGCACATCCACCGCTCCCAAGGCGTGTAGCAGTTCTGCCAGTTTCGGTTCGCCATACAGATCCAGCCCATAATTGGTCGTGATTTGGGAGATCAGAATAATTTCCTGGACTCCCTCTGCCGCTAGTTGGTGGGCTTCGGTAACGATCGACTCAATGGAGCGCGATCGTTGATTGCCCCGCAAATGGGGAATGATGCAAAAGGCACAGCGGTAGTCGCAGCCCTCCGCCACCCGCAGGTAAGCCACGCCCTCGGTCGTAGTGCGATAGCGAGGAGTCGTTTCATCAGCAATGTAGGTGGGTTCCGCCGAAACGAGATGCACGCGCTCTCCTGCCTCAGCCCGTTCCACCACATCCACAATCTTGTGGTAATCTCCAGTGCCCACCACCGCCACCGCTTCCGGTAGCTCCTCCAACAATTGCTCCTGGAAGTGCTGGGCCATGCAGCCCGTGATCACAATCTTTTTATTCGCTTCAGCCAGTTCCACCAGCGTCCGCACCGACTCCTTCCGCGCCGCTTCAATGAAGCTACAGGTGTTGACAATCACATAGTCGGCCAATTCTTCGTTCCCATCGACTTGATAGCCCGCTTGCACCAGCAAACCAAGCATGTGTTCAGTGTCAATGCGATTTTTTTCGCAACCCAAATGAGAAATGGCGATCGTCGGCTTTGTGCCCATGACCCAGCAACCTTGAAGGAACAGTCTCTAATCCTAGCGCAAGATGTTGTGGAGTTGGCGATGTCTACTGTAGAGGCATAAATCTTACTTCTGCACCACACTTCTCTGAGTCCGAAATGTCACATTAGTGCCTTCAGCAGTTTGTTCCAACACTAGCAAAGGAGTCGGCTTGGCTTTCTGATCCCAATGAATTTGAGCGATCCGTCCCTGAATCGTTGGCTGCCACGTGGCATTTTCCTCCGAAGGACTCAGGTAAGTTTCCAAGCAATTAATAATCTGGCTAATCGTGGCAGAGGTGGGTTGAGTTGGGAGCTTCGTGAGTCTAATTTCTACGCGAAAGAGTACCCGCTTCGTCCCTTTTTTCTCGCCTTCAGGATCATATTGCACATCAAACATTTCATCGACTTGCCGCCCCGTACTCGCAATTCCCAAAGTGCCCTCATTGGCCTGGTGAGGACGAAGGGCAACAGAAATCTTTTCTTTAACTCGAATTTTAATTTGATTCAGAATCGAATAATGGAAGACTTCCTCAGCCATTCGCATTCTCAAATAATCCAAATTAAATTCCCGTGAGTGAATCAAATCGGGATTCTTTTCCATCTTGCTGATGGTTTCCGCAGCTAGCTTCAACTTGCCCTGGATCTGCTTGTTTTTTAACCCCTCAAATCGGAGCCGCTTATTTAGTTCATCTACCTTCAACTTAGAAAAAATTCCCAAAACAATGATTAGCACCACCAGTAGCCCTGTTGTGCCAATCCAAGGGGCAGGGGAAGACAGAATAGTTC
>JARCMD010000510.1 GCA_030248885.1 Leptolyngbyaceae cyanobacterium MP9P1.79 | reverse complement strand
CATCTCAGTTTTGTGGAGGATACGCCAAAACCCCCTCATCCCCCAGCCCCTTCTCCCAAAAGGGGAGAAGGGGAGCAAGATCCAAGTCCCTCTCCCCACATGGGAGAGGGATTTAGGGTGAGGGTTGCAAAAGTGAGATGCTCCCCCTCAAACTCTTGCCAAGCTGCACAAGTTATTTCTAACGCGCCAATAACGATTATGGGAGTTGTTCGTTAGCGAACTGGCGATCGTGGGTACTTTGATAGAAATCCCAACCCATCCTGAATTTCAGGAGAGATCCCTAAATTGAGCATGCAGTTATCCAACTTCTTCAAAACCAACCGTCTGGCAAAATACCTAGTCATTGCTGTGGTCACAATGCTACTTGTGGGCGGAATTGCTGCCCTGTGGCCCCGATCGCCCCAAGCAGATAGCGGTCCTGTCATTCCCATTGCTGTAGCCGTTCCCCTGAGTGGGACTGGAGCCGCTAACGGGCAGGAAATTGTGCAGAGCATCCAGTTATATACCGATGCGGTAAACCGAGAAGGAGGGATAAATGGGCATCCAGTGAAATTACTGGTTTTTGATGATAAAGGTAGTCCAGATGCTGCGAAACAGGTTGCTGAAGAAGTCGTTAAAACCCCAGCATTGGTGCTATTAGGACATGGCTCCTCCGATGCCTCGATCGCCGCAGGGGAAATTTATCAGACCCACCATCTGCCAGCCATTACGGGAACGGCAAATAATGAAAAAGTGACAGCCGATCGCCCCTACTATTTTCGGATGGTTTATACCAATTCCACTATGGGCAGTGTGTCATCCATTTATGCCCAACAGATTCTTGGCTTTAAAACTGCCAGCATTATCTACGACAAGGAAAGTAGTAATGAACGATCGCAGTCAGAGGTCATTAAATCTGTATTTGGGGCTAAGGGCACGATCAAAAACCTCTGGGCATTGGATTCCAACAACAAACAGCAGTCGATTCAACAGATTGTCCAGGAACTAGCTGCTGAAAAAGACCCAGGAATTGTATTCCTCACGTTGACGAAGCAAGATGTGGCTGAAGATCTACTGGTTACCCTGCGGCGCAAAGGTCTTAAGACTCCGCTGCTGGGAGACCAAGGACTATCTAGGGAGTCCTTTGCTAAGCGGTTTGAGAAATACCCAGAAGAGACCAAAAATCCTGGCTTTTTCACCAATGGCATGTATGTCCCCTCACCCATCTTGTTTGATAGTGCGGGGGTCGATGCTCAGGACTTTGCCGCGGCGTACCAAAAAACCTATGGGAATCCACCGTCCTACTCAGGGGCAAAGTTCTATGAAGCAGCGATCGTAGCTGTGGATGCTCTGCGAAAAGCCAATCCTCAAATTACAGCGGCTAAGGTTGACAGCGATCGGGAGCAGGTGCGGAAAGCCCTTTCTGAGCTAAACAACCGCAAGAATGCCCTCAATGGGTTGACTGGGCCGCTTTACTTCAATGCAAATCGCAGTAGCAATCAGCCTGTGAGAATTGCCCAGTTCTACAACCGCAAGCTGATTTCATCTGTGCAGCAGTTTACGCCTGTCAATAATCCTGAACAATTAAACCTGCCCCGCGAGCTGCAAGCGGGCAATATGGTGCGATCGGGAGATCAATACTTCTGGCAGCAACGGGTGGTATATACCGGCATTGACATCAACAAACTGAACCGGATTGATCAAAGCAAATCCAACTTTACAACGGATTTCTATATTTGGTTCCGGTATAGCGGTGATAATAAACCTGTTGATGTGGAGTTTCCTGATGCAGTTGGAAATAGCACTAATCCAACTGCACCGATCTTTGATGCCAAGAGTTTTCTGAAGTCCACAACCTCAAATGGCTTGAATTACCGTCTCTACCGGGTTCGAGGAGAGTTCAAGAATGCGTTTGACTTCCGCGACTATCCCTTCGATGCTCAGACCCTCACCATTCGCTTCGATAACCCCCACCTATCCACCGATCGTCTCATCTATGTGATTGATACCTTGGGGCTGAAGCTACCTAAGCCAGATTTAATCCAAAAAAAGCCCTTTAAGGGGTTGCAACTGTGGAATTTCAAGAACATCTTCTATGCTCAAGATACCTCTCGCAGTACATCAACCTTTGGTGACCCCGATTTGTTTCAAGCGAATACCCAGACTGACTATCCAGGTTTTAGTGTTCGCATGATCCTACAGCGCAAAACACTGGTGTTTCTCACCAAGAACTTGCTACCCCTCCTGTTGCTGATGATGGTCAGCTATTGCGTTTTGTATTTCCCCTATAGTATGTTTGTGCCACGCATCATGGGGCCTGCGTCTGCACTATTGTCAGGAATTGTGTTGCTGCTTTCGTTTAACAACCAGTTACCTGAAGTGAGCTACACTGTGGCGATCGAGTATGTATTCTATACCTACTTTTTACTGTGCTTGCTGCCAATTGTCGTCACTGGAATTGGCATCCGCCTAGAGAAAGCAGAGAAAAAACGGGCGCTGTGGTATCTTGACACCTCAGCTAGGATTCTCTTCCCCGCGATCGTCCTCACCCTCATTGCAACCTATGGCGTGATCTACAGTAGTCGTCTATTTTCCTAAGTTCTTGGATACTGGGAATATATGTCACTTCTCACAGAAACTTTAGAGCGACTTCTAGGTTGGGAGATTTCCGCGAAAGATGTTATCCCTGTAGGGTCGAGGGTGACATTAACCAAGTTTCGGGGGATGGAGCCTATGACCAACGTCAATGCTACGCAGCCATTCGAGGACATAACGACCCAAATGAGTTTGACCTTGACGAGGTGAATCAGCAATTGACCGCCATCAAATAGATAGAAGGTGAGTGACAGTTCCTGTAGAAAGTATTGTTTTAATTGGCTGAAAGCTAGACCAGTTAGAGGTTATAGCCATTCAGCCTATTGCAAAAGTGCTAAAAATAGCGGCTGTAACTATCGCGGCATAAGGCTTTCAGCCTTAGCGTTGTTTTTTATCCCGTTGCTATATGAAGGTACATCTGTTTGTCACTTTCATATCACATTTATGAATCAACGTTAGAGATGGAATTTGAATGTTGGAGAGCAGCTATGGATTGGCAGACGACTTTACATTGGGCGTATGTAGCCGGAATGGCGATCGGGGCGTTACATTTTTGGTCGCTCAGTCGCGAACCCAAGGGTTTGCCGCAGTACGAGTATTTAGTGGCGATTTTTATTCCGATCTGGTCTGGTCTAGCATACATGGCAATGGCGCTTGACCAAGGCAAGATCGAATCCGCAGGGCAGGTTGCCCACTATGCTCGTTATATCGATTGGATGGTGACAACACCGCTGCTACTGTTATCACTGTCCTGGACGGCAATGCAATTTATCAAAAAAGACTGGACTCTGATTGGTTTTTTGATGAGTACCCAGGTCGTCGTGATTACCACAGGTTTAATTGCAGATCTCTCGGAGCGCGGCTGGGTCAGATACCTCTGGTACATCTGCGGCGTAGTGGCTTTTCTGGTG
>JARCMD010000095.1 GCA_030248885.1 Leptolyngbyaceae cyanobacterium MP9P1.79 | reverse complement strand
GCATCCCCAGACTGCCCAGAGAAAAAGTTGGCATCATCTTTTACCCGCGAGTCTTGCAGAGGGGCAGCGATTTGAGCCTGAACTGAAGCAGCCGTGAAGCAAGGAATCCCTGCGGCGATCAGCCCACCTAGAAGAAAGTAAATAGAATAGCGAGTGGATGTCAGTATTGATTGATTCATTTCAGGCTGTCTCCTCCAGTGGTTGCTAGCTATGACGATCGCGTCCTTATTTCCCCCTACTCTAGCGTGTTCCTCTCAAGACAGCGCTCTTAATAATCTCGAAGATTTTAGACTGAAGGATTTTCTGGTGATGGGATGCCAGAAGCAATGATGCGATCGCATTCCACCACAGAATCTCGCCGCTCCATCGCAGCCACCAACGCTTCATAAGTAACCCAATGAGTTTCCAGTAAGGTTTTGGCGCGCAATACAGAAAGCCGCTCTTTTTGCTGACGATCAGCAGGGGAAAAGCGAATCTGGGTTAGCAGGGCGCGCAGTTTGCCGCGATCGTCATCGCCCCCTTCAGCATTGCCATAGACTATCGCTTCAGCGGCACCCCCTGCCATCCAAATAGTGCAGAGGCGATCGAGCAATTGTGCCGATAGGGTGCCCTGTTGCAATTCTGCATCCAAAACCTGCGTATCAAACTGAACGCCGCCCTGCCCTGGATGCCCCTTTTTCAAAGCTTCCCAAGCGCTGAGGGTATAGTCTGTGACGGGAACGCCCAACTGACGAGCCACCAAAAAGTGTCCCGCTTCATGCCGAATAATCCGTGCCCGATGTTCAGCAGAAAACCCCGCCAGCCAATCTAGCATCAGGGTAGAGCCGCGCCCCTGCCAACTTAAGGTATCCAGTGCCGCCAATCCTAAAACGCTTGCAGTGGCGATCGCGGGCACCACCGGAGACAATTGCACCAATGGTCCCAACAACGCGGACATTGTGACCACAAAGATAGAAATGGCAACCAAATTAAGGGAAAGTTGACTCATTCAGGCAACGCTACAATCAAGGATTACATAAATACTACTCCATGCGTTGACTTGCTAGAATTGAAAGCCATACACACTTTTAAGTGGTTGAGTGCATATGAGGCAGGTCATTGTGTATCGAGATGAAGACGGCTACTGGGTTGTAGAATGCCCAAGCCTCAAAGGTTGTATTAGTCAGGGTAAGACTAAGGAAGAAGCCCTGGCAAACATTAAAGAGGCAATCTTAGGCTATGTTGCCGCCTTAGAAGAAGATGGCTTACCTGTTCCACAAGATACCTTTGAAACATTCCTAGCGGTCGTGTGAGTAAGCTACCTACCATTTCAGGAAAAGATTGCATAAAAGCGCTGCAAGCAGTGGGTTTCTACCAGAAGCGGCGAGAAAGCAGTCATGTCATCCTCCGGCGAGATCAGCCGTTTACTCAAGTCGTTGTCCCAGATCACCAGGAACTAGCGAAAGGCACATTGCGAGCAATTATTCGAGATGTTGATCTGAGCGTGGAGGAGTTTGTTGCTTTGTTGTAGGGTAGACGAGCAGGGAGACCATGACGACTTAACAAGTTGGGCGATCGCGAGAATACTCGACCAGCTTGTATAACCAATACCGGATCGCTATTTTTTGCCCCGCGCTTTATAAAACGTTTCGAGGCTGGCGCGATCGCCCACAAAGCGCCAGTGCCATGGTTCATAACTCACACCCTGCTTATTATTTTTAGGAAACGATAGCTCAAAGCTGTGAAACGGGGCATTTGCCTTGAGCCATTTGAAGGCAGGCGTATTTTCAAAATCTGGGCTGAGGTTGGTGGCAGGCACAGCGCCATCGCCAATATCCAAGGCATAGCCTGTATGATGCTCACTGTAGCCGGGAGGGGCGCTTACCTTTGCCCGTTCAGCGGCGACCTGTCCCCGTTCGGCTTTCTTGCCAAAAAAGAGATAGTCCTGATCGGTGAGAGTGCGAAAGCCAGAGAGCGGCATGAGACTCACGCCTTCCTGTTGGGCGGCGGATTGCATCTCTTGATAGGCTTTGGCAGCGGCTTTTCGCAGTTTAATCGAGCCATCGGCAGCAATAGAGCCTAACTCGCCTTGAGTGGCTTCTGCATAGCGAAAATGCCCTAACATCGCGTCTGTATTCACAGATGCCGTTGGGGAGGGAGTCGGGCTAGCACCTGCTGGAGATTGAGCAGAATTGGCGGCGATCGCAGTGTTATCAGACTGGGTTTGCTGAGAACGCTGAAATTGTACTGCCACCAAAACACTGGCGGCGATCGCGATCGCCCCAAGCGTTATCAACCCTGCCCTCAACATAGATCGATCAACTGTAGTCGGTGCAACACTTGGGGTGTCGCGCAGCGCAACCGGAATATCGTCTGGCAGATGTTTAGTAACATCCGAGGAGTTGTCTGGTGCGCTAACCTTATCCAAACGTTTAACCTCTGCTTTATTGAGCGTCTGTTTAACAGGCAACATCTTAACATTAGGAACTGTAGACTGGGATCGCATTTTTAGCTTTGCTGAATGCAAGGATGATTTTTGACTGTAGATACTGTATTGCGCTCAGTGAATTAAGCAGAAGTAGCCAGTAATATCGGGTCAAAGGGTTTACCCGACTTACAGCTATTCTCAAATGAATCCACCACGCTTACAAATTATGTAAGCCCCCTAAATCCCCCAATTTTGGGGGACTTTAACTCTTGTTCCCCCAATTTTGGGGGGCTAGGGGGGCAAAAACGACTTAAGCACCCCAAAACAGATGCTCAAAAGCTTGTGCATCACCGCTCCCACTCCCTGCATCTTGGTCTTGCCCTTGGCTAAAAGGATTTCTCGCCGCTGTGCGATCGCCTCCATCAATCTCTGCCTGCCTACTGCACCAATTCCAATCTGGCGGCGGCTCGATAACGCGATCGCTGAAGCTGATACCGTTTGTTCGACTAAGGGCTACTGTTGGACTTGAAATGACTTGAGTATAATTTCAGAATATGCCAACAGTTTTACGGGTCGGTTCCTATCGCTTCTACTTCTACAGTCACGAACCCAACGAACCACCGCATGTAAACATTGATCGCGATCGCTCAACCGCCAAGTTTTGGTTGGAGTGGATCAGCTTGGCAAAAACTATTGGATTTGGGGCAAAAGAACTACGGAAATTGCAGGGAATAGTGCAAGAGAACCAGGAACTTTTATGGGAGGCTTGGCACGAGTATTTTGGCGATTCGAGCGGACGAAAGAGTTAAGAATGTTCACTTTACAGAAGAAACCATTAGCGTTGACTTAGTGGATGGACGAACGATTACAGTCCCTTTAGCTTGGTATCCAAGGCTGCTGAATGCCATGCCTGAGCAATGTGCAAAGTGGCAAGTGTGCGGTGGAGGCTATAGTTCCACTGGGAAGAAATAGATGAAGACCTCAGCACAGAAGGAATGCTGAGAGGCGCACCTGCACCCAATGCAGCAATGACAACTTAAATACTGGATAATTCAGAGTCCAACATTTTCAGGCGTTGCTGAATCTGGGGATGATTTGAAAATATTGACCCTTGCTGTAGGGGCGTTTCGCGAAGCGCCTCTACGAAATTCATCCCTTTAATCAGCAACGCCAGATTCTCAACTTGGCGGCGGATATCTTGTTTTATTCAACACCTCCACCGCCAATCATGCCACGTTGCTTACAAATCTCACACCTTCTCTGTTTAGGGTGGCAGTTCGCGATCGCACTCAAAGATTCAACCCTACTCTTCTGGAATCGTGCGGTTGTTGTAGAGGCTCATTGCCTTTTCCACGCCTTGCTTGAGGCTGTATTCCACCATTTCGGCGGCGAGTTTCACCACATCTGCCACGATCGCGGCTTCACTGGGGGCAAATTTACCTAACACATGAGAAATCGTATCTTTGTCAACATCGGCGTTTTTGGCGCTGCCGATGCCGAGCCGTAAGCGGGGAAAGGCTTGAGTGCCAAGATGGGCGATCGCGGATTTCATGCCGTTGTGTCCACCAGCGGAACCAGACAGGCGCATCCGCAGCTTGCCCACGGGCAAATCCATGTCGTCGTAGATGATCAGCACTGATTC
>JARCMD010000509.1 GCA_030248885.1 Leptolyngbyaceae cyanobacterium MP9P1.79 | reverse complement strand
TTTTGATCAAACCCGCCACAAAAATAAATAATATAACTGTCTCTGGCTATAGCTTTCAATATTCCCGCCTATGGCACGGTTGGTAGCAATCTGCTGTAAGGCGATCGAGCTTGTCACACTGGACATAGATCACACTGGACATAGAGATGATCGCCCTTCGCATAATCCTTGAAACTCCCCATTCATCTTGATATACTCGTTTACTAAAGACTTCTGATTAAGGAGCAATAACATGGAGCAAGCTCAATCCACTAAGAGCAACGACAAAATTAATATAGTTGTCTTGTGTGAAACCTGTTCTCAAAAATTACGCATTCCAAAGCGTAGCAAAAGGCTACGAGTGACCTGCCCTACATGCAAACATGAATTCAACTATAAGCATTATGGATTTGGCTTTTCCTCAAACAGCAAAAAGCCTCTCCTCACGGGACTGGTTGGTAGTTTAGTGGGTTTTCTTGTGGTTGAGGTCATCTATGCTAGTAAGTTTTTAGCCACTACAGGTACTCTTTTTCAAACAATAGTTATAACTGGGGCACTCGGCATGTGCTTAAGCGCTGTGATGGGTGCGGCAGAAGGATTATTTAGGAAAAACAAATCAAGATTGTATTACGGTCTTAAGGCTGGGGCAATTTTGGGCGTGATTGCTGGTGTTATAGCGAGAGCAATTGCACATTTTGTTTTCAATGCAATACTCTTGCTTGGCACCCTTCAGAATGAACCATCTTTTACTCTCCAAGTTTTTGCTCGTACAGTTGGCTGGTGTGTTTTTGGGCTTTTGCTTGGAGCTTCTTATGGCATCAAGGAAAACACTTCAGGAGATCTAAAGTTTGGGCTGATTGGAGGAGCGATCGGAGGGGCGATCGGAGGTTTGCTCTTCGATGTATTAGGCTCAACAATTCAAATTGGTGGAGGTACTGCGGGTCGGTTAATCGGTTTTTCTATCTTAGGAATAGCCATCAATTTACTAATCAGCCGCTTTAGAGAAGTTGCAATTAGCAATAATCGCTCAGAAATGTATCGGCAGCTAACCGGGAAACTACCTGCTAATCCCAGAATGTTATTGCCTGGTTCAAACGATATATCCAAATAAACTATCATAACCAAGCATGTAACTATGCTTTCAGCAATCATACCCATTGGTACATCTTAAACAGCCATGGCTACTGGCTCAGGATAAACCTATTCCAAAGAACATTCGGACGATCGCCCTTTCTATAATCTCTATAACTCCCCATTCATCTTGCGCCGAAACACTTCTGCCATCTGCTGTCGTCCTTCCTCCGTCATCGGAAAGTTATACCAAGTGGCTTCAGAATCAGGGCTACGGCGACCAATAAATGCCTGAAATGCCTCATCGTCCTCTCGATGCTTTAACACATACGCTCTCAATTCTGCCCAAGTCATTGCTTCAAAGTTCGGCTTCATTGATAAACCTCCAATTTCCATCACGGATAATCTCGATCTGAATGTTCTTAAACGCTAGGATAAAAATGACTCCAGATCTGACATCAAAGCGGAATAGCTTAATATTGCGATAGGAGTTCGATAGAAGATGGCACAAGCAAATACAGGTAAAACCTTGTTCGTTAGTCGGTAAAATCGTTCTTCCTCAATTCTGCCACACCTATTCTTGCACTGTTAGCCCATTGATGAGAAACCCCAGATGAGAAACCCCAGATGAGAAACCCTATACATCCCTTTCATTTGCTGATTGCTTTATGCAGTTTAGTGATTCCGATCGAGCAACACCTGGTTGCAATAGCAAAGCCTGTGAACGCACAATTGGTTCAACCCGATCGGACTCTCTACGCTCAAGGTGGAGCGACGGGGCGCTATTGCAGCGTGGTTTATCCCAATGGAAGATGGCAATTATTTTGGCACACCGCCAAAGATCCCTGTAGCTTCGCCACCTGTCTCCAATCGGGCTGTCAGCTTGGGAGTACGGGCACCTATTTTCTAGAGCGGCAGAATCAGGTTTCTGTCACCTGCGAAAGATTTAGTCGCACCTTTGCAGGTCGGGGCGATCGGCCCTTGTCCAATGCCTTCAATAGTGTTGCCAAGCCTTTCCAGCCGTCTTGTACATTTCAGGTCAACAATGCTCCGGTTTCTGCCAGAAATACCAACCGTCCCTCCACCAATAATCCTCCTCCATCTCGCCCAATGAATTCAGGTAATTCCACAAATACTAATCAGGCTGCTGGTGGTATTGCTCAAGAGATGGTAGAAGCTCACAACCGATGGCGATCGAAGGTAGGGGTTGCGCCTCTGCGGTGGTCGCCTCAACTTGCGAGCTATGCCCAAGAGTGGGCCGATCGCCTAGCATCTAGCGGTCAGTTTAACCACCGACCTCAACAGCAGTATGGTGAGAACCTGTTTGGGGGGAGCGGTCGGCGGTGGTCACCCACAGAAGTTGTAGATAGCTGGGGTAGTGAAGTGAAAGATTATAACTACGCTAACAATAGCTGTCGAGAAGTGTGTGGCCATTATACTCAAATTGTTTGGGCGAAGACCACTGAGGTTGGGTGTGCGGTGGCGCGATCGGGCAATGGAGAGGTTTGGGTTTGTAATTACAATCCCCCTGGTAACTTTGTTGGACAGCGTCCTTACTAGGATTTCCAGAAAAGGTTCCGCTGTTGTTATGTCCCCCAGCGAATCATCGCTACCAGTGGAGTTGGTTGGGTGGACGGGTTGCGATCGAGTAGCCCCCATAGGTGCTGAATTGGCGCTGAATTGCCATACTAATTTCATGTGATATTAGCCCTTGAATTAATCTCTAATAGTCAGCTACATCATCAACTTGGCAATAGCGACTCCGCTATTCCAATCCCGCTATTCCAAGTTGATGAGGCTCATTTTTGTCGTTTGACTCTTGAGTCCTACGATCATACTTAACTTCTGTAAGAACTCCTGTGTCAGCCCTATAAATGCTTTGGAGCCAGAGGACATGGGACTGGACAAGACCACAGGCATATAACTATCCACTGCTTTCGATACATTCACATCCGTGGGAATGCGGGTCTCGAAAATCTTGGATGCACTGAAATCTTCGGTCACCCGGTGCATCACTTCTCGGTAATAGCGTTTTACCATCATGCCCCCAGACATGGTGAACACAATACCTAATAATTGGACATCAATGGGATGGGTTGATTGGTATTTTTCTCGTAGTGCATTGATGCGTCGTTCTAGTAACTGAATCCCGACCATGGATAGAGGTTCTGGTTTGGCAGGTAATAGATAAAAGTCACTAGCAATAATACCGCTGCGAGTAATGAGGTTATACCCAGGGGCACAATCTAACAGAATGAAGTCATAGTCTTTAATGACAGGCTGCAAGATCGATCGCACCAAGCTTTTTTCAAACCGATCCCAGACTTGTTCAAAGCTATGTTCGCTCTCTTTGGCAGCTTTTTCGTGCAACATTTCTGAAACCAGAAACTCATCGTATAGATCGATATCACCGGGCAATAAATCTAGCCCTTTCACCGTACACATATACGATCGAATAATGTCTTGAATCGGTAAGCTAGTCGATGCTTCTGGTTTAATCGATCGATTGAGTAAATGTTTAAGAGTACGTTTTTCTGCCCTGAGTTTGGCAAAATCAGCCGGAGATAACAGGCTGAGGGTCGCGCTAATTTGGGTATCCAAATCCACCACTAAAACCCGCTTGTTGTGATTTTTTGCTAAACAAGTTGCTAGATTGACGGTTAGTGTAGTTTTGCCAACTCCACCCTTCATATTGGCAGTTGCAATGACGTAGCCCATTCACATTTGTCCTTATATAAAGCGTGCATTGTGGCAGGAGGAAGCGATCGTTACACCAACTCTCTATCGTTCCATCGCATGTGTCTTCAGCCATCCATCCCGATCGCCGGGACGAAGATTAAGACTGTACTCAATCATAATCGCAGCGGTGATTGTCTAAGGGAGGATTTCTTTTAGTGACGGTTAGCTTTTCAGGAAGTGCCCACGCTTCAAGAGCCGCGATCGTCTGTCTACAAAGCATTAGTAGCCAAGTATCGCCTAATTTAGAAAAACAGAAGTTTATGAAAATGGGATAAACTTTTATTAACTTGAGCAAGGATGTAGACCTCGTGGCAAACGGTAGTGGATTCGGCAATACTCAACCCCCTGAAAAACCCGCTAAAAACCCCTCCAAGCGGAGTTCTGCCAAGGGTGCCAATCAGAGCAAAAATGTAACCAAGGGAACCCAGAAGCGGGAAGCAGCGGCTCAGCAGTACGACAAACTGAAATCCCAAGGTTTACCAGAGTTCAATATTTACATCCGTATCCAAGGAAAACCAAACTGGTTCCCGGTCGGTTCGCTCTCTGTTAACCGCACCAGCAAAATCAATCAGGCGATTTTTGAGCATGAGGCAGACCTCCGCCAGGGCGCATTTCGCCTCTTCCCCACCCTGCGTAAACATCAGCAAAATTTGGAGTATGGCTACCGCTTGAAGGAGTTTATGGATGAGGCAATTCAAGTCGCTGTGCCACCCAAGCCGTCGGTCGGGAGCGTGGTTAAGTCTACGATCGCCAAAGTCACCAAAGGGCTTTCATCATTACTAAGAAAAGACAACTAAGTCAATGCTCATGGATAGGTGATGTGCAACTTTCCTGAAACACTCGCCAATCCTGCCCTCACCCTAGCCCTCTCCCCAAGGAGAGGGAACCGGAAATGTCTGAAAGCCCTTC
>JARCMD010000508.1 GCA_030248885.1 Leptolyngbyaceae cyanobacterium MP9P1.79 | reverse complement strand
AGGGGGGCGGTTCGGGCGACAATTTGGGCCTTCTGAGAGGTTTAGAATTCACATTTTTGAGAAATCGAAGATTTCTCAAAAATGTTGGTAATGACAAGCAGCAGGGGAGAGGGGGAGCCAATCTAGGTCTTAGCCCCTCTCCCAGCAGGGGAGAGGGGTTGGGGCTTCGACGTGAGCGCTCAGCCGAACGGTGAGGGCGGTTCAGGAAAGTTGCACATCGCCTTAGATGTGGAAAATAGGCAGTGTGCAACTCAGAAGATGTTCGGGAAAAATGCCATCTCTGTAGGGACAAAGCATCCGGTGGATAAGCCCTTGAACCGACTAGAAGGTCATTGCCCGGATGCTAAGTGCAAAGTACACGCTACGCGAACGCCCTTCCGGTACCTGGCATAACCTTTTCTGAAAATCTCCTACCCTCGGCTCACACGCTGGGCTGTGCGGAGAATCTGTCCAGCCAGGATTGCCGCCCCAAAGCCGTTATCGATATTCACCACACCAATGCCAACGGCACAGGAATTTAGCATCGTCAGCAATGGCGCAAGCCCGTTGAAACTAGCTCCATAGCCCACACTGGTTGGCACAGCAATCACCGGGCAATCTGCCAATCCGGCAACCACACTGGGCAATGCGCCTTCCATGCCCGCGATCACAATCATCACATCTGCCTCAGCAATGACGTGGCGATGGGTGAGCAGACGATGAATGCCAGCCACGCCCACATCCCAGAGCCGCTTCACCCGAAATCCAGATAGTTCAGCAGTGACGGCAGCTTCCTCAGCCACGGGGAGGTCGGCAGTGCCTGCGGTTAATAGCAAAATCGCACCGGGGTGCTGCTCTGGTGGGGCAACGTTGCCACGCAGGGCACAAATTCTGGCTCCAGCATAATAGGTTACATCGGGAACCTTTGCCTGTAGCTGGGTGTAAACGGCTGGCTCAATTCGGGTGGCCATCACCATTGGGCTACGATCGCGCATCGACTCCATAATCTGAGCAATCTGGTCAGCCGTTTTGCCTGGGCCCCAAATCGCCTCTGGAAACCCCGTCCTCAGCGATCGATGGTGATCGACATTCGCAAAATCCCCAACGGGTTCAAAATCCAGGTGCTTCAGTTTATCCAACGCCAGATCAGGACTCACAGCACCTTGAGCAACTGCCTCTAGTAAAAATTTGAGCGCTTCAGCATTCATAGTGTTTTCGCAATAAGTGGTTTTGCAATAGAGTTCTACCATAGAATTTTACTGTGGTGATTCGTCATTCGCCATGCTTCGTCCACTCAAAACTTCACACTAATTTCAAATCGTTATCATTATCCGTGGTTGATTATTCCCTAAATATGCCCTGTCAACGCAAAACCAACTTCTATCCCCCTTGTCCTGCTTGTGATTACCAGTATCTCAGGACAAGCTGACACAACCGACCTTCCAGAGTTTGATCTGTTCTCAAGAATGTTGGTAATGGTCAGCTTGTCCTGAGTCATTGCTTGCTTCCCCCGTCCCCGACTCACCTATTTTTAAGCTACTGTGACAGAGAAAGGACTTTGTATGCCATGCAACCAAATGAGTCGCTAGAAAGTTTACTTGACCCTAAACCCGTCGAACCTAAAACCACTGGCAAGGATGCAGGCTTGGCTCCGCTGTTGCTGACTGTGGTGGAATTAGTGCGGCAACTGATGGAGGCTCAGGTGATTCGCCGCATGGAAGCGGGGCTGCTCGATGACAATGCCCTAGACCGAGCGGCGGAGAGTCTCAGCAAATTGGAAGAGCAAGTGGTGAAATTGTGCGATGTGTTTGAAATCGATCCCGCTGACTTGAATGTTGATTTGGGCGAGATCGGTACCTTACTACCAAAGTCAAGCGGCTATTATCCAGGGGAAAATTCCGCAAATCCATCTATCCTAGAGTTGCTCGATCGCCTCTTGCACACAGGAATTGTCCTGGAAGGAAGTGTCGATTTAGGGCTGGCTCAACTCAGTTTAATCCATGCCAAGTTACAGCTTGTGTTAACGTCTCGGCCCTTGGACTCTAAACCTGCTCAGCCCAGACTCATCAAAAATGAGACTGTCGATAAAACTATTGAAGGAGCAAAAGCTTGAGTTTTGTTGCCCTAACTCGCTCAGGCAAGGGGCTTAAGTCCCTTGTTTCCGAGGTTTAGAACTGGCGATCGTTCAACTTATTTTTGACAAGATGCTGAAGCATTTGAGGGTTTAGCGATGAGTTACGGATTTTACTTGTATGGCATCTTCCCGCTTCCTGGCCCCCAAGGTATCCAGAGCCAAGGATTGGATCGTCAGCCCGTTCTGGCGCACGTTCATGATGGGTTTGTGTTTCTATACTCTGAAGCTCAACAAGAGCGATATTTAGCCAGTCGCCGCAACTTGTTGGATCACGAAAAAGTGCTAGAGCAGTCGATGCAAGCGGGGCATCGGGTGCTGTTGCCGCTTCAGTTTGGCTTGATTGTGGAAGATTGGCAAACCGTCACCGAGCAGTTGACCCAGCCCCATAGTGACAAGTTGAACGGTTTGTTTGACAAGCTATCGGGGCGACGGGAGGTCAGCATCAAAGTATTTTGGGATGCGGCGGCTGAGTTGCAGGCATTGATGCAGGAAAATGAGGACTTGCAACGGGAGCGCGATCAGCTAGAAGGGAAGACTCTAAGTATGGATCAGGTGGTGCGGATTGGGCAGAGCATTGAGCAATCGATGGCTGGGCGGCAAAAGGATATTACCGACACCTTTCGGGCTGTCCTGGAACCATTAGCTGTGGAAGTGCTGGAAAATCCGCCCCTGACCGAGGCAATGATTTACAACACTGCGTATTTGATTTCGTGGGAAGAGGAACCTGTGTTTAGCGATCGGGTCGAAGCGCTGGATCAGCAATTTGAAGGTCGCCTACGCATTCGCTACAACAACTTCACTGCGCCCTACAGTTTCGCTCAACTTAATCCCTAACCCAGGTCTGTCCATGTTTTTCGACTTACTACTAGCCCCAGTGCTTGGTCCGATTTCTGGCATTGTTTGGATTGGCAAACAACTCCAAGAGCGCGTTGATACAGAGTTGGACGATCGAGATAACCTCAGCAAAAAACTCCTCGCCCTTCAGCTTGCCTTTGACATGGGCGACATCGCCGAAGCTGACTTTGAGGCCCAGGAAGAGGAGTTACTCTTGGCGATGCAAGAGATGGATGATCAGGCTAGGGCAGAAGCAGCAGAGGCAGCGCTCTACGATGACGGGGTAGATGAGGTGGCGTAGTGCAGCTTGGCAGAAGTTTCTGAGCAGTTAGGGAATTGTTTTGAGTTTTGAGTTTTGAGTTTTGAGTGCTGCTCAGTTAGTTCTACTAGCCTGCACTAATGTTCTGCCAAGAAAATTTTGAGGGGTCGAAGACCCTCAAAATTTAACTCCAACTAACCTCCTGACTTTCAGCTACTCGTCAATTAATTATTGACGAGTAGCTGAGGAGATTTCCGAGAAAGATGTTACCCCTGTAGGGGCGAAGCATCCGGCAGACAGAGCCTTGAATCGACCAGAAGGTCATTGCCCGGATGCTAAGTGCAAAGCACACGCTACGCGAACGCCCT
>JARCMD010000507.1 GCA_030248885.1 Leptolyngbyaceae cyanobacterium MP9P1.79 | reverse complement strand
TAAGAGTTGTGAATTGAATAATGTAGAACCGTTCCACTGTAGGGTCGATCGCGTAGCGTGTGCTTCGTCCCTACAGCGGTAGCATCTTTCTCAGAAGTCTCCTTACAACACCAAGGGGCAAGGCATTAATTTACTATATTTAGAGTTAACTGGGTATGGAGGGATGCAGGAGTAAAATCTAGCAAGCCAAAATTACTTGCCACATCCTGTTTCCGGGGGAAGGTATTCTGAGCAGCTTGTGACCCGGCTTCAAAGGTTACTTCCTTTACAGAACCTGGAGTGCCCAACTGTTTTGTCTGTCCGTTGTTGAGAGAAACCAGGACTCCACCCGCATTGCCAGCAAGTAGAGTTAACTGGGTTTTAGCTCCCCATTCACGCTGAGTGCCTTCAGGTAAGAGTCCTTCAAACTCTGTTTTGCCATCCGCTGTCACTCGTAGCCACGACACTTCTTTGAGAGTGACACTGACATGCAAGGACTGGGCACTATTGCCGGGATTAAATGCTGTGAGGAAGTTGTCAGCGATCGGCGGCACCAGATTAGCTAGGGCAGGAGAGAGGGGTGTAAACCGACCAGTGGATGCTACAACAGGCTGGGGTTTAGGTAGCTGCGGAACCGCCGTAGGACGTTGTGGTTGACGGGCAGTGGTTCTGACTGCTGGAACCACTGCCACAGAGATGGGTTTGGCGGGCACAGGCTGGAGCGGCTGCACTTGCTGTGGCGCAGGAGCAGGGCTGGAAACCACAACGGATGATGCCACTGATGCCACGATCGGCTTCTGAGGAGTGACTCCGGCTACAGAAGCTGGATTGGGCGACCCGATGAAGAATTTGGGAGTTTTAACCCCATTGGGTTGCCCATTAGGTTGCTTTAGAGCAGGCTGAGCGGGGACGTTTTGACTCACAATCTCAGCGTTAGAGCGATTCATTAAGTAAGACAACCCGTTCACCGCACCCACAATCAGGCAAATGTAAACCGCATAGAGGTGCATGGGTCGCAGTTGAGCCGCTGGCAAACTCCGCCAAGACTGCTTGACAGAGCGCAGGGGAGCGTTTCCAGAGAACACATCGGTAAATTCTGGCTCGTCCAACCCTAGAACTTCTGCAAATCGTTTAATAAAGCCTTGAACGTAAACTGGCTCAGGTAAATCACTCATCCTGCCTTCTTCTAAAGCATTCAGTAAGCGTTGTTGAATTTTGGTTTGGGCTGCCACCTGTTCTAGGGAAATCGCTTGTTGCAAGCGCACTTGCCGCAAACGCGATCCCAGGATTGTCATTTTTTCAACACGATCTTGCTCAAGTTGTTGAGCTTGGCGCTTTCGCTGAGGTCGTTGTCTGCTAGCACGTTTACCGGTCTGCATGATGTCTGGCTACTATTCTTTCAGTTGAAGTTTGCAGAGAGTGAAGTTCCGAAAGCTGGAGGGGGCGGACATGACCGCTGAGTAAAGGGTCTAGGTGAATAGAGCCGATCGCCGTTCGATGAAGACTGATTACAGGGTGCCCCAATTGTTCTGCAACTCGCCGAATTTGTCTATTTCTACCCTCTGCTAGTTTGATTTCAAGCAACGTATGGGTAGGATTTTGGCTCAGTACGCTCACAGAAGCAGGTAGGGTTTTGACTCCTGCTAAATCAACTCCCTGTTGCCACTGATACACAGTATCGCGAGAGGGATGTCCTTGTACACAAACATGATAGGTCTTAAAAATGTGATGGGAAGGATGGGTTAGTCGAAATGTGAAAGCACCATCGTTTGTGAGTAACAGCGCACCTGTGGAATCTGCGTCTAATCTGCCAACGGGGTGAATTCCTTGGCAAGACTGTAGTTCCGGGGGAAGCAGGTTAAGAATAGTCGGACGATTTTGGGGATCATGACATGTAGAAACAATACCCGCTGGTTTGTGGAGTAATAAGTAGATAAGGGATGGACGATTTGTAGGTTTTACAAGCACGCCATCAATTTCGATCGCATCAAAACTGGGGTTAGCCTTTTGTCCTAACTGGGCAACTCTACCATTGAGACGTACCCGTCCGTCAAGAATCATTGACTCCGCATGGCGACGGGATGCAATGCCCCACTGGGACATGATCTTTTGTAGTCTCTCTTCCATGGGAATGTTTGAGGGCTACAGAAATCAGAGTGATCTGCTTCTGATGTACAAATGTTACAGGAATACGAACCAGAATCAAGCAATTTAAAGTCTTGTTGCTAGAGTAGGCTGCTGACACGGTAACTGAATTTGAATCCAGGCTCCTCCCGTTTCAGGATGATTACTCGCGCTCACTGATCCCCGATGGGCTTCAATGATTTGTCGCACGATCGCCAACCCTAAGCCACTGCTGCTCGTATGCTGCGAACCAGGTAGGGGATCAAGGGGGGGCACAAGTCTATTCTGCTCAATGCCTACCTCTGAAGCATCAACCTTGGGTCGCGATCGAGATGGGTCAGCCCGATAAAATCGCTCAAAAACGTAGGGCAGATCACTTTCAGGAAAACCAGGGCCGGCATCAATCACTTCTAAGGAAATGAAAGGGGGATCAGCTGTTGATTGCAGATTAGCTTGAATTCTAATGTGTTGGCGGGGTGGACTGTACTTGATGCTGTTATCTAGAAGATTAATGAGGACGCGGTAGAGGCGATGTTCATCAGCTTGAAGGACGAGATTGTTTGCCCCTATGTAATCTAACTGGATGTGTTTCTTCCGCGCTAACGGCTCTAGGCTAATCCATGCCGACTGAATCAATTCTGGCAAGTTGAAGGGCTTCATGCTGAGAGAACCCGCAGCTTTGGTTTCCATTTGGCTGAGATCTAGCAGGTCTTGAACGAGTGTGCCTAGGCGAATGGTTTCACTGAGGAGACGATCGATCCAGCCTCGTAACGGGAGATCAAGCCTCGATCGCAATGTTTCAGCGACCAAACGAATGGAGGTGAGGGGCGTTTTCAACTCATGGGCCACGTCTGAAGTCCATCGATCGCGCTGTTGGGCTAGCATGACTGCTTCCTGCCGATTCTCTAGAAAAACACCCACATGTCCCTCGGCTAGGGGTAACCCGTAGCCCCGTAGCGGCGAAACGATCTGGCGAGACAGAGCAGACATATCAGGAGATACAAGGTGGAAAGTCCATTCCTGCTGGGAAGGCTGCTGGACGTTTCGCGTTTGTTCAATTAACTGATCTAGCTCGTAGGAACGCACAATTTCTAAGAGCAAGCGGGGTTTAGCCTGCTCTGAGTATTGAATCCCCAGTAAGCTACAGGCTTGGGGATTACACCATGTCAGTTGATTGTCTTCATCAACTTGGACATATCCAATGGGAGCAGATTGGAGCAACAATTTATAGGTTTTAAGCTGTTGCTGCTGTTCCTGGCAGGCTTGCTGTTGCTCAACAAGGGCTAATTTTAATTGCTCGGACAAGCGCCGCGATCGAGGTGAGGGAGTGATCCCCAAAGATTGCGAGAGGTTGAGCAACCTGTGATGAAATTGGACTTGTTTCCAAGCCAGTAGCGCCAGACCGATCGCCAATCCCAATAAAAACGCTATCAGTAAAAACGCTAGGGGTTCCACAAGTCACTTGCAAATTAAGAATTAAGAACTAAATTGAACTCAAATCTGAGATCTCACACCTTATGCTTCGCCTGTACAGCGATAAGATGTTCTCAAAACTCCAACCTAATTCTAGTGTTGTTAGGGAATATTGATCCAGCGATAGATAAATCGCTTGAACAACGAATTAAGCCGCTGACTAGCGTGAGCTTACTAGTTTTGAATGCTGACAGCAAACCTTCTACAGGAAGATTTTCTGTAAAATTTTATAAAAGTTTTGAATGATACAGGTTGACGATTTGCTCGACAACTTGGGTAATGCTTAGTCGATCGCTTTGGATTTCGATCGCGTCTTCAGCTTGGCGGAGGGGAGAGAGGGCGCGGGTGCTGTCTTTTCGATCGCGCTCATAGATCGTTTGCTCCAGGTCATCTAGGCTGATTTCTGGCTTGCCTTGGTCTTTGAGGTCTTGCTGGCGACGGCGGCCCCGTTCCTGCACTGAGGCAGTGAGGAAGATTTTCAACTCAGCATCAGGAAAGACCTGGGTGCCGATGTCTCGCCCTTCAGCGACAATGCCGCCCCGACACCCATAGCTTTGCTGCTGCTTCACCAGTTCTCGCCGCACGACTGCCTGGGCTGCGATCGCCGACACTTGCGCTGTCACATCCTGACTCCGAATCGCCTCTGTCACATCTTGACCATTGATCATCACAGTTGGTTGTGCGGCTCCCGCTCTGGCTGGGTGATCTTGACTGCTGAGTTCAATTTGGCACTGGCTGACCAATTCGGCGATCGCCACCACATCGTTTAGGGGAATTCCTGCCTGAAGCACGAGCCAAGTCACAGCGCGATACATCGCCCCCGTGTCCAAATGCAAGAGTCCCAGCGCTTCAGCCACCAAGCGCGTGACGGTGGATTTCCCCGCTCCCGCTGGGCCATCGATCGCTACGATCGGCTGCCGACATCGCAGAATCACATTATCGATCAGGCGAGTTGTGCCGAGACGGGCAGCGACTGCCAGCAATCCCGCCTCGTCTATACGGGCCAAGGGCAGCAGGCTTCTGGGATGCACCAGTTCCACGTATTCCAGTTGCAGGTCTGGGGTTCCGGCCACTTCGCGCTGGACGATCGCCACTAAACCCTCCTGGGAGCGCTCTCCTTGGCGAAAGGCTTGCTCTGCCTGCTGCAATCCAGCAAACAAGGCAACCGCCTGTATTTTTTGATCAGGGGTTAAATACTGATTGCGAGAGCTAAGGGCTAAGCCGCTTGGCTCCCGCACGATGCGGCAGGGCACAATTTCAACGGGCACGTTTAGGTCTGTCACCAATCGCTGAATAATCGCCACCTGCTGGGCATCTTTTTGGCCAAAATAAGCCCGGTTTGGCTGGACTAAATGCAGCAGTTTGGTGACGATCGTGGCCACACCTTGAAAATGTCCGGGTCTAGAGTTGCCACAGAGAACGGACATCATTGATGCGAGAGGCACAACCTGGGTGAGAGGCATTGCGGATGCGGGTGCTGATGCGATGCCCAGTTCTGCCATCGTCGGCACGAACAACACATCGACTCCTGCCTGTTCGCAGAGGTGCTGATCCTGGTTCAAAGTCCGGGGATACTGCTGAAAATCCTCGGTGGGGGCAAATTGTAGGGGATTGACAAAAATGCTGACGACGACGATCGCATTCTCCTGTCGCGCCCGCTGAATGAGACTGAGATGCCCAGCGTGCAGAGCGCCCATGGTGGGCACCAGACCCAACCCTACCCCTGGGGTTCGATCGTTGCTTTCCCTCCCATCTCCCGACTGCTGTAGCTCCAGGTAGCAGCGCAGACCAGCCACCGTTTTGAACACACGCACAAACACCCCCAAGCATTCAGCCAAACCTTTCGCATCCTAGCTTAGAACCTAACTCAGCTAAAATTTAATTGATTTAGTTACGGTCATAAATAGGTTTGGGCTAATGTAGGCAGAATTCAAAATTGGATTGTCTTTGAGTTTGGATTTGCTACAGGAATTTCAGTGCCCATTAGCTGATGCTGTCGTTTTAATTACCTTAGTCTGAACCCAATATGAGCTTCTCCGATCTGTCCCTCAATGCTCAGTTAGCCTATGGCTGCATTTTGCTGTTTGGGGTTTTCATCTATTGGCGGATAGCTATTAACCCTATTAGACGCATCCATGATGCTGCTAAGACTGGCAGGCTTGAAGTTGTCAGGGAGTGCCTAGAAAAGGGAGTAGACGTAGACATAAGTATTAGTAGGTATTTCGGTGCGACTCCTCTCTACTTAGCCGCCTCTGAAGGACATAAAGAAGTTGTAGAGCTATTGCTAGCCTATGGAGCGGCTGTGAATCAAGGGTTAGACCAGAACGATGGTAAAATTCCGATTCTACAAGCTGCCATTAAGAATCATACAGAAATCGTTGATTACCTGGTTAAGCATGGTGCTACGATTGGACTCCATCATGCTGCCTACTGGGGAGACTTGGCTTTGGTGGCAAGTTATTTAGGGCAAGGATACGATATTAATTCCATGCGTAATGGAGGGACGACTCCCTTACATTTTGCTGTACTAGGTGGACATCAGGAAGTTGTAGAGTTCTTGCTAGATGACAATGCATATATCAATTTTGATAGCTATGCTGACACTCCTTTATACAAGGCAATTGAAACCGGACATACTCAGATTATCGAGCTACTAATTAATCGAGGTGCAAATCTTAATCGAGATAGTATCCGACAGGCTCCTCTCCATGCAGCAATTTATAAAAATTCTGTGGAGATAGTGGAATTACTAATTTCGAGAGGGGCAAATATTGAAGAACTCAATAGTATAGACGATACTCCATTGCATATTGCATCCCAAAATGGATGTGCAGAGATTGTAGAGTTGCTCCTAGTGAACGGTGCAAGAGTAAATGTCTACGCATCATGGTCAAATGATACTCCCTTACATTATGCGTGTTGGAAAGGACATTTCGAGGTTGTTGAGGTGCTAGTCCGTTATGGAGCAAATGTTGATAGTAAAGATTCTTTTGGGCAAACTCCCTTAGGTTCTGCAAGAGGAGATTTAGCGATTATGGCTTTACTCATCGCTTATGGTGCGACAGACTATGGCCCTCCTAGTGAATAGGACGATCGCTTCTATTTGGATTACATTCACTGACCGAGAAGGTTACACAACCAAGGACTCGTGACTAGGTAGAGACTTGTCCTGCTTTGACGGTCAGAATTTGGGAGGAGCGCAACCATTGAGCATCGAAGGAGCCAAGGTGAGTTGTGGTGATCAGGGTTTGAAAGTGGTCTTGGATGGCGCTGAGTAATTGATTTTGTCGATCGAGGTCTAGCTCTGCCAACACATCATCCAGTAACAATAGTGGCGGCTCTCCCACCACCTCTTCAATCAGTTTCAACTCAGCCAGTTTCAGCGCCAGTACCAGGGTGCGTTGTTGTCCTTGGGAACCGTACTGGCGGGCGGGGGTTTGGTTAATTGTCAACTCAATTTCATCTCGGTGGGGGCCAACCAAGGTGGTGCCCTGATGTTGCTCGGCGATCGATCGCTGGCGTAATTTTTCCCAAAACACCTGCTGCACCCGCTGGGGATCACCTCCTGGCAAGCTCTGGGAAAATGCATCCGGCTCCATTGTGCTGGATTCAGCCAGATTTTCCCAAATACTGGGGGCATAGCGAATGGTGAGGTCTTCGGTGCTGCCGCTGATGGCGCGGTGCCATGCCTGGGCGATCGGGGCCAAGCGTTCCAGCACCCGCGCCCGTCGCCGAATCACCCGCACTCCTGTTTCCACCAACTGGGCGTTCCAGAGATCCAGTTCCATTGGCAAAGAGCCAGACGCACCAGCAAGTTCCAACTGGTTCCCGTCTTTGGGGGCTGTGCCCTGTCCCCCAAACTTCAACAGGGCATTCCGTTGGCGCAAGACCTGTTGATATTGCTGCAAAATGTGGGCGTAGACTGGCTCCAGTTGCACCACCAGTCCATCCAGCCAACCCCGGCGGCGATCGGGGCCGCCGCGTACCAAATCCAGATCCAGGCTGGAAAATTGCACAACATTGAGTACGCCCAAGAAGTCCAAATGGCGGCGCACCGATTCTCCATTCAATGCCACACTGCGACGGCCATTGCTCCGGAGGGTCAGGGTGAGGTCAACGGAGCCGATGTCGCGCTCCAGCGTCGCCAGGATTTGTCCGACGGGTTCTCCGTCTCGCACTAAGTCCCGATCGCGCCCAGCCCGGTGGGATTTCAGGGTGGACAGTAGTTCCACCGCTTCTAAAAGATTTGATTTGCCCTGGGCATTATTCCCCACCAGAATCGTCTTGGGAGCTAGGAATTCTACCCGCTGGTCAATGTAGTTGCGAAACTGCCGTAGGTGAAGGGACTTAAGGTACACACGGGTGATTAATTGACATTAAGGATCACGTTGGATTAATTAAGATTCAGATTTGCCCTCACCCCAACCCTCTCCCTGGGGAGAGGGAGAAAGATTCCGGTTCCCCTTCTCCCCAGGGAGAAGGGGGTAGGGGATGAGGGAAAAAGGCTAGGCTGTAGACCGATCCCTTCCGTCAATTACTTAATTCACGATTCTAACTTCAACGTTTATACCAACGGATAAAGAGTTTTTCTAGCTCGACCCAGACAAACATCAACAGGCTAAACCCAACACAGATCCCCAGTTCGGTGAGGTTGAGGGACTGAGTGCCAAAAAACTTACGCAGGGGTTCAACGTAGATCAGCATCAGTTGTAAGACAGTGGTGAGAACCACAGCACACAGAATGAAGGGATTGGAAAATAGATTGAGTTCGATCGTGAGACGAGTGTTCGATCGAATTGCCATCGCGTGTCCCATCTGAGCCAGACAAAGGGTGGTAAAGACCATCGTTTTCCATTTGTCTTTAGCGCCATCTCCCTCTAGTCCTTGACTATAGTTGTAGGCCCACAGCATGAGGACGATCGTAATTACGGCAAAAATGATCCCCGTCCGAATCATGTACGATCCCAAGCCCCGCGAGAAAATACTTTCATTGGGATCATGGGGAGGACGCTGCATCACATTTGGTTCTGCGGGTTCCACAGCCAAGGCGAGGGCGGGGAGTCCGTCGGTGACCAAGTTCATCCACAAAATTTGCAGCGGGGTGAGGGGAACGCCACCCATGGGCAGCAGAATCGGGGAAGACGCAATGACCAAAACCTCACCAATGTTTGATCCCAGGATGTACTTGATGAACCGACGAATATTGGTGTAAACGACTCGCCCTTCCTCAGCCGCTGCGACGATCGTGGCAAAGTTGTCATCCAGCAACACCATATCACTGGCTTCTTTGCTGACATCGGTGCCTGTGATCCCCATCGCGATCCCGATATCTGCCTGCTTTAGGGCGGGGGCATCGTTGACTCCATCCCCCGTCATGGCGACGACGTTGCCTTGGCGCTGCAACGCTTGCACAATCCGCAACTTGTGTTCTGGGGTGACCCTGGCATAGACATTGACCTGCTTCACCTCTGCTTCCAGTTCCACCGGACTCAGGGTTTCCAGTTCTCGCCCCGTGAGGACCCGATCGCCTGCCTGAGCAATACCCAGATCGCAGGCCACCGCTTGCGCCGTCAGTTGGTGATCCCCGGTGATCATCATGGGGCGGATGCCAGCGGTCAGGCAATTTTTCACTGCGTCTCGGACTTCGGGGCGGGGGGCATCCAGCATTCCCACCAACCCCAACCAAATTAAATTTTGTTCTGTCACCTGGTCGGCGGTGGCGGCGGGGCGATCGTCCAAGGGTCTACAGGCAAAGCCCAGCACCCGTAAGCCCTTACTTGCCATGTGATTGTTTTGGGCCAAAATTTGCGCCCGTTGAGCGTTATCGATCGCCACGGTCGCCTTACCCGATTGAACCTGCGTACAGCGCTCTAAAATCAGTTCGGGGGACCCCTTCGTAAACATCAAAAAAGCGGCGGGATAGAGAATGCCCTCTGCTTCATTTCGCACAATGACACTCATGCGCTTGCGTTCCGACGAGAATGGAAACTCCACCAAGCGGGGCAAGCGGTGCGACCATTGGTCTTGTTCGATCGCCGCCTTGCCTGCCAGCGCCAGCAACGCACCCTCGGTGGGATCGCCCAGAATCCGCCAGTCGCCTGCCTCAGATTGCAGCACCGCATCGTTACATAAAACACAGGCAAGTAGCAGCGCTTGCAGCTCCGGCTGTTCATGGAGATCACCCTGTAGCGGCGCTTTATCCGCAGGATTGCCTCGGTCTAGTGTTGTGTCTAAAAATTCACCGTTGGGGATGTAGCCTTCACCCGTCACTCGCACCGCAAAGTTTTGGGTATGAACCCGCTGCACGACCATTTTGTTTTGGGTCAGGGTTCCTGTTTTGTCAGAACAAATAACCGTGACCGAGCCGAGGGTTTCCACGGCAGGCAGTTTGCGAATCAGGGCATGGCGGCGCACCATGCGTTGAGTCCCCAGAGCCAAAGCGACCGTAATCACTGCTGGCAACCCTTCTGGCACAACCGCCACCGCCATACTCAGGGAAACCGTAAGTAATTCTTCCACGGGCTTGAAACTGCCTGCCCGAATCAAGCCCCCAATGACGACGATCGCCACCAAACTGAGGGAACCCCCAACCAGGGCGTTGCCCAACTGAGTCATGCGTTGTTGCAGGGGCGTAGGCTCAGTTTCCACCGATTGCAGCAGCGTGGCCACCTTGCCCAATTCTGTCTGCATTCCCGTGTTAGTAACAACCACTGTGGCTCGTCCCTGAGCTACTTCAGTGCCTTGAAACACTAGATTCAACCGATCGCCCAAGGGCGTGTCTCCGGGCAGTTTAAGCTCAGCTTGCTTCATCAACGCCTGGGCCTCGCCCGTCAGCGCCGCTTCCCGCACTTGCAAACTGGCCACGTCAATCAAGCGCCCATCTGCTGCAACTTGCACCCCCGCTTCCAGCAGCATCACATCCCCAGGCACCAATTCCTTGGAAGCCACCTCCATAGTTTTCCCCTGGCGAATAACTCGAACTTTCGGGGAGGACATGCGTTTGAGGGCAGAGAGGGCTTTTTCGGCCCGGCTTTCCTGGAGATAGCCCAACACGCCATTCAAAATCACGATGCTAAAGATGGCGATCGCGTCCTTGGGAAAACTTCCCCGCCGCAGGTCTAAAACCCCAGAAACCACGGCAACTGCAATCAGCATCAACAGCATGATATTGGTGAACTGGTCTACCAAAATTGACCAAGTGCTGCGACCCGGAGTTTCAACCAGTACATTTTCTCCGTACTGTGCCTGCCGTTCTATCACCTGCTGAGCCGTTAAACCCGTCCTGGTGCTGTGCAGCGCCGTTAAACTCTCGTCAACTTCTAGTGTGTGCCAAGCTGTTTTCAGTTCCGGCAAAGATTTTGCAGTCATGGATGAGGTTCCGGTGGGGGAGCATAGCGCCAACAATACTCAATCATAGTATCCTGATGGCTGCTTCAGTACTAGAAATCAGCCCGATTCAGGAAGCTACAGCCCTTATTAGTTAAACGTTTTAGACATCTTCACAATTGATAGGGTCTGATAAAGTCAATTCTTATTCTACGAGGGACATGGACGGATAGATTGATTGTAGTTTCAGTTTATCCTCACTTTCCTTCTTTCATATTTAAATTATGCTGCTTCATACAACGCTGGAGGAATTTGGAGGGAACTGATATCCCGTTGGCATTACTGACTCAACCAGCCGATCGCTTGCCGAATCCACGCATCAACATCGGCATTTTTAGCGAGGGCTGTATTTTGTCCCACCGCTTGGAGGGCTTGCGTAATTTCGCTGTTGGTATACCCCAAGGCCAATAAGGTCATTTCCACATCCTCCAACACCGAAACCGTGGGCCCCGCCATGGGCAAGGTCAGCAGCCCCGATTGCTGCCGCCATTCTGCCAGCTTAGTTTTCAGTTCCAGGGCAATCCGTTCAGCAGTTTTGGTGCCCACACCGGGGGTTTTGGTCAGGAGGCGCGTGTTCCCAGAGACGATCGCCTGCACCAAATCCTGCAACCCCAAGGTATCCAGGAGCGCAATGGCCAACTGGGCCCCAATGCCGCTCACTGCCACGAGTTGCCGAAACAAATCCCGCTCCGCTGCCGAGCCAAACCCAAACAGCGCCACATTGTCTTCTCGCACCTGCACATGGGTGAAGATCTGCACGACTTCACTGGGCGCGGGCAGTTGCTGTCTCAAGCTGGGCAACACTTGCAGCTCATACCCCACCTGATTTACTTCTAAAATCAACACAACCCGATTCGCACCAGTCTTTTGAATGCCTGTCACATAACCTTTGAGGTAGCCAATCATGAATTTAGGTACTAGTCATGGATCGTTTGTGATTCATCATGACTGATCTAAGACTGCCCTAGTAGTCTGTCAAGAAAATTTTGAGGGTCGAAGACCCTCAAAATTTAACTCCAACTAACCTCCCAGTTTTCAACTACCCGTCTACTAGCCAATGTGTGTACAGTGTGGCTACAGGTTCTAGAATTATTTTAATTTGAGCGAGCAAAAAGCTGTTCTCGACACCCTAGCTGAACTGTTTGCTGAATAATGCTGCGTTGCGATTAGTCACGTTCAATCCCCAAACTCCACGCCCGTACCCTCAAGGATCTTGTCATTACCAACATTTTTGAGAAATCTTCGACTTCTCAAAAATGTAAATTCTAAACCCCAGACCTTTGTTACTCATTATCAATAAATAGGGACTGTTGAGAACAAAGTCAAACTTCAGCAGCTTCGTTGTGTAAGAGACTGTCTGAAAAGTCCCGAATTGTCGCCCGAACCGCCCCCCTGCCCCCAATTCTGGGGGGTTCTGAGATCGAAGTCCCCCAGAATTGGGGCCTTAAAGCC
>JARCMD010000506.1 GCA_030248885.1 Leptolyngbyaceae cyanobacterium MP9P1.79 | reverse complement strand
TGGGGGGCGGTTCGGGCGACAATTTGGGCCTTCTGAGAGGTTTAGAATTCACATTTTTGAAAAATCTTCGATTTTTCAAAAATGTTGGTAATGACAAGCTCCCAGGTGGGGAGAGGGACTTGGATCTTGCTCCCCTTCTCCCAAGAGGGGAGAAGGGGCTGGGGGATGAGGGGGTTTTGGACTATCCTCTACAAAATTGAGATGCTCCCATTCAAGGGCTTGCCTGCCGGATGCTAAGTGCAAAGCACACGCTACGCGAACGCCCCTACAGGAGTAACGTCTTTCTCGGAAATCTCCTAAAGACTATCTACTGAATACTTCGCCCCGATCCAATCTTGAGCCTACCTAATTTTTCTTAGAATACTAATTTTTAGGCGTAGCAGAGGGAGATGGAGTCGCTCCCGGTGTAGCCTCAGGCTTGGGAGCTGCGCTTGGAATTGCGTCTCCGGTCTCCAGTTGCCGGACTTGATCCTTGAATTGGGCGGGGGCTAGCCCAACCGCCGTTGCAAAGAGAGGTTTAGCGGCTTCAGGCTTACCCTGTTCTCTCAGCACCAAGGCTTTAGCCAAAACTGGACGGAAGTCCTGCTTATTGCCTTTAATTGCCGTGTCGTAAACTTCGATCGCATCATCATATTGCTTTTCTAGGGCATAGACCTTGCCCAACAAAATTTGCACTGAAATCACATCGACACTTCCTGCCTGGATCTGATTTGCCTGATTTGCTGTCTTCAGGGTGTCCTGTAGAAGTCCGATCGCCGCCGCAGGACGTTCCTGTTGGATCAGTAGGTCAGTTAGCCCTTCTAGTGCATCTAGGTTGCCTGGTTGGGAGGTCAGCAAGGTGCGGTATAGCTGGGCGGCTCCTTCCCGATCGCCTGTGAATTGTTTCGACTGGGCGAGCAGTATTGTGTAGCGTGGCTCGGTGGGATTGAGTTTTGCCAGTTTCTCCAACGGCCCAATCACATCTTTAATTTCACCTTGCTTCATATTGATCAAGGTCAAACGGGTTTTCACCAGCCCCTTCAACGCCGCCTGGTTTTCCGGTTCTTGCTGCAAAATGGCTTCATATCCCTTTACCTGCGCTCTTAGCTCCTCTGGCTGAGGCAGAGGGGGTTCTTTTTGAGATGCTTTTACGACTTCTGGACTAGCTGAAGCTACCGCTCCAGGAGTAGTTGATGTCCCACCGATCGGCTTCTGGTCACCCTTAAAGGCGTTGCTAAAAATGGGCACGATCGAAAATCCGACAAATCCGATCACAGCACAAATTAAAACAACACTAACAATCCAACGATTTTTCTTATCCGTCACAAAATTGCCTTGAACTCACTCTGTCATTCTAGTGATGAATTGCGATTTGTCATGTGTTGTTTACTAAGTTAGGGTGGAGTCCCGATGCTCGATCGCCAAATAACCCTACTGCTTAAGTCAAGGTGAACGCTGTCTTCCAGAGATTTCACTCCTTGCATCCCCTCTGAAACGCTAGAATGATGACCGTTTGCAACCCACTCTAAAATTTATTATAAGTATGAATAAGAACTTCCTTACTTCCCCTGTTTTTTAGACAACCCTCTGTAGATAAGTAGGTAGGCGTAATTAATTGTAAAAGGGGGAGTGGGGGCGTTGCCCCCAGGCAGGGGGTTCCACCCCCAAAATCATCTTTAGTTTAATTGCATCCAGTTACTTAGAAGACGAAGCATGTAGCAATGACTTAAATCCAGACATCGGGAAATCAGGGAAAACCGATCGTCCAGCGGCTTGATTGTCTAAAGAATTACTGCGATTCTAGTTGCATAATCTGAGAATTAATTGTCCAGATAGGCAACTTTTTCAACGGAAAAGTGACTTGACTCCCTTAATTCCTTAGAGTGGAATGGGCAGACCGATACAACTATGCTGTCTGAATATATGCAGCCTATGCGTCCTACCTCTGATCGAGCGCTGAAACACCTACCCGCAATTCCACCGGAACCATCGATCGCGCTCCCCTCACCCAACTCTGATTTACTTACTTCCCCCCCTGCTTCAATGACCATAGAGCCTTCAGGAGATAGCCCCGCTGAAATGACATCAGAATCTACGACTTCAAAGGGTGATCCAATCGATCCATCCCCTATCTCATCTTCAGATACTCCCGTTGTAGATGGAGTAGAGACTGGGGATGATGTAGCAAACTCAGCCGCCATCCTGCGCCAGCAACCTATTCCTCCTCCCAGTGAGGCAATGCAGTACCGGGCGATCGGCTTAATTCGCGGTCGGTACGAAGCTTCACCAGATCAATTTACGAAAGGGACACTATTTACGGCTGAAGGGACTGCGATCGATGCAGTGCTGCTGGGTCGGGTCATGAGCTTAGTGAAAAAGCACTTGGATTTGGAGCAAGAGCATTTGTGGGTAGTTTATCCTCGTACCAGAGAAAGAGAAAACAATCTCCACGCTCAAATTGTGGGAGTTTGGGAACCGGAGAAACTGAATAAGGAGGAGCTAAATCAGCAAAATGGCAACAACGGCAGCAGTTCTGCTGAGGAATTAGCAGATGCTCCGGTAGAGTCTGGTTCCACAGATCCTGAAGCATCTGGATTCAACGATGGTTACTTTTCCATTCGTGGGGAAGTTATTTATGCCTCCCAGGATGACGGACAGGTGATCGTGAAAATTCGTCAATCCTCTCGCAAGGAATCGGAGCAGGAGAAAGCGTTTAAGTTGCAACTGCAAGGGGTTCTCTCTGGCAAAGTCCTAGGGCATTTCTGGAATTTGGATGTGCAGCGGCAAAATAATGCCTTGGTGATTCAGTCTGGAACTCCGATCGGCATGTTACCCCCCAAGAAGAAGAGCCAGCGGGCAGGCGATCGTCGTCGTGATTCACCCCCTCCCCGTCGGCAGTGGGATGGTAATCGTCCCCAGCGACCTACATTCAGTGCACCAACAAGGACATCTCCCGCTCCCAACCCTGTTGCTCGTAAAGAGCCACTCCCTAAACCTATAAAGCGGAAGAATGTTGAAGACTAAACGATTGAGAGCATCTGGTGGGATCTCCAGATTCATTCAGAATCCGGGATCTCGCTAGAGTCCTAGACTTAAGCGATTAACAAGGGACTTTGATGAATGCGAGTTATCCTAGTGTTCTGTCAAGAAAATTTTGAGGGGTCGGAGACCCTCAAAATTTAACTCCAACTAACCTCCCGGCTTTCAGCTACCCGTCAATTAATGATTGACAGACTACTAGAGTGACTTTTGCATTCTGTTTCAACCCAAAAGTAACGAAAAAAGTCGTTTGCTAAAGATTACTTACTATCATGCGATCGAGTCAGAACAAATCAACCCAACAAAAGTTAGAGCAGATCAAGCCGAATCTGAGCTTGAAGCAGACGGTCGATCGGATTATTGACTCAGGGCAAATCAAGCGCCAAGAGCACATGCGGCTCACCGCTGAAATTTTGGGAAGCGAAGATACCAGTACCGATAGCTGTTATCAAATCAACCGCATCCTGGATTACATCCAAATGGGCCGCATCAAGTTAATTGATTAAACCTGTTGGGCAATAGCAACTGAAAAGCACTGAAGTCATTACGTAGGTTAAGTTTCAAGAGGCTTTCTGGAAAATTACCAAAAGCTTGCTCCAAAAGAGTTCAAAGATTTTCGAGCTTATTACCCGAAAACGCTATTAGCCAGTCATCTTAATTAAAATAGGTTCCAGTAGAACAAGTAATTCTGGAATATCTCTGTCTGCGGTCTTCCAAACTTCACCCAAATCAATATCGTCATATTCATGAATCAAGGTATCCCGCATTCCGGCAATTAACGTCCAAGGGATATCAGAATGGGTACTACGGAATTCTTGGGAAAGCCGCTTGACTGCCTCACCAGTGATCAGTATCAGTAATTGAAAGACGATCGCAGATTGCGTTTTCTCATCTGCTAGAAAAGATTCTCTATTGAGTCCTTGCTTAAATTGCACAACTTTTCGGGCGGCTTTGGCAATATCAAGCAATGCTGCACGACCTCGATTAATTGGCATAAATTGGTTGAGCAGTGGACAGAATCTCTTGGCGACGAATCCAGTTGGAGCTTCGCTCGATCGCCCGTTTGCTTACCAAATCCACGTCTCGCCCTAGAATGCGTTCCAGTTCTTGCTGCATTTGCACATGATCGAGCAAGCTCCAGTCAGCGTCTGGAGCGAAGGTAACTAGCAAGTCAATATCGCTATCGGATCGAAAATTGTCTCTCAAGACAGAGCCGAACAAAGCAAGTTCGGCAACTTGCTAACGCTCACAAAATGCTGCAATTTCACGATGAGGTAGGACGATAATAGGATTCATATCTATACCTACTGACCCATTGATTGCTTTATTGTAAGGGCGATCGTCTCTTTCCATCTCAGTGCGGTGGCAGTGGTGCATTCACTGGCTCATCTGAACGGGAAGAAGAGAATCGTAAGTTTACCATTCCATCAGATCCGTCAAACTTTACAAGACGAGTTGAACGCTGACCATTGCTAATTTGAAGCTACTTCGTCTGAACTTGTCTGCCGCAGCCTTTGCTCCAAGTTCTCTTCCCACTCAGGATCGCTGGGATCGATCGTGATCGTTCGTCCTGTTGTTTTTGAGCGATCGATGTATAGCTGAAAAGCTGTAGTATTTTCTCGATGCATGAGAACATATTGTCGTAGTTCGTCAAGGTTAATCGCAGCATAATTAGCAAAGGTCATGGCTCGTACCCTCCAGTTGGCTTGATCTCAAAATCATCGCTGGTTTATCACGATGTCAGAGCCAAGTTTGGTTTGTCTGCTCAGCTTGCCATCCACGCGATTCGCAGGGTGTTTGGCAATCGCAAGACAGCCAAGCAAACGGGTAGACCCGTTGGTAAATTTGCTCCCACGTCTGCCACCTATGACCAGTGAACCTTCAGCTTGCGTCAGCAGGACTGAACGGTTTCTTTGACAATGGTAGGGAAACGGGAACGATTTAAGCTAGCGATCGGCAACTACCAACTTGGGTTGTTGAAGGGACAAACCTCTAAAACAGCCACGCTGGTCAAGCGCAAAGATGGCAGCTACTACGTCAATATTCAGCTTGAGTCGGAATCTCCCCTGCCAGGGGAAACGGATCAGGTTCTGGGTGTTAATTTGGTCAGAACGGATATTGCCGCCACGTCTGAGGGTGATGCTTTCAGCGGAGCGGCAGTCACAGCAATCCGGGAGAAGTACAGCGACTCGACCGAGCGCTCGCCGAACGTCAATTTGAAAGCGAAACTCCAGCAAAAAGCGGCGAGAGGCACACGCAGTACACGCCGCAGAGTGCGTAGACTGTTGCAACGGTTATTGGGCAAGGAGAAACGCTTTCAAGCGCATACCAATCACGGCATCAGCTATCGCTTGGTGCAGCGAGCCAAGGTGACTCATTAGGCAATTGCACTGGAGGACTTGACTGGAATGAGGGAGCGCACAAATGAGTTGCCCCGCCATAAGCGGCGGCGTAGCAACAGTTGGGCGTTCTACCAACTGCGCCAATTCATGACCTACAAGGCGGTGAAGTTTGGCGTAAAGCTGATTCTGGTCGATCCTCGCTACACGTTTCAGACCTGCCATCACTGCCTGCACATTCATCCGTTGCCAGGCAAAAGTTATCAAAGTGGCAAGAGTTTTGAGTGTAGACCTTGTGGCTGGATGGGTGACGCGGATATGAACGGGGCCAGAAATATTGCCAGCAATGGGGCTGTCGTAAACCAGCCTGGAGGTTCAGGACTTGCTTGCTCTTTGAGTGATCATGTTCTAGGGCTGCTGAAAACCCCCCGCTCAGCGTAAGCAGCGGGAAGTAGTTTATAACGTACTGTATATTTAGGTGGAACTGGGTTAATGCTGTACTCGTTTTACAACAGGAAGGAATACGTATGGCACAGGAAGATGCTATTAGATTGTTCAGAGATGCTAGAAATGATGCCGCGCTTCGGGAGCAATTCAACGAAGCTCCAGATTTGGAAGCCTTTGTCCAGATGGCAAAAGCGCACGGCTATGACTTTACGGTGAAAGAGTGGCAAGAAGTGACCAACTTCTCTCTGGAAGAGGTTAAGGGTAAGCTATCAAAGATCTCAGGACTGTAGGACACCTTTCACTTTTACAGTCCGCGTTGGTTACCCATTCGGGACTGGCTGTCAAATGACGTACCGATCGCAGGTTGGCTTAGCGGTAGCGTCATACATCGTTGATCAAATTAATGCGTTATGACCTTCGCCCACTACGCCCGACGAGTCTGATTTTCTGATTCGTGTAAGTTATTCAGACCTTGACACAATTGGCTCAACAATTCAAATCCCTGGATTTTGTGAGAATCCGGGAATCTCGCTAGAGTCCTTGATGCCAGGAACCGGAAGGGCGAAGCATCCGGGCAATAACCTTCTAGTCAATTCAAGAGCTTGTTTGCCG
>JARCMD010000505.1 GCA_030248885.1 Leptolyngbyaceae cyanobacterium MP9P1.79 | reverse complement strand
TTTGTCTGTTAGCAGTGAGCTGCATTTCTGCGACTAAGGAATGACAAAACTGCACTAATTCGATCTGCGTGGGTTGAATCATCAGCTTATGGGCTTCGATTTTGCCGATCACCAAAATGTCATCAATCATGTGAGTCATGCGCTCTACATTGGTTGTGACACCCTGAATGTAGTCCCGACGCTGATCCGGAGATAGTTGCTCGTCATAGCGTTCAAGCGAAGATGCCGCCAGCAAAATATTATTCAGTGGATTGCGGAACTCATGACAGACCATGGCAACGAAGCGAGATTTGAGGTCACTGAGTTCTTGGAGTTGCTCATTTGCCTGATGTAGCTCTGCTGTGCGATCGCGCACTTTCAGTTCTAGTTCTTCATTGGTTCGCTGCAACAGTACCTCAGCCCATTTGCGCTGGGTGATATCTTGAAATGCCACCACCGTTCCCACCACTTCACCATGCTGATCTTGCATCGGCGTGCTGACATATTCCACCGGGAAACTGGAACCATCCTTGCGCCAGAACACTTCGGTATTAGCGCGATGAATCCGTCCATCTCGAAATGCCTCATAAATTGGGCATTCGTGAACGGGATAAAAGCTGCCGTCGGGTTTGGAGTGATGCAGCACCGAATGCATCGGTTGACTAATCAGGTCACTAATTTCCCAGCCAATCATTTTGGCGGCGGCTGGATTCACAAACGTTACCCTACCCTCCAGATCGAGTCCATAAACCCCTTCTCCCACCGAGTTCAAGATCAACTCGTGCTGGCGGCGGAGGGTTTCTAGATCCGTTGTCGTTAGCTGGGGAGTAGATGGCTGAGGTGAGGCAGCGATGCACTCTTCGATTCGCGTTGATGCAGGTTGTAACCAATAGTATTGCTGCATAAAGCCCCAAACTGCTGACAAAAGGATCGATTGGGGAAGATTTGTATTTTCTTACACTACCCAAGTCTCTGGGTACAGCTAAAACCAAAGACTAGAAGATACGTTACATCATTCAAGTCAATCTGTGAATGGGGGCGCTATGACAAAAGTTCTGGTGATTGAAGATGAGATGCAAACCCGCAACATCTTCATGAAATGTTTAGCATTTGAGGGGTTTTGCCCGATTGCAGCGGAGAGTGGCGCGATCGGGATGAAATTGGCTCAACTGCACTTACCTGATCTAATCATCTGCGACATCATGATGCCCGATCGCGATGGCTATGATGTGCTGTCGGCCATTCGCAGTCATCAATCTACGGCTGCAATTCCATTTATTTTTTTGACGGCAAAAGCAACGATGTCTGACCTGCGCCAGGGAATGGAAATGGGAGCAGATGACTACCTGACAAAGCCCTGTAGTGTGGAGCAATTGCTGACGGCGATCGCCACTCGTCTCGAACGGCAAGCCCAACTGCAAGCCTCTTTCAGCCGGACTTCTTGCAGCCAGACTTCCAGCACTGACAAACCAGAGTTGGGCATTTTCCCAGACTGCCCTCGGTTGTCTCAGGTTTTTGTTTTTATCGAAGCCAATTATCATCAACCCATGAGCCTCAGCGATGTTGCCAATGCCGTCGGCTATTCCCCGGCTTATTTAACAAACCTGGCGCAGGAGTTAACGGGGTATCCGATCAAGCGCTGGGTTACAGAACGCCGTATGTTCCAGGCGCGGCAGTTGCTGCGCGAAACAGACCAATCCGTGCGGCAAATTGCTGAAGACATTGGTTATCCTGATGTGGGTTACTTTACCCGGAAGTTTCGGCAACTGCACGGAGAACCTCCCCAGTCTTGGCGCAACGCTGTGCGGCTGTGCTCGGCATAATGTCACCAAGATCGAAAGAAAGTCCTATTCTTGCCGAAAACCAATCCAATGCGATCACCGGTGCTTCCCTGATATTGTCTGTGCAAAGCAGCAGACTCACAGGTTGGTACTCACTGACAAATTGGAGAAGCTTATGGCATCCGTGACTTTAGAATCTCAGGCTCAAATCGAGTTAAGTCGTTGTCCTTGCGGGGGAACTCACCTGCCCCAGGATCATTGGCAGGCTGCCGAAGGAATGCCCCATGATCCATCTGAGTTGGTGAATGACTTGGTGCGGATGGGCTTGTATCAGCCTGGGGCGCTAGAACTGGCCAGGACACTCACCGAAGTGGAAATGAAGGAAGCCTTGCTGTTACATCAAATTGGGCATGGCAATCCAGAACGAGAACAGTTTTTTCAAGCGTTGATCCAAGAAGCGGGTGGTCTCGATCAGGTCTTTACCGCTGCGTTTGGAGTTCATGCAGCGGAGTTTTTCAGTAATACGATTCGCAACAGTGATTTTAGTCGTCGGGAGTTCTTAAAGCGAGTGGTAGTGGCTGGGGCACTTGTGGTTGCGGCCAGTTGTGGTCAGCAAAAAACGGATGAACCCGCTGCAACTCAGTCCCCAGCAGCCAATGCCCCGACGAACTTAGAGAAAAAGGATTTGACGATCGGCTTTATTCCGATTACCTGTGCCACACCGATCGTCATGTCTGAACCATTGGGGTTTTACAGCAAGTATGGGTTGAATGTGCAGGTGAAGAAGATGCCCAACTGGGCCGCCGTGCGGGATTCAGCGATCGCCGGAGAACTGGATGCTTATCACATGCTCTCCCCCATGCCGATTGCCATCACTCTAGGATTGGGTTCTGCGGCATTTCCCATCAAGCTTGCCAGCATTCAGAACATTAACGGACAGGCCATTACCGTTGCGCTAAAACACAAAGATACGGTGAAAGCAGCCAAGGATTTCAAAGGCTTTAAGATTGGTGTGCCCTTCCCCTTTTCCATGCACAACATGCTAATTCGCTATTATCTGGCGGCGGGGGGGCTTGATCCCGACAAGGATGTACAGATTTCGCCCGTGCCCCCACCCGATAGCGTTGCTAAAATGGCTGCCGGAGAACTGGATGCCATGCTGATGCCTGATCCCTTCAACCAGCGGGCAGTGTTTGAAAAAATTGGGTTTATCCATCTTCTGACTAAAGACCTGTGGGATGGCCATCCCTGCTGTGCCTTTGCAGCCAGCCAACCGTGGATCGATACCAACCCCAATACCTTCCGAGCGGTGAACAAAGCCATCATTGATGCCACTGCCTACGCTAATGTGCCAACCAACCGACCCGAAATTGCCAAAGCATTGATTGAGCGCAAGTATCTCAACCAGCCGCTGCCTGTGGTTGAGGCCGTGTTAACTGGCAAGTTTGAGGATGGATTGGGCAATACCCAAGAGGTTCCCGATCGCATCGGATTTGACCCCTACCCCTGGAAGAGTTTTTCTAAGTGGATTGCCTCCCAGTTGGTTCGTTGGGACATGATGCCCAAAGATAAGGCAAACTATACCCAAATTGCTCAAGACATCTTTCTAACGGACTTATCGGCAGAGTTACAGAAAGAGCTAGGTCAAACACCGCCCACCACTCCGGAGAGATCTGAAACGTTAAAGTACGATCTGTTTGACCCCAAAGACCCCGCTGCCTATGTAGACGAGCAGATCAAAAAGTTCAAGGTTTAGGTGGGTTGTTTAATTGGGGGTTATAGCCATGACCAATGAAGTTTTACGGTTTGCCAAACCGAAGGCTCGGTTATTCATGCTCAATACCGATCAACGAGCATTTCTGTTGTTTTTCGTGATTCTATTGGTGTTTCTGGGGCTGTGGGAATTAGGTGCAAACTTAAAGCTGTTTCTGCCGATTATGCCCTCTGCCAGTCAGACAATGATAGATTTTTGGTTCTGGATCTCGAACCCATTCTTTGACAATGGGCCGAACGATCAGGGCATTGGACTGTTGTTGCTGACGAGTTTGCGCCGAGTTTTAGGAGGATTTGCGATTGGGTCGGCGATCGCCATTCCCTTGGGCGTTCTAATTGGGTTATCCCCGGTGGTGTCTAGAGCCGTTGATCCATTCATTCAAATTCTCCGTCCCGTGTCGCCGTTAGCTTGGCTGCCACTAGGACTTGCGTTGATGCGAGATTCTGAAAAAACGGCACTGTTTGTGATTGCCATTACCAGCATTTGGCCCACCTTGAACAATACCAAATTTGGGGTGAGCAATGTTGATCCAGCCTATCTCAACGTGGCTCGCACCTTGGGAGCCTCTCGTTGGCGCACCATTACGAAGGTGATTTTGCCCGCTGCCGCACCGAGTATTGTGTCAGGGTTGCGGATTAGCTTAGGCATTGCCTGGTTAGTGATTGTAGCAGCGGAAATTTTACTCAGCGGTGGGATTGGCTATTTCGTTTGGAATGAGTGGAATAACCTCAAGATCACCAGCATTATCACAGCCATTTTGATTGTGGGGTTAGTCGGGTTGCTGATGGATCGCCTGTTTGGTTTACTGCAACATTGGGTCTCATTTGGGCAAAGGTCTTAACGATGCATTCTTCTAACATGATGCTTTCTTCAACTAAAGTCGTAGCGGCTCACTTATCGCTGCACAATATCTCGAAGGTGTTTCCGGGGCGAACCAGTCCAGTGGATAAATTGCTGCGGCGTACCTCAAAACCATTTGTGGCGATCGCCGATATCGATCTGGAAGTGTTGCCTAACACCTTTGTTTCAATCATTGGGCCATCGGGCTGTGGCAAATCCACCTTACTCAACATCATTGCTGGTTTGTCTCAACCCACAACGGGTGCCATTACCATCAATGGTCAACTGGTTTCGGCTCCTGGACCCGATCGCGGGGTTATCTTTCAAAATTACGCCCTGATGCCCTGGATGACGGTTGCCGAAAACATCCAATTTGCCGTGGAAACAGTTTACCCATCTATGGCGATCGCGCAACGGCAGTCCATTGTGCAGGACTATATTGGCTTAGTGGGTCTACGAGGCGCTGAAACAAAACATCCCCACGAACTCTCTGGGGGGATGAAGCAACGGGTGGGTATTGCTCGTGCCCTGGCAATCAACCCTCAGATTTTGCTGATGGATGAGCCATTTGGGGCATTAGATGCCCTGACACGGGGCTTCTTACAAGACGAGATCGAGCGGATTTGGGAGCAGGAACGCAAATCGGTGATTCTAATTACCCACAGTATTGAAGAGGCTCTACTGTTATCCGATCGAATTGTGATGATGACGCGCGGTCCGGCGGCTCACATTGCCCAAGTGCTGGATGTCCCCTTTCCGCGTCCGCGCCGACGGGAGGAACTCGACCAATATCCGGGGTATCACACCCTGAAAGCAGCGATGGAGCAGCATCTTTCCTATGAAACCCGTGTAGTGGAAGAATCCCGCATTCTGAAATAGCCATCTTGACTAAACTAACTGAATTGAAAGGAGTAACCCATGTCAAACACAGAAATTCCCACCATTACTGCAACACTTCTGGCAGCCAAACAGGCAAAAGGGCTTACCTTTGCTGACTTAGAACAGGCGATCGGTCGAGATGAAGTTTGGCTTGCCGCCGTAATCTATCGGCAAGCGAGTGCTTCTGTTGAAGAAGCCAGTAAGTTGCTGCATCTGTTGGGACTGAGCGAGGCTCTGGTACCTGAACTCACCGCGTCTTCTGTGAAAGGATTAGGGCCAATCGTTCCCACCGATCCATTAATCTATCGGTTTTACGAGATTATGCAGGTGTATGGTATGCCGATGAAGGAGATTATCCAGGAGAAGTTTGGGGATGGCATCATGAGCGCGATCGACTTCACTTTAGACATTGAGAAAGAAGCAGATCCGAAGGGCGATCGTGTCAAAGTAACCATGAATGGCAAGTTCCTCCCCTACAAAAAATGGTAGCTAGGAGCATTGTAGATGAAACGACACGATGCGATGCGTGCTGGGGCACAGGCTAACGCCACCGCCAAACTAACGGCAAGAACTGATTGGATCACCTACATCACCAAAGTTTTAGCTTTCATCGGACTTTGGCAAGTGCTTTCTAACGGCGTAACATTATTCACTCACTGGTTCTAGCTGCGAATAACGATGGAAACAAAACCACCCTTACCACCTTTTACACTGGAAACCGCTAAAGCCAAAGTTCAAGCAGCAGAAGACGCTTGGAACACCCGTAATCCTGAAAAAGTTGCTTTAGCTTACACTGAAGATTCGCAATGGCGCAATCGGGCTGAATTTCTCAGTGGTCGAGCCGCTATTATTGAATTTCTCAAACGCAAGTGGGCTAAAGAACTGGACTATCGCCTCAAGAAAGAGCTTTGGTGCTTTATGGATAATCGGATTGCTGTGCGATTTGAGTATGAGTGGCATGATGATTCAGGTTTTTGGTACCGCTCTTATGGCAATGAAAACTGGGAATTTGCCGAAAATGGTCTGATGATGCGTCGATTTGCTAGCATCAACGATTTGCCAATTCAAGAATCTGAACGCAAATTTTGCTGAAATCGCACCTAGCTGATGATGTAGCACAGGCTAACAATGCGTTGGTGCGGACGGTACAAAGCAGCAATTCTCATTATGGAAATTCCTGTAATGCAAATGTATTGCTGCCACCCAATTAACTAGCTGAAACACCGATTCTACCGTTCAAGAATTTAGGTGA
>JARCMD010000504.1 GCA_030248885.1 Leptolyngbyaceae cyanobacterium MP9P1.79 | reverse complement strand
TCTGGGATTTTTACGGGAGTGAAAAGAGTATCGAGAGATACTCTTTTCACCAACAAGTCGGGAGAGCCATCTGCACTTACCAAAGGGTACGGTGGGTTGTCCTTTACCCGTGAACCTGACTCCGTTCTCGCCGTTTTGGTTCAATGTTGGGTGCAATCTTCATGAAAAGCGTGACAAATTCACGCAGTCCAGCTATGATATCTCTTGTGTGAGGAGCGAACCAGTAGGGGCACCGAGACGAAACACGGTCAGTCGTCGGTGCCCTTTCTGATATCTACCCTCCAAAGCTTTCTTGATCAAGTTTGACCGTATTTCTGATTTGTGCCTGCAATAAGGCTTTGAAACAAGCCAGGAAACAAAGTGCTAGAGAAAAAATGCTAAAGACGTTGCACTAATCCTCCAGACTGTCTAACTCTAGGAAATCTTGACCTTGAGTGATTTCCCGGAAATTGAGCGCTATTGAGTTTGTTGCGTCACAAAACAAATTGTTCGATCGCCGCTACGACTCCATCTAACTCGACGCTGGGGGCGACCCAATTGGCACTGGCTTTCACCTCATCCGGTGCTTCTCCCATGGCTACGCCTACACCTGCGTAAGCCAGCATTTCCACGTCATTAAAGTTATCCCCGATCGTCATTACTTGAGCAGCCGTTAGCCCTAGAATATCCTCTGCTAGGTAGCGGACGGCTGTCCCTTTGTTGACCAAGGGATTTGTGGCTTCAAAAAAAGTGGCGACTGATTTAGTTAGGTAAAGCTCTGCGGGTTTGTAGTGGGTTCTGAGGGTGTGGAATAGGCGATCGATGAGGGTGGGATCATCACTGAGAGCCAGAATTTTTGTAGGCTCTGCTTGCAGAGTTTCGGCGGGTTCTGCTTGCAGAGTTTTGGCGGGTCCTGTTTGCAGAGTTTTGGCGGGTTCTGCCAGCAGAGTTTTGGCGGGTTCTGCCAGCAGAGTTTTGGCGGGTTCTGCCAGCAGAACGTGGCGTAGATCGCCGACGGGAATGGGTTCTACTCCAGAGCGTTCGGCGTAGCTCTCGGTAATGGGGGTGATCTCGCGTACATACAGGCGATCGTTGAGGTAGAAATGTACAGATAGTAACGATCGCAGTTCAGATTGCTCAAAGTGATCTAGCAGTTGGAGGGCTGTTTTATGGGAAACAGTCCAATGGCGATGAACCTTCTGGGTCGAGGGGTCTTGAATTAATGCACCCTGGTAGGAAATGAGGGGGAGAGTTGAGCCGACTTCCTGGTGAAAGCGGAGGGCAGAGCGATACATTCGTCCTGTGGCAATGGCAACTTGCACACCCCGCTGCTGCACTGCCTGAATGGCTTGCTTAACTGGCTCTCGAATGGTGTTGGAAATTCCGGCGATCGTGCCATCAATATCGAGAACTAAAAGTTTAATCTCTGCGGAACTGGCAGCAGATGCAACACTAGCAGATAGGGGAGTCGAGGGGGTTACAGCGTCATTCATGGCTTAAGTAAAAGGTTAATAAGAGTTGAGCTGTAAACGTAAAACAGACTCCAAAAGCATGGAAGCGAGGGTTGTCACCCCTGAGAAGTTCTGGCGCTCCTCTGATAGTTTATGGCAGGACGCTGCTAGTAATCTGCTAAGCAGATGGCTCTCCTGGGTTCTTATTAATAAGTGTCCCTTATCAATAAGAATCCTCAGCACGCTGGAATTTTGATGGGAGTCAAAACCTTCTTAAAACTCCCATTAATTGATTTTTAGAGGTTTATGCAACCCGATAAAGTCCTTTTGATGGGCTGCTGATTCTGGCAATGATGGGATGATTGGGCAGGCAAAAACAGCAGCAGCGTTGGAATTCATATTTTAGGAGAAGTTTCTGGGAGAAATAGTTTGAGGGAACAGTGTGACGCAGAATCTGATTGAGCTAGCTTGAATATGACTGAGGCGCAGAATCGTCATCGAGCGAGTCAATATGTCCTACTGGCGATGCTCTGGCTAACATTGTTGGTTTTGGTGGTAAAAGTTTGGGCAGGCTGGGCGGTGCATTCCCTGAGCCTGTTAGCTGAGGCAATGCATACCTTAATCGAGGGCTTTAGCACGGTTCTCAGTTTGATTACTCTTACGTCTTCGTATCGAGGTTCCGTGCGAGGTCATGGGCGAGAATGGGGGCTGGAGCTGGGAGGGCACGATATTCCAGAGGCGATCGTGGCTTTAGTACTAGTTGCCCTGTTGGGATTCTCTGGCTGCAATTTAGTGGTGATGTCAGTTCGTGCCTTGGCAGCCACAATTCAGCCCACTATCGTTTTAGACGCGGTGCAAATGAGTTGGCAACTGGCTCAGTTGGTGGGCGTTGTAATTGCGATCAGCTTTTGTTTGGCAACCTTCGCTCGGTATGAGGCGAGGGTGCTGGAAAATGCTAGTTTGCGATTCCATGCTAATTATATTTTGCAGGATGCATGGTTGACGGTGCTGGTACTTGTGGGGTTGGCTGGCGTGGGGCAGGGCTATGGCTGGCTAGACCCCCTGCTGGCGCTGTTGCTTGTGGCAACTATGGTGGCAAATTGCTGGCGAACCCTGAACTGGCAATTGCCCCTGCTGGTGAGGCAGACGGCGATCGCCCCAGAAGCGCTGGCTCAAACAATCCATCAGGTGGAGGGGATTACCCACTGCTACAAGCTGCGTTCCTATGGGGTGGTGGGACGGCTGGTGTTTGTGGAAATGCATCTGGTGCTGCATCCAGAATGCTTCGGCATTGCCCGATCGATCGCTGAACGGGTGGAAGGGGCAATCCGCGATCGGTATGGCCCAGTCCAAGCCGTCATCCACATCGATCGCGATCGGCCTTAGCTCTTAATGTCTTAGCATGGAAAATCCCGTGCCAACCTTATGGAAAGCATACGTTGCACTCTATGGATTGAATGAAAGAGTTGCACATTACCTAGATAGATGAATCAAGGGGTGCATCCCAGTTTTATAACCGCCCGATCCACCCTCACCCTAAATCCCTCTCCCTAGGGAGAGGGACTTTGAATTCCGGCTCCCTTCTCCCTAGGGAGAAGGGTTGGGGATGAGG
>JARCMD010000503.1 GCA_030248885.1 Leptolyngbyaceae cyanobacterium MP9P1.79 | reverse complement strand
CTTTTGCAGATCTCCGATCCGCCCACCCTTCGGGAAGCAAGCTACATCCCCAACCCTTCTCCCTAGGGAGAAGGGAGCCGGAATTCAAAGTCCTTCTCCTTAAGGAGAGGGATTTAGGCTTCGACGTGAGCGCTCAGCCGAACAGTGAGGGTGGATCGGGCGGTCGCAAAACTGGGATGCACCCGATGAACGGTTCAACTTATCACGCCATAACAAAATTTGCCTTTGCGACAAAGGGATGTGTTTTCTCCAAACATTTCTTCAAACATTTCTTCAAACAGTACCGATCGCTTCCTGACCTACAGTTTGTCCGCAGTCCGATCGCGCTTGTCCTTTTTCACCTAGACAGTGAGATGTTTCCAACAACTGAAGTTACTAAGGATACATTTATTACCTATTTACTGCCATACCATGACATTGTTGTTTCTAAGCTGGTGTTTAAGTCGTCTCATGCATGTTAAAACAGCTAGCAAAATTGTCAAAGAACGACGCGAGTACAACACATGGGTGGCAACCGAAACACTAGAAGATTACTCTCTGCGGTATGCTCCTAAATCTTTTAGAAAATGGTCGGAGTTTTTGGTTGCCAACACAGCGCTTGGGGGTATTTCTTTCCTGGCGTTAGAGGCGATCGGTGGCTCTTTGCTTATCAGCTACGGGTTTGCCAACTCCTTCTGGGCAATCTTAACGGTTAGTGCCATTATTTTTCTGGCGGGATTACCCATCACCTACTACGCTGCCAAATATAACATTGATATCGACTTACTTACTAGGGGAGCCGGATTTGGTTATATCGGCTCTACTATCACCTCCCTGATCTATGCATCATTCACCTTCATTTTCTTTGCCCTAGAAGCCGCAATCATGGCTCAGGCATTGGAACTTTACCTGCATTTGCCCCTGGCGATCGGCTATTTGGTATGTTCCCTCGCCATTATTCCGTTGGTATTTTACGGCATCACCTTGATTAATCAGTTGCAGCTATGGACTCAGCCCATCTGGCTAACCCTAATGATTGTGCCCTATATTTTTGTTTTGCACAAAGAGCCAGATGCCCTTGCTAACTGGGTACATTTTGCTGGCAATTCCAGTAGTGGAGCCGGATTTGATCCCCTCTTGTTTGGGGCGGCAGCAACGGTTTCTTTTTCCCTCATTGCCCAGTTGGGTGAGCAAGTAGACTATCTCCGATTTTTGCCAGACAAGCAGCAACATAACCGTTGGCAGTGGTGGTCGGCTGTAATTTTGGCGGGGCCAGGTTGGATTATTCTAGGTGGGGCGAAACAGTTGGGTGGGGCGTTTCTGGCTTCCCTAGCGATTAGCCATGGGACTGAAATCGCCCTCGCGAAGCAACCGATTCAAATGTATATGGCAGGATTTGCTGATGTATTTGCTAATCCTGCCCTGGTTTTGCCTATCGCCACACTGTTTGTAGTGGTTTCCCAAATCAAAATCAATGTCACCAATGCTTACGCAGGATCGCTCGCCTGGTCAAATTTCTTTTCCCGCCTCACTCACAGCCATCCAGGGCGTGTGGTGTGGCTGGTTTTTAATGTCACGATCGCCCTGTTATTAATGGAGTTGGGAGTATTTGAAACCCTAGAAACTGTTTTAGGATTATACTCCAACGTCGCGATCGCCTGGATTGGTGCCCTCGTTGCTGACTTGGTGATCAATAAACCTCTGGGACTCAGCCCTAGTTACATTGAGTTCAAACGGGCCCACCTGTACAACTTTAATCCGGTTGGATTTGGCTCAATGACGATCGCCTCTGTGCTATCGATCGTGGCGTTTGTGGGTGGCTTTGGTGTCTATGCCCAAGCCTACGCTCCCTTCTTGGCATTGGGAATCGCTTTTGTGCTCTCACCCGTGATTGCGATCGTCACCCAAGGCAAATACTACATTGCCCGTGAGGATATTTATTTGCCTCAAAGAGCCGACACTCAACTACTGATTACCTGTAGTATCTGTGAGCAAAAGTATGAACCCGCAGATAGCGCCTATTGCCCCGTTTATGAAGGTGCTATTTGCTCTCTATGTTGTAGCTTGGATGCCCGCTGCCAAGACGGTTGTAAGCCCAAGAATCAGACTGTGAGCAATATCACATCAACCTTAACGCAGGGGATTTTTTTAGACAAAATCTCACCCCAAACGGGTGCCAGATTGGTTAAATTTACAGGGATTTTTCTGGTAGTTTCAGGGATTGCAGCGTCGGTATTTGGCTTGATTTACTATCAGGAGGTTGTGCGATCGGAGACCCTCACAGATTTAGCAAAATTGGCCCTCCCCAAGGTTTTTCTGGAGCTATACGCTCCTCTAGCCGTATTAATTGGGGTTGGAACGTGGTGGTTTGTGTTGAGTGAAGAGAGCCGCGAACTCGCAGAAGCAGAGCTAGATAGACAAAATTCTCAGTTACAGCAGCAAATTGAAGAGCGCGAACGGGCTGAAGCAGCTTTGCAACACCTAACCTTAGAACTGGAAGGTCGGGTTGACGATCGCACCAAGGAGTTATCTGAAACGCTCAGTAATTTGCAGCAGACCCAGATGCAACTGGTGCAAACCGAGAAGATGTCTAGCTTAGGACAACTGGTTGCTGGGGTTGCCCATGAAATCAATAATCCAGTTAACTTCATCTATGGCAACTTGGTTCATGCTTGGAGTTATACCCAAGATCTCTTGAACTTAATCGCGCTCTACCGCCAGCACTATCCTACCCCTGCACCAGAAGTCCAAATAGAGATGGAGGCAATTGAGTTAGAGTTCCTGATTGAGGATTTACCCCGCTTACTTTCATCAATGAAGGTGGGAGCCGAACGGATTCAAAAAATCGTCCTCTCTCTCCGCAATTTCTCCCGTATGGATGAGGCGGACTTAAAACCCGTCAATGTTCATGATGGCATCGAAAGCACCTTGATGATTTTGCAAGCCCGCCTGAAGGCGAAACCCGATCATCCTGCCATCCATGTAGTGCGGAACTATGGCAATTTGCCAGAGGTGGAGTGTTATGCAGGGCAACTAAATCAGGTATTTATGAATGTTTTGGTGAATGCGATCGATGCCCTGGATGAGCGCTCCTTCAGCACTTTCCCTGCTGATCTGGCTCAAAATCCCAATACTATTACAATCTCCACGGAAGTTACCCCAGATCATTGGGTTAACATTACCATCGCTGACAACGCGAAAGGAATACCTGCTGATATTCAAGCCAAATTGTTTGATCCCTTCTTTACCACTAAACCGATCGGCAAGGGAACAGGTATTGGTTTATCCATCAGTTACCAGATTGTGACTGAACGCCACAGCGGATGCTTAAGTTGCCACTCTGAAGTGGGCAAAGGCACAAGGTTTATCATCACAATTCCTGTTAGGCAAGCCCAAGGTGAAAAGAAATCAATTCTGCCGTTGCATTCCATCAAGGGAATTGCGGTTTAGGGACTTGCACGCCTAGCGATGAGCCAAAAATACTAACTTCAGAGGCTTAACCGCAATTTTTGCCTAAATTCTTGAATGGTGGAATCGCTGTCTCAGCTAGTTAATTGGGTGGCAGCAATACATTTGCATTACAGGAATTTCCATAATGAGAATTGCTGACCTACAACAGTCAGGTCGAGTACGACGGCATTATCGAGTGCGGAAGACGAGGCTCTATCTGGTCGCGCACAGAAGGTGGTTGGGTCATGCGCTTTCATCAAGGCACGCCATATCAACCATGACCAGCCTTACTTTGTCCGCCCATAACGGTCAGCTCAGATCGAAGAATAAGCTGCTCTTAAAGCATAGAGTCTTCTAAAATAGCTTTTGATCCCATTTTGGGATCAGGTTATTATAAATTCATGCGCATTTTGTCCCGTAGCACCTTACGAGACTTTTGGGAATCTCATCCAGAGTCCGAAGAAGCATTGAAAACTTGGTATTACGAAGCATCTCATGCCAATTGGCAAAGTCCGATCGATATCAAGTCTGCTCATGCTAATGCCAGTAGCATTGCGAATAACCGTGTCGTTTTCAATGTCAAAGGCAATACCTATCGGTTGATTGTGGCAATTCGTTATGACATTGGCATTGTCTTTATTCGATTCATCGGCACTCATGCTGAGTATGACAAAGTAGATGCAGAAACAATCTGAACCGAGGTTGATGTATGGAAATACGCCCAATCAGAACCCAAACTGACTATCAAGAAGCTCTTCGAGAGATTGAGTTGTTGTTTGATGCTGCCGAGAATACACCTGAATACGATCGGCTGGACATTCTCAGTACCCTCATAGAAGCTTACGAGAAAACATATTTTCCGATTGAACTACCTGATCCGATCGAGGCAATTCAATACTATATGGACACCCGTGGTTGGTCTTGTCATGATTTGGAGCCATGTCTGGGCAGTCCAGCCAGAGTGTCTGAAGTCCTGTCTCGTAAACGCTCCTTGACTTTGAAGATGATTCGGAAGTTAAATCAAGAATTAGGTATTCCGGCTGAGATTCTCATTCAGCCTTATGAATCGGCACAAATTTCTGCCTAACAAGCCCGTTAATGAGAATTGCTGAACTAAAGGTTCTGGCTCATCACTCAAGTTGATTGAGACAGCTATTGCTTGCGATCGTCCACAGCAGGCATATTCCCTTGATTGCCCTGATCAAACTCCAAGGCGGAATTTGGTTTGGGCCACAGGAGACGGAGGGACAACACGGCGAAGCCCAGAGCCGCGATCGTTTTCACCAGCCTCGTCGGGAGCAGTTGAGCCGCGCCTTGCCCAGCCAGAACACCGAGGACACTAGCCAGTAGCAATGCGGTTGCTGTACCCAAAAATACGGCGCGGGGAGATCGGGAACTACCACCCAGGGCGATCGTGGCCAATTGGCTCTTGTCGCCCAATTCCGACAAAAACACCGTGATAAAACTTAAGCCTAGTAAGTGCCAATCCATTAGCTTTGAATGATATCCCATACTAGTAGGACAGATACCAGCAGCAAACTGAGTCCTGCTGCCACTTCCAGCGTTCTGGGTGCCAGTCGCGTGGAGAGCCACTGACCCAACAACACACCGAGAAGACTGGTTAGAACCAAGGCTGAACCTGCCCCAGCAAACACAACCCACGGAGACTGGGACTCTGCACTCATCAGGAGCGTGGTGACCTGGGTTTTGTCTCCCAATTCTGCGAGGAAAATTGTGACGAAGCTAGAGCAGAAGACCTGAAGGACTAGCGGATACCGATCGCCTTGGGGCGTAGCGATCTGGGATATAGCGACGGGTATCGCAACAGGCAATTCCAAATCCTGATTAGCTGTTGCCAGTTCTGCAAGGGGGGCGGACTCAACGGGTATCAAAGGGACGCTCACAGGCATTTCCAATGTAAAATGCGGTTTTTATATTCGTTTCATTATCAGCCAGCCTACTCCAAAGGTCAATTGGCAAGCGTCATGAGATAGATTTTAGATTTATCGGCAAGGTGTAAGCAGACCTTATTCTTCGATCGCCCGATTAAATCGCAGGAGTTCCAGGCTCCGATCGCCGTATACGCCCTCAATCTGCTGCTGACAACAATCGATCGCAAACTCATTCAGGGTTTCTGGCTCAATGCCATACATTTCCTGAAAGACATCGGCTTGTACCCGACAGAAGCGGGGGCGATCGGCGTAAATGCGGCACTCACGGGTGCCCTGATCAAAGTAGATGCACCAGCCGTCTGTCCCCACCATGCTGAGGTAAAGCTGCAATTCTTCAGGACTGAGGTAATGGTCTAGGTCGGGGCGATCGGCGGGATCAAGGTGACAACATGCCCCACAGTTTTTAACGCAAAGCCAAGTTGTCATAGTCAATCAGTCTTCCTTTGAGATCTTAGAGTTTTGTAAATTTCCTTAAAGCTAAGCCCAACCGAGCGGTTATATTCTGTTTAGGATCTGTTTAGAACTGCTTTTAGAGGCAGGAATGATCCTGAAACGGATGAAAAAGATCTTGCGATCCCGCATCCTTCTCAACCTTTAAACTCAACTCTGGCGACGGCCACACTATTCAAGCATTGCACCGAACGGAGAGGAACTATGGAATTTGCCAGTGATTTAATTAGTAATGTGAATTGGAAGGCCATTGCTCAGCTTACCTTTGTGGCGCTGATTATGCTTTCTGGTCCGATCGTGATCTTTGTCTTGGCGGCCCGGGGCGGCGATCTGTAATTGCAATACTCCGGACAGTTTTGGTGAAAGTGCTGGAAACCCGCTTTGTACCGTTCGCCTTTGCCCTCACCCTAAATCCCTCTCCCAAAAGGGGAAAGGGACTTCAATCCGGCTTCCCTTCTCCCTTTTTGGGAGAAGGGGCTGGAGGATGAGGGCAGACTATCTCTAAAAGTGTCCAAAGTATTGATAATTGAGATCGTGGATTAAGGAAGTTTCCAAAAAGGTTTATACCAGGAGCCAGAAGGGCGAAGCATCCGGGCAATGGGGAGCATCTCACTTTTGCAACCCTCACCCTAAATCCCTCTCCCAGGTGGGGAGAGGGACTTGGATCTTGCTCCCCTTCTCCCAAAAGGGGAGAAGGGG
>JARCMD010000502.1 GCA_030248885.1 Leptolyngbyaceae cyanobacterium MP9P1.79 | reverse complement strand
GTTGTTGGCGACGGTGATGTTGCCGTTACCCAAGGCATTTAGGGTCATGTCTCCTTGGGATTGCAAGCCTATGGTGTTGACGGTGCCGACGGTGAAGCTGTTGGCATCGGTATAACTGATGGCTCCGGTGGTGTTGCCTGCTAGGGTGGTGATGTTGTTGGCAGCGTTGGTCAGGGTGTAGGGACCAGTCCCTAGAAGTTCTAGACCGCTAGCGGCAATATTCCCTGCCGCTGCTTGGGTCACGGCTCCGCCAGAGTTGAGGGTGAGGTTATTGCCATTCATGTTCAACGCCCCATTGAAGGCGATGCCGCCACTGCCTGCGGCGGGGGTGCGAAGGATCAGGTTGTCGTTGAAGCTGGAGGCTTGGACATCGATCGCACCTGTGCTGTTGGTGCGCCCAATGGTGATGCTGTTGAAGCCATTGGTGAGGAAACCAAGCTCAGTCGTGTTCAGGAAGGTTGTGTCGGCGGCTCCTGCGCTCCCGATCGTCATTGCCGTTGTGGGGGTGAGGGGTTGCAGCAACAGATTGCCGCTGCTGGTCATTGCCGCCCGCACATCAATCCGATCGCCCGTCAAGCTAATGTCGCCGCTGGTGGAGGTAATCGTGCCATTGACAACCACGCCACTGTTGGCGACACTGCTACCCGTGGCTGTAATATTGCCCGTTGTAGAAACCAGAGTGCCGACTTCTGCACCGTAACTAAAAACAGGAGTTGGGCTGGTATTGGTGCCATTAATGACGATCGCCCCAATCCCAGAGTTGATGGTACTAAAGCTAGCGATGCCAGGAGCCGTGCCACTGGTGACTCCCGTCAGGCTCACGGTTCCACCCCCAGATGTCACTGAGCCACCACCCCCAGAAAGTTCAATGCCGCGAGAAAATCCGGTGCCTGTGCTGGTTCCAGTCAAGGTAATATTGCCACCACCGGAGTTGACAGGATTAAACAGGATGATGCCAATTCCAGAGGTGTTGGTACCGCCATTCCCCTGCCCAATAAAGGTAATCGCTCCTCCCCCAGAGGTAATCGCAGCGACAGTCTCTATCCCTCGATTGAAAGTACCGCCTGTGCCCGTGTTGGTGCCGATGAACGTGATGCTGCCGCCGGAACCCGCGACGGAACTAGAGGTGTCGATCGCGGTAAAGTTAATAATCGCCGGGAAATTACCACTGTGAGTATTGGTGACCGTCAGGTTGCCTCCACGGGTAAAAGTGCCACCTGCCGCATCAAACCGCACTACTCCGGCAGTTGGGTCACCATCGGTATTGCCCGTTAGCACCAAGTTAAGGCGATCGGTCGTTGCCAAGTTGCCATCGTCAATCAGCGCGTTGATCAGGATGTTATTTCCGGCTCGCAGAGTCAGCGTCCGGTTGGTCGCAAACCCAATACCATCAAAATTAATGGCTGAACTGACCGTGATGTTATTGCTGGCTTCCAGGGTGAGGTCATTATTGATCAGCAAGCTCACCACTTGAGCCGGGGTAATTTCTCCACTCAATGCCGCATCATCCGCCTGCGCCCAGAGGAAATCTCCGGCGGTTGTGCCCACGGGCGGAGCCAAGTTTCCTGGTGTGCCGTTGTAGGCTGTCGCCCCAATGTTGATATTCGTTGGGTCAAGCAATAGCTGACCAGGGGTGCCTAAGGGGGCTGACGTGTTGACATTGCCCTTAAAGACTAGATTGCTCTTGCCCGAAACCTCGACAAAGCCACCATCACCCCCTTGCGACCCACCCCGCGCCGAGATCGTGCCGTAGAAGCGCGTGGCTTGGTCTGACCAGAGAATCACTTTCCCGCCATTTCCCGTGGTGAGCGCATCAGCGGCGATCGTGCTTCCCGCATCCACAAACGTAAACTGAGCATTGGGCACCGTGCCCTTGCCCTGATAATCTCCTCCGATCAGGATAGTACCGCCGCCATTGATACCAGAGGCATTGAGGTTGGCGTTCAGCAGAGCTACCTTGTCACCGAGGATGGTGATTTGGGGAATGGAGGAGGGGGGGAGTGATGGGGCAACTGTGACGTTACCGGAGACGATCGCCACACCGGGGTCTGTGGGAATTGCAGTTCCATTAGCCAATTTCACCACGCCATTTTCTACCGTTACCCCAGTTGCAGCTTGTAGGGTGCTGCCTGTCAGCAACGCGGGGAGATTGAGCGGGGCTAAAGGGTTGGAGTTGAGTTGCGCCTTGGTGTCGATCGGCAAATCCAGGCTCAGCAGACTTCCAGCTTGGGTGATGCGAACCAGCTTTTCTCCAGGGATGGCGGCGATCGTAATCTGTCCACCAGGGGCGGCGATCGTGCCCAAGTTGATCACCGTTCCTCCCATCAGCGTCAGGCTTTGCCCTTGCCCAACGGTTAGAGTTCCCGCATTAAAAATCGTGCCAGATTGGGTAAAGGCAAATCCGTTGGGAGTGCCATTCAACGTCGCGTAATCATTGGCTGCCGATGCTTTGAACCAGTTATTGCCCACCTGAATCCCATTGGCAGTGGTGGCAGTAAACGAAGCAGGGACATTCAAACTCGCGTTTGCCCCAAAAATAATCCCGGCTGGATTCATCAAGTACAGGTTGGAGTTTCCGCCCGTCACTTGCACCAAACCATTGATCACAGAGGCATCGCCGCCCACAACGCGACCGAGGATGTTTTGGATGTCGGGGCGGGAGAGGAAGTTGGCAATTTGGTTCTGGTCAAGGCCAAACTGCTGAAAGCTTTGGTAGAGGTTGGCTCCAGATTGAGTGCCGCCGCCAATGTTGAATTGGTTGCCAGCGGGGGTGACGATCGTGCCTGTGCCATCGGGGGCGGGGGTGATGGATTGGGCGAAGACGGCTCCCACTCCCAAAATCTTTGCTAGCACCAAGCAAGACAGGAGTTGGCTGAGCCGACCTACGTTCCACTTCATCACTTTGACGCTCATAACTTTCACCCTAAAAACAGATGTAATTGCAAAAAAAAGTCTAAGGTATCAGTATGACGTTGAATTACGATTATGGATTGTGACTCACAAGAACTTTACCTAATATTTTTACGTAGACGAGCTATCGTAAAATCTGCTTAAGGCTAGTGACACAAATCATTAGGAGCCAAAAGCAATCGCACTCAGCAGAGTCTATTCCATCAGGTTTCTAGACACTTTTAATACTTGGCTGCCTGTGGAAAATACGGAGTCTTCGGTGCCAGATGGCGATTCTCGTCTTCCCCATACCGCACTCAACGGCGACGATACCAAGTAGCCAGGCGATCGGGAGCCACACCCAGCAAATACGCCAAAACGATCGCCTGATTGATTAATGTCGTTTTCAGGAGTCCCACCCGCCGCCAGCGCCGGGCTGAAGTCGTCACCGCCAGCGGGGCCAGCGCAATCTTTCCCTGTTGTCGCAACCGTCGCACTAGGGCAAAATCTTCCATAATCGGCAGGTCAGGAAAGCCACCCGCTTTGTGAAACAAGTCCGCTGGCAAAAACAACCCCTGGTCACCGTAGGGCATTTGCAGCACCTGCGATCGGCAATTCACCCCAGTTTCAATCAGTTGCAATCCTCGGTTCGGGGCATCAATCTTGAGCCGAAATGCCCCCGCGATCGTGCCGGGTTGGGACAAAATCTGGCGCACCACTGGCGCAAACCCCTCAGGCAACCGCGTATCGGCGTGTAAAAACAACAAAATTTCACCCGTTGCCGCCGTTGCCCCCGCATTCATCTGCCGCGCCCGTCCCGCTGCTGTTGTGATCACCGGGATGCCCAACGCCTGCACCTGGGCGATCGTGCCATCCCGGCTCCCCCCATCCACCACAATCACGTCCACATCTACCCCTGTGGGAATTTGGGCGAGAGTAGCGGCAATCTGTTCTACCTCATTTAAAACGGGAATAATAATGGAGATCGTTTTAATCATCGTTGTCAATGGATCTCCGCATCTTTCCTACCCATACCCCGCATTTATTATATTTATTAAAGGACAAGCGATCGGCTCCCAATCAGTTAAGCTGCTTAGGATTTTCGCCCTCACCCAGTCTCCAGCTTAGGCGATGTGCAACTT
>JARCMD010000501.1 GCA_030248885.1 Leptolyngbyaceae cyanobacterium MP9P1.79 | reverse complement strand
GATTGAATCAGGGCGGCGATCGACGGTTCCGAGGTGCCGTACTGGGGATCGGTGGCAATGGCGCTGACCCGATCGCCCGGTTGCAAGGTAGTGAGCGTAGCCTGAAAGCGTCCCTGAGCATCCGTCATCACTGTCGTCAACGGTTGACTCAGGAAACCATAGGCTAAATCGGTGGCACTCGCGCTGGGATCGTTGGGAATTTCCGATCGGTAGAGATCCACCATGGAACCGGGATCAGCAATGCCATCCAGGTTGACCCGATCGCCCATCACATCTCCCATATCGAAAAATTCCGCTGCCAAAAACCGGGGGGCATTGATGGCGGCATTCCCCGTTTCTAGGCGACGATTGGGCGAATTGCGCGGTGGGTTCACCCCATCTCCCCGCTGGAAGTCCTGGGCCGTGACGTTCTGTTGCGTATTCAAGTCGATGCTCAGTCCTTCCAGGGTGCTGAAGCGATTGCCTCGGATGAGGTTGCGAATACTCTGCGGGTAGGAGGTTACGACCACGCCGGGGCCGGCTTGGTTGCGGATGTCATTGTCTAACACTTGATGGTCGTTGCCCATCAAATAGATCGCAGCACGACGCAAGCGACGACCGTTGAAACTCACGCGGTTTTCGGTAATTTGCACCGCACCTTGGGGTTTGAACAGAAAAATGCCACTGCCATCATTGCCGCAGAGGAGGTTCTTGGTGATTTGCGATCGATCGATCACCCCTTCCAAGCGAATCGCATCGGGCATTCCCGCCAACCCGTTGTTGACAATAATATTTTCCAGTACGAGGGTATTTTCTGCCCGCACGGATGTAATGATGCCGCTGCCATCGTGGTAACTGATGCGGTTCCGTCGAATTGTCGCGCCCTGACTATTGAACACCGAAACCCCAAAAGCTGAGGGGATCGGGGGAAAGTTGCCCTCTGGCGGAATGCCCAACCAGTTGTTCTCAATCAACACATCCTTGGGCGGAACGTTGCCTTCATAAAAGGGAAAGAATTTCTCTGGGGACTGTTGCTGGCTCGTATCTGGCGGGGGGAGGCGATGGGCAATGAAAATATCGGCGGGGGGAGTGATGGCGGTGGAGAGATGTTCAGCGGTGAATCCATATAGGCTCAACCCGCGAATGGTGATGCGATCGGCGCTGACGGTCAGTCCCCGAAACACTTCTACGCCAGGAGCCGGGGTGAGGGAAACGACGGGGATCGGCACCAAAATTTCCGCTGTGGCAGATTTCGTCGCGTCGTAGCCCGATTGCGTTGAGCCATCAATCACGATTCCCGGACGGTTTAGGGCGGGGAGCAACTTCGTGAGCCGAATCGTGGTGGCTCCAGGGGGCAGCGCAAATTGAATTTGGGTGCGATCTCCAACCATCGAAACCTGGTTGCGCTCGATCGGATTGAGACGATCGATCCCCAAGGTGCCATTGGCCAGTTCGATCGCCTCCCGCAAGGTCAACTCTCCATTGGGCTGGATCGTGTCTTGGTTACTATTGACAGTGATCCTGAGTTGAGATGGAGTTTGCGGCGTGGCGATCGAGGGTGACAAAAGCAGCACAACAGGAGCCAAGGTCAATCCCCACCAAGGGCGCGATCGTTTGGCATGGAATCTGGACAATATCGTCACGGTATTACGGGCTGGACTTGTCATGGTGTTGCTCCTCCGATCATGGGAGCCGTTTTAACCATGTGGGGCTGAAGTAAATCAGATTGAGTTAAATGGGACGGAACAACTCCTCCCAGTCCTCCCAGAAATGGGGGAATGCTCTTTGTCTGAACCTCCTCAACTGAAGCAAATGTCGATCGGTGGCTGATGTTAGTCAAAGGTTTACTGGGTTGCACGTCTACTGGTTGCACGGAAGATAGAAGTCCGATCGGTAGCACCGAATTCGTGACAGAAACGGCAGGAAATTCGCCCATCAAATCAAGTTGAGAGACAGCGGGGACTGTCGCAATGGGGGGAAGAACCGACTCCTGCTGCTGGGGTGGAGCTACTTTTTGTAACCCAAAGCCCTCGAAGAGTTCGTTGAGCTTAAAGGTTAAGCCCATGTAGAAGCCTCCCGCCGATCGCGACCCACTGAAGTCGCGATCGTTATTGACACTGCCAGAGCTATAGCCCGCTGAGACCCGCAAATTTGGCGTGAGGTAATAACCCGTCTCCAGCACAAAGCCCGTTTCGCTGAAGCCCGTGGAGGGTTGCCCAATCCAGCGGGCTTCGCCCACCAAATCCATGTTGTAGCCCAAGCGATAGGTCGCCCGGAGTTGAGCCAGGGAAATTGTGCTGGTGCCCACCAAATCGCTGGCTAGGAACGAAGTGCTATTCCGCAGGGCATACTTGCCATAAAATTCCCATTGCCAATTGGGGGCGTAGATCGCTTCACCCGCTAAGGTGTGGTCTTCTGAACCAGTGCCCGTGCCAAAGAGAATCGTGTTGGGGATCGTCGAGGGATTTTTGCGGTACTCATAGCGCAACAAGGCGTTGAAATTATCGTTGCCAATATCCCGGTAGGCTAACCCGACGCGCATGGTGGCCGTATCCCCCAGTCCTACTAAGGTTTGATTGGAGGCATTGGCTTGTTGGTAGCGGAATAGGGTCGTCAGGGAGGGGGTGACCTTGCCCAAAGCGGCAGCCGTAATCACTGTGTTGCTGCCGGAGGAAGAGGTGCGGAACTCGTAGCGGGCACTGGCTTGGAAGTCGGGATTGTCGCTGTATTCCAAGCCAATGCTGTAGTTGTCTCCACCCTGCACAGCCAAGGCTGAGGCGCTTTGCCCCACCGCGACGGGTTGTACAAACTGCTGTCCGGCTCCCGTAATTCCCGCAAAATCCCCAAAGAGACGCTCGTAGGCCAGATCCAACCGTAAACCGGGGGAAATTGCCCATCGCTGGTTTAAGCCGATCGCGCCCTGGCTGGTCATGCCATTGGCTCCTCCCAAAATGGAGTAGCGCCCCGTCAGAGTAGTGTCAGTGCCGAGCTTGTAGTCGCCATTGACGCTCAGGCTGGTAATCGAATTCCCGGCATACTGACCCCTGTTGAAAAATTGTTGTCCCAGCGTCAACTGAATGCCGGGGTAGACGGCCCAATCTAAGGCCAAAACTGTGCGATCGGGGTAGACCGCATCCACACCCGACGAGAGGGTGAGTTCATTTTGGGCGCGGAAGGTGAGGGTGGGGGTGAGGGGCAGGGTGAAGCGCGATCGTAACTGGTCGGCGTTGCTGTTCAATCCCCTGTTTGTTGTCGCCAACCGATCCTGTCGATCGCGGTGAATGTAGTCCAGATTCACCGTGGCACTCCCCACCATCTGCTGAATTCCGGCTGAAATCGTTGTCAGGGAATTATCGACGCGGCTACCGGGAACGGCTTGCGTCCCTGGATTAAACAGATCTTGAAAGGTTGTGAGCAGGCGGGGCGCAATGCCAAAATTATCTTCGTGGTCGTACTGCACCCGGAGGCTGGTGGTTGGCGCTATTTGGCTGGTGACTTGGGCCCCATAGCGGCTTTGTCCTGGCACAAAGCTCAGGGTGGCGTTGTTGGAAAAACCCGCATCCGTGGAACGGTAGTAGCCCTGAACTTGGGTGCCAGGAAATAGTTCTGCCAGGGCTTCCAGGCGATAGGCAGAGCCGTTGACCAATCCGGACAAGTCGGCGCTGTTGCTGGAGCGAGCATATTCCGCAATGATTTGGCTATTGGCACCAAGGGAAATCAGGGCATCGGCTCCATAGAGTTCAAAGCGGTTTGACCCCTGGTTTTCCCGCAGATAGCTGGCTCCAAACCAGCTTTCCCGGTTGAGTTCGCGGGAGAGGTTGTAGCGCAGCCGTCCAGCGTAAATGTTATTTCCAGAGCTTTGACTGTCGTATTGATAGGTGACGACGATGCGCCGTACCAGGGTCAGCCCTTCAGGACTTAAGTCGGTTCGTAACTGGGGCCGGCGGAAAATCAGGGTGCCGCGATCGTAGTCAATTTCGTAATCGGGCCCGCGTGTCAGGGGTTTGCGATCGAGGACGGTACCAGGACGGTTCAGTTCTTCGAGTTCCAAGAACACATTTTCACTGCCGGGAATCAATAAGCGCCGGGAGAGGAAATAGAAGCCGCTGGTGCCATCCGGGGCAACTGTATCCCGTTGAAAGCCTTGCACGTTGTCGCCATAGAAGCCCGTGACCTGCAAATTGCCCAGATTGTAATTGAGTTTGAAGCCGTGGAGTTGGCGACTCGTCGCAGTGTATTGCTGCGATCGCAGGGCAAATTCTTTGGTGTCGTAGTCGCCCCACATGGCAAAGTCGGGGTCAGCACCGGGAGTTTTTGCCGATCGCTCAAAGCGCAAATACAAACTGTCTTGGGAAGGGGTGATGGTGCCAAAGGTAGAACTGTCGCCATAGACGGGGTACTTCTGGTCGCAGAATTGCACATCTCGGTAGAGGCGAGAGTTGCCGTTACAGTCTTCGTTGAGGGTACGATCGCTGTTGTAAGCGCCGGTGAGGAGCCATTCGCCAATTCTGCCAGTGGCGAAGACAGACGATCGCAGATCTACTTGGGTGCGATTGTTGCCATCCGGCGGCAGAAACTCGCGGAAACTGCGATAGAAATCTGTGCCCCGCGCTCCCACCCGAAAATCAATCACCCCAGTGACGATCGAGGGTCGCAAGTTCGTCTCGAACTGAAGTTGGGTGAAGGCTTCAAAATTGGGGGTGTTGGCCCGCACTCGCACGGTTTGCGCTTCGAGGGACGATCGCAACTGAGCCGTGAACAGTCCTTGAGTCGCTTTCACCTGAAATCCTGGTTGGTCAGTGTCCGCATCTGCCCCGATAAATTCTCCCAAGCTAGCCGTCAGAGTTACCATCAAGTCACGATTGGCGCGATTGCCTGCTGCATCCAGCAGTTGTCCCTGGATGGTGGCCGTCGATCGCCCGTCGGCAGGAATCCGGGACTCCACAGAACTAATTTTCAAGCCCTTGGGAGAACCTGTAAGTTGCACTTTCAAAGAAACCGCAGGGGCTTGACTGCCCACCACCGTCGCCTCGATCGTATTTTCCCCTTCCCGCAAGGTTACGCCATACCAGGTCTGCGTCACCAAATTCGTGCTGGTGTCTTTTTCGGTGCGCCCGATCGCCGCTTCATCCACCAACACGCCATTCACCCGCAGTTGCACCTTGGTGCCAATGGCAAATTGCAGGACGACGCTGGTTGCTGGCACATCCACCACTGCATCAGGCGTAGGAGCCAGAATTCTAATGCCAGTGAAGGGAACAGCAGGACTGGAAGCGGGCGCACCTTGGGAAACGGCTGGCGGCGCACTTGTCGGAACGGTTTGGACGGATGGAACCGCCGCAGGAGGGGTGGGAACGGGATTAGTCTGAGGGGAACCGATCGCAGGTGCAGGACTCGCAAGCGCAGGACTCGCAGGCGCAACTGGATCACTTTTTCCAGCTTCAGCTTGAGTTGAGTCAGCCGTTGGGACTGCCGCCGAGGTCGGCTCTGTCGGCGTGGGAGTGGCGACGATCGGCTGGGTCGCTGTCTCAGTGAGAGATGGAGAGGGCACCTCAGCCGCTTGAGTCAACACAGGCAAAAGCAGGAAGCCGATCGCCTCAACCGTTGTGCCCAACCAAAAAATCCAGGGTTTCGTCGGAATACGTTTCATCGTCCGCTCACCTCCTTAAAGGTGGGAGTCACGGCAAAATTCATTCGCACTAGGCCCCCCGGCTCCAACCGCACGAGACGCGACTGAGAATTTCGCTCGATGAAATAAAGGTTGGGGGCGAGGGTATAGCCCGGCAGAGAACTCAGATCCAGCACAGCGGTGCGGCTACCAGCGATCACGTTTTGCACGGAGTACAAGCCGTTAGCATCCGTCACAATCCGATTGCCGTCATCCATAAAGATCACCGCGTTGGGAACTCCTGGCTCTCCCGGTTGCTGTTCGCCATCAAAGTTTTTATCCACAAATACCCGCCCAATAATGGTGCCGCAATCGGAAAGAATGCCGGGCTGCACCCGCAGGCGGTAGATTGCTGGACCGTCTCTGACTGAGCGCAAATTATCGGTGCGTTGTGCCTGGACGATCGCCGAGTTTTGTCCCGTTCCGCGCACCGCATCGGGGCTGAGGGTAGCAGCGTAGGCAATATTGAGCGCCAGAGATGCATTGGCAGCGGTGGCCGCCGGGAGCGTTCCCAGGATTTTGAACGTCACCGTGGAACCTGTGCGATCGGCAGTCACGGTTACTGGCTGCCCTGCCAATTCCGCCCGCGCTGAGTTATCAGCAAAGCTAAAACCCAGAGGTAGGGTGTCCGTCACCACTAAATTAGTGACAGGGGCGCTGGAAAGGTTTCGCACCACTAGCCGATAAATCGCCGTGTCGCCAGGCTCAGCCGCTGCCCGATCGCCCGTTTTGAGGATTTGAATTTCTTGGTCTTGACACACACTGGTGTTCACGCCTAACAGGGCTGAGAGAATGCCTCGATTGTCGGAGCGCAGTTGAATCGTCCCGCTGACTGAGGTGATGCTGTCGTTGCCCGTAATCGGCTTGCCATCGATCGCGCTCACCGTGTAGGAAATGAGATTCCCATTGCGAGTGCCGATCGTGAGGCGAAATCGGCGCTGGTTATAGATGGAACCCACAGGGGGATTGATCACCAGAATGTAAACTCTGCCCTGATCCAATTGCCCCCGCGCTGGATCAAGCAGGAAGCCGTAAAGGCCACCGCTGCTACTGGTGAGGGAAAAAGGATTGCTGTTTTGCCCGTTGGGAGCCACCCCTGCGGGGATGCCATTTGCGGCAGGCAGGGACGTGGTGGTCAACGCCACGGGGGTTCCAATTTCCGTTCCCGTTGGGTCAGCCAAATTTGGCTCATAGAGTCCGACTGTGAACCCGTTGTAATCCGGGAGGGTTTCCCCAGCGCACCCGGTTATCCTGCCAATGGGATCGGTGAATTGCGAGACCACATTCACCACCTGCCCCGTAATGCCCGTGATCCTGACTCCGCCTGCGATGCCATCGGTGTAGGTGTAGGAGGCTCGGTTAATCAGGTTGGTGGACGTGGAGGTAACACTCTGGGCCTGCACCGGAGCTTGAGCAGCCGAGGGCAAGAGAGTGGCTACGAACGCCATGATTGCCAACCCCCAAATTTTGGGGGATAAACGACGAGATATAGAAGAGGGCGATCGGGCTATTCCCACGGCTACTTCAGGCTCCAACAAAGGTCAAACATGGCTTAGCGCACCTTCACTTGATACGTAACACTCACCGTCGTCTTAGCCGGAATGGCTTGGTTGAATGTCCAGCGGATGTGGGTGTAAGCCTGGGCTGGGGCAGGCTGATTCACCGTCTTGCCATCGGGCAATTTAACCGGAACCATGGGCTTTTCTACAAAGCTCTTTGCCCCATCAATGCTATAAACCACCGCAATACTTTTCTCCTGGGCTGCTGTCACTGAGTTCAGGATAAAAATGGTGCGCTGGGGAACAGGCTGGGTAACGACTAAGTTTTTGACGGGACGATCGCTCGTGTTTTTGCTGTTGAGGGTGTAACGAATCACATCCCCTGGTTGCACCGCCGATTGGGGGCTAAAGGCTTGCCAAGTCACCTTTTCCTTGCCCTCAGCATCCTTTTGGCGGATCTGCTTTTCTCCCACAAGCACAAGCTGCACGGGAGCTGGTTGCCGCTGGGCGATTTGTGTTGGTGCTTGGGTCTGGGCAAGGGCAACTGCTGCCCCCAGGTTGGATAGAGCCAACATCCCTAGGCAGCAGGGCAAAAATCCTAAAATCCCGATCGATCGTCCAATTAATGGTTTCATCACTGTGTATCTCTTGAGGCAATCATGTTTAGCTTGCGCGTTTCAGTTTGTTCCAACACTCAAATCTAAAGAGGAAGCAAAGGCGATAGTCACCTTTGCTTCCCTATTTCCTTGCAACGGGTTCCTAGTTGAAGCGCCGCCGGAAAATGAAGGTGCCATTAGCTTGGGGAGCAACTGTGCCAGCAGGGGTGTTGACGTATTGCGTCACATCCGTTGCCGCCGTGGTGCCCGTTTGATCGCCAGCGGGCGAGTAGGTGATCGTGCCGCTGGTTGCCGTTGCCCTACCCACGACGTTGCTGGTGTCAATGATGCCGTCCGGTGTCGGAGGGTTATCGAGGGCCCAGTTGTTTGGCGCAGTCACACCATTTTCAGTAATCACCACCGCGTTGGCGTTGAGGATCACATTTCCAGATCCAGCGGGAGGGCTGGAGATGTTGGTGTAAGTGATGCGATATTCCAGAAAACGACCGGGAGCGAATTGTGGACCCAGCAGAGCCGAGGTCTGGGTAAAGGGTACTAAAACCGTTATGCCATCTGTACCTAGAATCTGTGCCTCTTTAACTAAGCGCAGGAATCCCGTGTAGAGGCGATCGATCGTCGCATTCTGAGTGGTGTCTGCTGCATCCGGTCTGCCATTGCCGTTCGTATCCACAAAGGCAAAGATAGGGACAGGGAAGCCATTTCCGGTATCAGTTGAGAGCGGTGTCCCTGATGGCAGATCGACCGTCACCGTGTAGTTCACCGAGGTGCTAGGTGCCAAACTAGGAATCAAGAGTGGCGCTCCGCCTGACGTGAAAATAAAGTCAGTGCCATTGTAGGTATAAACTACTGAAGTTCCGCCCAGCGTGACTGTGACCAGGGTTCCAATCGGCAAGGTGCCCGTAGCGGCCCCATCATCCGGCACCAGCAAGACATTGGTTAAGGTAGTTCCACCAGGGGGGGCTGGGTTGTTGACCGTATTGGTGAATGTAACCGGAGCCGGATCGATCGTTGAACCTGGAGCCGTCCCCGCTGGAATCGGAGTCGATTGGTTCGTAAAGTCGTCATTGTTGTTGGTCGGACCCACCGCTGCGGGCTGACCATTGGGCCCGTTGAGGATCGTGCCAGGAGTGGCGATCGTAAACACGTTGTCTTCACCGCCCGGGCCTGTCCCCGTGTTGGTGTTGTTGTTGTCCACCCCATCCACAGGTGGATTAGCCACCCCAGTGTTGGGGACATTTGAGCCAGGGGTGCCATTGTCATTGACATTGGTGGGGTTTGTGTCGCCTGATTCGTCATAGATCAGCGTGTTGGGGCCAGGGGGAACACCGTCAGTTTCACCAAACACCTGGGCAATGTTGGCGATCGTGAATGACGTGCCCGTGGCATTGGTTGTGACAACTTGGAACGAGAAGCCCGTAATCGGTGTCGCAGAGGGGGCGATCGGGCCGTCGTTGATGAAACCAACCCGCGTAATGGTGGGGGCCGGGAAAGCACCGGGCGGAGTTATTGACCAAGCCGCAGCGTTGGCGACCGTCGCTGTTGGAGAGGTGGTGTAAACCACTGTCCAGCCCGCAGGGGCAACGGGAGCCGCATTTAATACCGTTCCAGCCGGGATCGCATCGGAAACCAGAATGCGAATAGTATTGGGCACACCGCCGAGATTAATCGGAGTGCCAGCTAGGGGAGCCGGAGTCAGTCCCACACTGCCTGCGGGAGCCGTTGGGTCAACTCGCACCGAGAGATTATAGGTCAATAAATCGTCAGTGAGTGCCGCTGTATTGGGCACATAGGCACCACTCGTCTTCAGAATTGCCGCAAAGGCTTGGGGTTGGGAGCCGACCAAAATTTGTTGAAACACACTGGCTTGCCTTTCACTAGCAGCCGGTAGTACGCCAGCGGACTCTCCGATCGCGCCATTCGGGTTGTCCAGTGTGAGCAGTTGAATAGGAGTAGGGGCACCAGGAGCGGGTTGGTTTTGCGTTGCCGCACTATTATCGTTCGGGGGCACATCGCCATACTGCACTCGAATGGCTGCCCCTGCGGGAGCCAAGGCATTCACGGTCACAGGCACTCGCACCACGAGCGAGAATCCGGCTGGAACAGAACCAGGGGTATTTCCAGGGATGGTGAAGGCTAAGACATCGGTAGTAGTGCCTCCTGCGGGAATATTGACGGGGGCAAAGGCTGTGAAGACACCCGCTGCATTTTGAAAACCAATCACCTGAGCGGTGCCCTGAGTCGCGGGGCTAATTCCTAAACTGGCGGTTCCTGGCAAGAAGAAGCGAGTGGGGTCATTCCCCACGTTCGTGATTCTGAAGTCGTAGTTCAAAATGTCGTTGGGTAGAACAGTACCGCCGTTAGCATCTGTTAAAGCAGCGGGGGTCGCCGTAATCCCGGCAATTTCCACCACGGTCACCGTTACGGTGTTGGATGTGGCGTTGATGGTGGTGCCGGGATTATTGGGATCAGTGTAGGTGGCGTTTGCCGTGTTATTGATCGTTGTGCCAGCAGCCGTTTGAGAACGGACAGGGGCTGCTACGTAAAGAAATCCCCCTGCAACTAATGCGGCTAATGCGATGGGGCGAAGGCAACCCTGAAAAGCACTGCTTACGGCGTATTGTTTAGACCCTTTCACTGAATGACTCCCACTCCTGATTAAAGAAACTAGAAAATGTCACTGAACCATGAAAAACAAGTTAAAAACTAATTATCTAAAAATCGAAGCTGACAATACCAAAGGATTCAGAATCAACCACGATCGGACTCAGATAATTACGTAACCTCTGATAGAGAAGGTCTGTACTAGCACCTCACCTATACGTAATGCGAACAGTGCGCCACGAAGTAGTTAGTATGAGATACCTGCTCTAAAAAACATCTTTATTTACTTTTCCCTTTAAAGTTGCGACTATACCCTGCCTCAAATAAGCTTCATCAATGCTCAGTCGGAGCTTCACAAAGCATTGAGCTTTTAGAGAGTTATAAATATCTAACGCTGGATAGGGTCAAAAATTGATTTTTGATGCTAAACGTTATAATTCAGTAACTTCAATAGACTACAGGAATCCTTTGTCACAGCTATAAGTGAAAACACGGAGAAAGCTCATCTTTAAATCCATCTAGCTTAGGGTTAATTTAGTTAAGCTAAAGCAATGCATAAGCTAATGTCAGGTTCGCTGAGTGTTGAAACCCCTACCGTTGCGATCGTTGGGCTACCTGTAGCCTTAGAGGGGTGTAAACTCGTTCACTTATCAGATTTTCATTACGATGGGGTACGCCTGTCGGAAGAATTGTTGGCAGAGGCGATCGATGCCAGCAATGCGGCGAATCCAGATCTCGTCTTACTTACAGGCGACTTTGTAACCGATGATCCCCAACCGATTCACGCCTTAGCAAAACGACTCAAACATTTGCAGAGCCGGGGCGGAACCTTTGCTGTCTTGGGGAACCACGATCTACACTACCGTCGTTCCAAAGCAGAAATCATCCAAGCCTTAAGTGATGTTGATATTCGAGTCCTATGGAACCAGATTGCCTATCCGCTGCATCCTCAACTAGCTTTGGTGGGATTGCCAGATTTCTGGTCATCTGAATTTAACCCAGCCCTGACTCTAAACCAGTTAGACCCGACCGTGCCGCGCATTGTGCTATCTCACAACCCCGACAGTGCTGAACCCTTGAGCAAGTGGCGCGTTGACTTACAACTTTCAGGGCATACCCACGGAGGACAGGTGGTGCTGCCCAAGTTTGGCCCGGTGCCGCAATTGGTGAAGTCCTTCTACCGGAGTCTCCCGAAGCCCATACGACGCAAGATTCCTTACCTTAAATCCTGTTACAGAGCGGTGAAGCACTGGGAATGGTCAGAGGGCTTTCACCGGATTGGTTCCAACAGTTTGTATGTGAATCGGGGTTTGGGAACCTATCTGCCTGGACGTTTCTTCTGCCCTCCAGAAGTCACGGTAATTACCCTAGTGTCAACGCCTCAGATTACCCAATTTCCCTCTTAGAAAAATTTGGGAACCCAACTAAAATGGGTTGCGCTCCCACGTCACGGCTATTGCCAATTTCTGACAAACGTCCTCAACGATCGCCTTGGTATCCTTGCTGTAGCCGCCAAATAAATGTAACCGAGGCTCTCTGTCTGGAAAGAAGACCGCATAGACACTGACCTTAACGCCTTCTTTCCAATCACTGACATGCTTAATTTCAATCACCTGATCATCGGTGAGTAAGTCTACTTGACCCACTGGCGTATCGACCTCTCTTTCGCCGCCTTCTCGCTCTTGGAGAATGCTCTGGATCATGCGTTCATTTTCAATAGCGGTTGAGGTAGTAATCATAGTTCCCTGTGCTTCTAACTGAACAACACAATTGCGACATACCTGAAATGGTAATCCCTCCCAGCGATCGACGACAGCGGTAGCAATAGACTCGTAGTGGAGTCATACAACACGATGGGGAATTTTTCTGAAACTTCCTGTGTCCATGACCTGCTAAGAATCCTTCCAGTTCTGCTCTGCCTGCCGTAACACGTAGGTGACCACATCTCGAATTTCCTCGTCAGTTAAGCGCCCCCCAAATGCTGGCATCGCATTTTTGCCGTGACTGACTTGATAGATGACGGCTGCCAAGGGTTCCTCATTGTAGCGATCGAGGTACTTTTCCAGGGCTGACTGCTGGAGCGTTTTGTCTTTCAAAATGACGTTATTGCCTCCTATGTGGCAACTGGCACAATTGGCACTAAAGATTTGACTGCCTGTTGCCATTTCTCCGGTCCACGCAGGAAAATTCCAAACACCAAACCAAAGCATCACAACTAGTCCGACCAGAGTTATCAGCCTTTTCAACACAATGTTTCTCACATCTTGTCATTAAAAATAAAATGCCATTAAAAAGGGGTTAGCGTCGTTGCCAACCCCTCGAACTCAATTGATTAGGCTAAATTAGCCTTGGACAATGATTTTGCCGACCATGCCAGCACCCCGGTGGGGAGAGCAATAGTAGGTGTACTCACCAGGAGGGGTGCTTTCGGGAAATGTGGTTTCCACATCCTGTCCGGGGGACATCAGCAGCTTGGCATGGGACAACTCTCCAACCATCGCCACAGCATCAGCCGGAACTTTCTTCTCATCAAACATGACGTTGTGTGGGGGAAGCTTATTGTTTACCCACTTCACCGTGTCGCCGGGTTTAATGGTGACTGTGGCGGGTTGAAAGGCCAACATACCGTTATCAGCGCCCAATTTAACCGTGTAGGTTTCGGCGGCCGCAGAAGGCACACCTAAGAAAAAGCTGCTCATTACGAGCATGGCTGTAACAAGTGTCAGGCAGACGTTCCGTAGAACAGATCTCATAGAATTCATAGGTCTCCCTTGAAGATTTGGATTTGCTTTAAAAAATGATCATCTTTGATTCGATCATAGATCAAATCTTTACCCGACTCTCACAACTTACGATATGGATTACCGCCCTGTTTCTGCCTCAACAGACCTTTCCCTGCCTTCGTCTTCTTTAGTGATTAGAGATACAAACTTTCAGTGGGGTTGCCGCACTTACCTGATGGGAGTCCTGAACGTCACCCCAGACAGCTTCAGCGATGGAGGGCGGTTTAATACGTTGGAAACTGCTCTGGCACAGGCTCATCGTTTAGCTAGTGCTGGGGCTGATGTGTTGGATATTGGGGGTCAGTCCACTCGACCGCAGTCTGAGGAGATTTCGGTCACTGAGGAATTAAATCGGGTCGTGCCTGTGATTGAAGCCTTGCGAACTGGGAACGCAGATTTTGTTTCCTTACACATCCCGATTTCGATCGATACCACTCGCGCAGCAGTCGCCCAAGCAGCGATCGACGCTGGAGCAGATTGGGTAAATGACATTTCAGGCGCAGTTTTTGATGCTGAGATGCTGCCGACTGTGGCGAAATTGGGAGTGCCGATCGTCCTGATGCACATGCGGGGTACGCCTAAAACTATGCAACAGTTGACGCAGTACCAGGATTTAATGGGCGAGATTCGGCAATTTTTACAGGAAAGAATTGAGGCTGCTGTGGCGGCTGGCATCGATCGCACCCAAATTTTGATTGATCCAGGAATCGGTTTTGCCAAAACCTACGCCCAAAATTTAGCGATCCTTCGCCATCTCCCTACGTTGCGGAGTTTGGGGTATCCGCTTCTTGTGGGGCCATCACGTAAGTCTTTTATTGGGCAAATTCTTCAGCAACCAGAGCCAGAGAAACGGGTATGGGGGACGGCGGCAGCTTGTTGTGCGGCGATCGTGGGGGGTGCCGATGTGTTGCGTTTGCATGATGTGCAAGAGTTGCGGGATGTGTGCCAGGTTGCAGATGCGATTTGGCGACCTAATTCGTTGGATCTGGAGTAGGTTTAATAATTTCCTTAGAAGTGATGGGGTAATGGAGTGATGGAGTTGCAGATAAGATAGTGTCTCAGTGCCTAAACTTTACACATGCGAAGCATTCGGGCGATCGTTACGACTGGTTTAGAAGATTTCCGGGCAAGATGTTACCCCTGTAGGGGCGAAGCATCCGGTAAACAAGCCCTTGAATCGACCAGAAGGTCATTGCTCGGATGCTTCGCCCTTCCGGTGCCTGGTATAAACTTTTCCAGGAATCTCCTTAATTCCGATCGCTGGCCCAATCAACCAACACCTACTTCACTGAATCGGTTGAGCAAGGGTGCCAGTCCAGTCTTTGCCCACGCGAATCGTGAGATCTGACTCTAAATCCCCCACGGAAGCTGCATCGATCGCCCCCACTCCTAGCACCTTCTTGAGGGCCATAGCTCCTTCCAAGTCACCCTGTTGCACAATGATTTGCGTCTGACGCTGTTGGTCAGTCCAGTCTGGCAGCAGATAGAGGTTGTTGAACCCTTGGGCGGCGAGATATTGCTCAACTTGGCGAGATAACTGAGGCCGTCCAGAGGCATTTTGAATCGCAATTCTCAAGTCTTTCAGCGGCGGGTAAGCATTGGTGGCTTCATTGGCTGTGGCATAGGCGGAACCAAGTTTGAAGTAATCGCGCATGATCCGATCGCGGCCCAGCGGGTCCATAATCCAATAGCTGGCGACGTATTCATCCGGGGTGCTAAAGCGGCCCGGTAGCAACACCTGTTTGAAATGTTCCTGGTCGAGCTTCAGCCCAGAATTGACCAACGCCAACATTTCTTCGAGGCTGAGATTAGTGTCAACATACTTCTGCATCACTCGCACAATTTGCGGCAATTTAGGCAACACGGTGGGGCTGGTGAGCCGCTCCCGCAGGGCCTTCAGCAATGCTTGTTGCCGCTGCACCCGCCCAATATCTCCCAGAGCATCCTTGCGGAATCGCGCAAATTGTTCGGCTTGATCCCCATTCAGGGTCTGCCAGCCCTGAGCCAAATTGATTTTCAGCTTTTGGGTCTGGTCAACATAGACCATGGGGTAGGGAACGAAAACATCTACGCCGCCTAGGAGGTCAACCAGTTCTCGAAATGCCTGGGTGCTGACTCGCACGTAGCGATCGATCGGCACATTGTTGAGAGTGCGACTCACCGTCCGGGCTGCCAAAGCTGGGCCACCGCTGGGGTTAGCATCATTAATTTTGGTGATCCCAATGCCAGGAATGTCCACCTGGGTATCACGGGGAATCGAGAGCAAACTCACCGAGTTGTCATTGGGGTCTACCCGCACCAGCAGCATCGTATCGCTGCGTCCGGCAAAAATCTCTGGTGAATTATCAGGCACGTTGAGGACGCGATCGACACCCATCACCAAAATATTCACGGGACGAGACACCCGGTATTGCAGAATACTGCTCCACATGTCGTTCTTAGCCGGACGCTCCTGCTCCCATGGAGCAATCATTGGCGATAGGGGAGTCAGCAGCGCCAGCGTTGCGCCCACAGAGGCTGAAACCGTGGTAGTGATCACAAAGGCAAAGCTCCAGAACAGCCAACGGGTTAAAGTCTTTCCAGGAGAAGGGCGAGCAGAGCTTGAGGGTTTTGTCATTAGCTATTGGTCATGTGTCGTTGAGCATTTGTTAGGAGCCACTCATGATTTACCATGCATGATTTGTCATTCATATGAGTGTCATTTAGGGAGCATCTCACTTTTGCAGATCTCCGATCCGCCCACCCTTCGGGAAGCAAGCTACATCCCCAACCCTTCTCCCTAGGGGAGAAGGGAGCCGGAATT
>JARCMD010000500.1 GCA_030248885.1 Leptolyngbyaceae cyanobacterium MP9P1.79 | reverse complement strand
CCCCAACCCCTTCTCCCGTTCTGGGAGAAGGGGAGCCGGATTGAAGTCCCTCTCCCCTCTTGGGAGAGGGATTTAGGGTGAGGGTCTATATTGGCTGTAAAACAGGGTTTCCAGCACCTCCACAAAAACTGTCCGAAGTATTGTTTTAAGAATCGTGGATTAAACAAGATCCGGATTTACCCTCACTTCAACCCACTTCCCAGGGATCGGGAGTCCAGATTCTGGTTCCCCCTGTTCCCTCAGGGAGCAGGAGCTAGAGGCTGAGGGCAATCTTCTTGAGACATAGACAGTGGATCTTATTTAATTCCCATTCCTAAGAGCCACTTTTTCAGAATTAAATGCGCCAGTTTTAATGACTCCGGGCAAGTCTTTAAACTAGCTTAAGGCTTAATCACAGCAGCTTAGAGGTAATATCATAAGCAGAATTCTATCTACCCTTGTATCGATCGCCGCTTTATTGATGTTGCATCAACCGATCGCCCAAGCTGCTGCACCTCGCGCACCTTGGGTGGAGAGCGAAGTTTATCAGTTCAACCATCCCTTTGCTGCTCAGTTGCCCCAGGAATTAGCGACTAAGATGCAAAAAATGGCAGTGAGTCCCTTTGCGTTTTATCGGGGCACTGCCCACATTTTCTACCGAGATTTGGCCGCCATGCCCATGTCGCGGTTTGTCACCTACAGCAATACGGCGGTTTGGTTGGAAGGGGATATGCACCTACAAAATATGGGGGCATTTCGGGACAGCAGCGGCAATAATGTGTTTGACACGACGGACTTTGATGAAGGGTATCTCGGCCCCTATATCTGGGATGTGCAACGCATGGCGGTTGGCATTATGCTGGCAGCGAAGGAGCGGGGGTTGAGTGCGGGCGATCGGCAAGATGTCGTCCGGGCTTTCCTAGATGCCTATATCAATAAATTGAATGACTTCAAGGGAAGTGATGAGGAGAAATCCTACCGCTTGGACACCAACAACACGAGCGGCTATGTAAAAGACTTGATCCAGAAAGCCAGTGGACAGACGCGCAGTGATTTCCTAGATAAATACACAACGGTCACGTCTGCGGGACGGGTTTTCAAAACAAGCAGTGAACTACAGCCGGTTTCCAATAGTGTTTACAGCAGCATTGCTTCAGCCATGAGTTCCTATGTTGCATCAATTTCTAGCAGCAAGCGTTATAGTAGCAGCTACTATACCTTGAAGGATGTGCGGTTGAAGCTGGGTTCAGGAACGGGCAGCTTAGGACGGTATCGCTATTTTCTGCTCATCGAAGGTCCGAGCAGCGCGGGGAGTGACGATCGGATTTTGGAGATGAAGCAAGAAGTGGCAAGTGCGGTGTCGATCGCGGCTCCAGAGCGCTTACCCGCTTCCACCTACAGCTACCACCAAGGCAAGCGAGTCGCCATGACGCTGAAAGCGATGCTCAATAATGCTGATGTGCTAGTGGGTTACACCACCGTCAACAACATTCCCTATATGATTCGGGAAAAATCTCCCTACCAGGCTGACTTTGACTACTTGCGGCTATCGAGCAAGTCTCAGTTCATAGATGCGGTCACTTATCAGGGTAAGGTTTTAGCCAAGAACCACGCCTTAGCAGACAAGGACTATGACCCCAGCATTATGCCCTACAGCGAAGATAAGGAAATCTCAGATGCGATCGGCACTAACAAGTCGGGCTTCAAGGATGAAATTGTCAACTTTGCTGTGGACTACGCCGCCCAAGTGGAGTACGACTACACTAGCTTCGTCAACGCCTACAATCGAGGGGCAATTCTGTATTAGGGAATCGTGGATTAAATAACATCAAGCAGCCCCGCTGTAGGGGCGTTCGTGAAGCGTGTGATTTGCACTTAGCAGTCGGCAAAAGTCTTTGATTGAATTCCAAAGCTTTTTGCCCGACTGCTTCGCCCTTACCAAATCTCCAACTTAGGAGATTTCTGAGAAAAATTCACCCCTGCACGAGTGAAGCATTCGGGCAGTGATCTTTTGGTCAATTCCAAAGCTTATTTACCGAATGCTTCACCCCTACATTCTTTGGTATAACATTTTCTGGAAATCTCCTAAGGCAACGCGACCAACTGAGCCTCGATCGCTGTAGAATCGATCGCCCGCCCAATGAACACGAGCCGCGTTTGCCGCAGTTCTTCGGTTTGCCAGGGACGATCATAGTAGCGATCGAAGCGGGTTCCCACGCCCTGCATCACCAGACGCATCGATTTGTTGGGAACAGCAACAAAACCTTTTACCCGGTAAATTTCCTGTTCCTGCACCAAGGATGCCAGTTTTGCCTGAAGCTGAACGGGGTCAAAGGTGCGATCGAGGATCACATGGGTGGAGCCAATTTCGTCGTCGTGGTCGTGGTCTTCTTCCGTGTCGTGGTGGCTGGGGCGATCGTCCAGATGCTCCTCCACAGCGGCATGGAAGCCCAGCAATAAACTGGGGTCAAGCCACCCCTGCTGGCTCGGCACAATTTTCACCGATCGGGAAAGCTCTGGTTGGATCAGGCTCAGCGCGTCCGCTTGGGCTGCGGCATCCACCAAATCAGTTTTGGTCAACACAATCAGGTCGGCGCACGCCAACTGGTCTTCAAACAACTCCTGAAGCGGCGTTTCGTGGTCTAAGCTGGGGTCGGCTTGCCGTTGCGCTTCCACAGCTTGCAAGTCCATTGCCAACGTTCCAGCGGTGACGGCTTCACAGTCCACCACTGTAATCACGCCATCCACCGTGGCAGCATTGCAAATCTCGTGCCAGCGAAAGGCTTGAATCAACGGCTTGGGCAGCGCCAACCCTGAAGTCTCAATCAAAATGCAATCCAACTCATCGCGCCGTTTCAGCAGTTCCAGCATCGTGGGTAGAAATTCTTCCTGGACTGTGCAGCAGAGGCAACCATTCGTCAGTTCAATAATATTGACGGGGTTCACGTTGACGGGTAGGACGATTGGTGGGATTTCCGTCTCTGGTGCTTCAGGCTCTTCTGGACAGACTTGGCACGATCGCAACAACTCACCATCGATGCCCAACTCCCCAAATTCATTCACCAACACCGCAATACGCCGGCCCTGGTTATTTTGCAGCAGATGACGAATTAAGGTAGTTTTACCACTGCCGAGGAAGCCAGTGATCACGGTAACCGGAATTTTTGCAGCCATCGGATTTAAGGGGTTCCCAAAAATGACGCTTGCTGATGGATTGCACCAGCAAGCGTGTTAACAAAACAGAGCTTTAATTTTAACCTTCAGAGGTTGCCAGTTCTTCGGTGCTGCCTTTCGTGCGCCGACGGGTGAGGGTGCTAAAGAGCATTTGCCCGATCGCCTTGACCAGGTTGCCTTCTAGCTCTTGGAACATCTTCATGTTCATGCCAAAGGCAGAATTAGCTTCATCCACAATGCGATCGGCTGTCGCCTCATCTACTGGCAAATCATTCATCGCCTGCCGATAATCAGCTTTGAACTGCTTCTCATCCGCAATCTCAGGAAACTCATAGAACGCGGTTCCTTGCCCATCGGATAGGTTCATCCCCCGTTGGGCAATGCCTTTCAGGATTTGTCCGCCCGACAAATCACCCAAGTAGCGGGTGTAGGAATGGGCAACCAGCAATTCGGGGTCAGAATTGGAGATACCGTGAATCCGCTGGATGTAGGCTGTGGCAGCGGCTGAGGGTTCGATCTGTTCCCGCCAGTTCGGACCGTAATAGAAGTAGAGGTCTTTTTCCAGGCTGGCTTTGCGGTTCAATACTGGAAAATAGATTTTGGCAATAATTGGGTGCTGCTGATGGCGCTCCAATTCTTCTTCCATCGCCGAATAGACAAAGTAAAGGTTAGTGACAAGCTTACGGTAGGAGTTTTTTTCCACCGTCCCCTTCAAAAAGCACTTGATAAAGCCGACATTTTCGGCCATAGAATGGGACTTTTTGGTTCCCTCACGTAATTTCGTGGCTAAGTTGCTGCTCATGCTAAATTTCCTATCAAAGTGTCGCTGACTGAAAAATCTCGGTTGCTGTTGCCACCTTCGAGGGTGAATTTTGAAGGATAGCCCCCCACCAAAGCTGACGGAAGTCACCACTCCTTCAAAATTATCGCGCTGGGAGGGTTCCAGAATCTAAAGGCTGACTTAAATCGTAGTAATCCACCCCCAGTAGGTTGGCGAAACAAGAAAAACATGCCTAACTTGTTACACTAAACCGATTTTATGAGAGTTTGTGTTAAAAATTCTTACGATGTTTCTAGGATGGAATAAGCAATGTGTGCCCATCGACTAGGAGAGATCATAATACCTCGTTTATCTCACGAGAATTGTTAAACTGCGTGAGTATGAAACCCGGAGAGCAAGGACCTATGCCTAAAGACTCCTCAATTATTAGTGCATCCCCTGAAATTATGGGTGGGACTCCAGTCTTTGCCGGAACTAGAGTTCCCATTCAGACGCTTCTGGACTATCTCAAAGCGGGCGAATCCATAGGCGATTTTTTAGATGGATTTCCAACGGTGACCAAGGAACAGGTTATCTCCTTTCTTGAAGAGGCTGGAAAGCAACTTGTTGGTATGGCATGAAGCTTCTGCTAGATGAGTGCATCGATCGCAAGCTCACGAGAGAGTTTATCGACCATGAAGTAAGAACAGTTCCGCAAATGGGATGGGCAGGAATCAAGAATGGTCAACTTCTTACGCTTGCAGAAGCAGAGTTTGATGTTTTCATTACCGTCGATCGCAACTTATCGTTTCAACAAAACTTGCCACAACTTGATATTGCAGTCATTGTTTTGCAAGCAACATCTAATCGTTTGGCAGATTTAAAGCCTTTAGTCCCGAAGGTTTTAGCTATTTTAGCTACGGTAGCAAAAGGACAGGCTACTTTCATTAATGTGTAAAAGAGATTGACATTGTCCAGCATTGGTACTAATTATTCAGCCCGTTGCATCACCACAACCTGGCACCACTACAAACTGAGTGTATGCCTCAACGCCTCATCAATATCTGGTGTTGGTAGTGAGCCAATCACACGATAAATGGCTGACAGTGCGATCGTTGCTAGATTGTCTGTCATGACAACCGAGTCTGTGAGCAAACCTGACTGCTGCCCCTCTAGAGAATTAAGCAAAATAGTTACGCGACTGGGATGACCTGCTCGAAACATTTGGCTAGTAACCATCGCAACAATAATCTGGGGTAGTCCCGTTTGTAGGTTATCCGCTTGCAGGATTAAGGCAGGTCGCGTTTTAGCAGAACTTAGGTCAGAATTTGGGAAAAGCACGAGAGCCACATTGCCTCGCTTAATGGTTGGCTTTGGCTGCATCGTAGTCGTCATAAATACTCATCTCAGGGTTGTCCCAACCCTCTGAAAAGGTAGCTAGATTTGCCCGCAACACTCTAGCCTGCTCTCTGTCAATTCCTTGAGATGCTAAATCAATATCATTTTTTCTCAGGAATGTAACAATTACCAAAGCTCCCTCAGGGATGTTAAGGGGATTTTCTAGAAGTTCTATGCGACCGTTGCGGTAGATTCCTTCAACACTTGTTGGCATTCTATATCTCCCGAAAGCTCGTGATTACTCTAAAGTTCATGCTCACTCTAGGCTAGACGGATTTTAGGTATTTGTTAAGAAGGTGTTTGATCAGGTATCCAGCGATCGGGTGCCCATCGCATTCAGATTACCCATCTCCTTTGTAAGTGCTTGAACACCCATTTCTCCGGTGCCGATCGCACATAAAACTTACCAAAATTCTGCAACGTGACACTTTCTCCCTGGGCAATTGCTGCGTAGATTTCCTCTAGGGTGGTAGAAACGATCGCCTCCGCTGTTGCCCCGGCTCAGTTTGTGCTGCCACTCGGCGCACTAGTTCTTGATGATCAATGCTGTTTTTGTCGATCGTCATTGCCCACGCTCCCTCGCGAGACCTTGTAAAGTAAGGATATGTAAACAATTATCATCTGGGGCGTGTCCATGCGAGTGATTTTGATGACGGGCAAAGGCGGCGTGGGCAAAACCTCTGTGGCAGCCGCAACCGGGTTGCGTTGTGCGGAAATGGGGCATCGCACCCTCGTCCTCAGCACCGACCCTGCTCACTCCCTAGCAGACAGCTTTGATATGGAACTGGGGCACGACCCCAAGCCTGTCCGCGACAACCTTTGGGGGGCAGAACTGGATGCCTTGATGGAACTAGAAGGCAACTGGGGAGCCGTGAAGCGCTACATTACCCAGGTTTTGCAAGCCCGTGGGTTGGATGGCATCGAAGCCGAAGAACTGGCGATTCTTCCTGGCATGGATGAAATTTTTAGCTTGGTGCGAATGAAACGCCACTATGACGAACAAGAGTTTGATGTGTTAATCATCGACTCAGCCCCGACGGGCACGGCGCTGCGGTTGCTGAGCTTGCCAGAGGTAGCAGGCTGGTACATGCGTCGCTTTTACAAGCCATTGCAAAAGGTGTCTGCGGTCCTCAGACCGCTGTTTGAACCCATTTTCAAGCCATTAGCGGGTTTTTCTTTGCCCACAAATGAAGTGATGGATGCGCCCTACGAGTTCTACCAACAGATTGAAGCGTTGGAAAAAGTGCTGACAGACAACACTCAAACTTCGGTGCGCTTGGTCACCAATCCTGAAAAAATGGTGATTAAGGAATCCCTCCGCGCCCACGCTTACTTGAGCCTCTACAACGTCAGCACCGACATGGTGATTGCCAACCGGATTATTCCTGATGAAGTGCAAGACCCATTTTTTGTGCGCTGGAAGGAGAACCAGCAGGAGTATCGGCGGCAGATTCATGACAACTTTAGTCCGTTGCCTGTGCGCGAGGTGCCCCTCTATTCTGAGGAAATGTGCGGATTGGCAGCCCTCGATCGCCTCAAGGAAACGCTTTACGGGGATGAAGATCCGGCTCAGGTTTACTACAAGGAAACAACGCTGCGAGTGGTTCAAGACCAAGACAGCTACAGCCTGGAAGTCTATCTCCCTGGCATTCCCAAAGATAAGGTGGAATTGAGCAAGTCTGGTGACGAACTCAACATTCGCATTGGCAACCATCGGCGCAATATGGTGCTACCGCAAGCTCTGGCGGCCCTACAACCTGCTGGCGCAAAGATGGAAGATGACTATCTCAAAATTCGATTCGCGGTAACCGCAAGTAGCAGTAGCAAATAAGAACGTAGCTACTCAAGCTGTTAACTCGATGTCGAGCCGCCCTCATCCCCCAGCCCCTTCTCCCAGAGCGGGAGAAGGGGAGCCGGATTGAAGTCCCTCTCCCTGGGGAGAGGGATTTAGGGTGAGGGTAGGCTGAGT